>DASYBY010000559.1:0-5263 GCA_036500525.1 Baekduia sp. | reverse complement strand
GGCCACGGTCGTCTCGTCGTAGCCCTGCTCGGAGAACAGCTGCAGGGCGGCGGCGATCAGCCGCTCGCGCCCGTCGGGTTGCCAGCGTGGCACGGCGCCCATGGTATCGATGCGACCTTGGTCCCATCGTGCTGCTACGTTGATGCGACAACGGTCCCATCACCTGAAGGAGAACCAGCAATGCGCGTCTTCGTCACCGGCGCGACGGGCGGAATCGGCTCCGTCGTCGTCCCCGAGCTCCTCGCCGCGGGCCACGAGGTCGTCGGCCTCGCGCGGTCCGACGCCTCCGCCGAGGCGCTCGCCGCCGCAGGTGCCGGCGTCCAGCGCGGCGCGCTGACCGACCTCGATGCCCTGGGCGCCGCCGCCGGCCAGGCCGACGGCACCATCCACCTCGCCTTCTCCAACGACTTCACCAACCTGGAGGAGGGCATCGCCCAGGAGACGGCGGCCATCGAGACCCTCTGCGCCGCGCTGCAGGACAGCGGCAAGCCGCTCGTGCTCAGCGCCGGCACGCCGGTCGTTGCCGGGCGGCCGTCGACCGAGGAGGACCCGACGCTGACCGAGGGGCCCGTCGGCGGGCGCGGTCGCGCCGGCGTGGCCGCCCTCGCCTACGCGGAGCGGGGCGTCCGCGTCGGGCTCGTGCGGCTGCCGCGCTCGGTCCACGCCGCGGGCGGGCCGTACGGGTTCGCCACCATGTTGTTCGCCGCCGCCCGGCGCGCCGGGGTCTCCGGCTACGTCGGGGACGGCACGCAGCGGTGGCCCGCCGTCCACCGGCTCGACGCCGCGCGGCTGTTCCGGCTCGTGCTCGAGCAGGGCGAGCCGGGCACCATCGCGCACGCCGTCGGCGACGAGGGCGACGCGATGCGCACGCTCGCCGAGGCGATCGGCCACGAGCTCGGCCTGCCGGTCCAGGAGGTCCCGCCCGAGAGCTTCGGCGTGCTCGGCGCGATGTTCGCCGTCGACCAGCCGAGCACCAGCACGCTGACCCGCGAGCGGTTCGGATGGGAGCCCACCCACCCGAGCCTGCTCGACGACCTCCGGGCCGGGGACTATCCGAGCTGATCCCCCAGCGCGTTGATCCCGTGAGCGATCAACGTTGCCTGTCCGGCACAGGCTGGACGAATAGCCAGCTTGTCTCACCGGCGGTGCAAGGATTGGATGCGCACCATTCAACAGCGCTCAGGGCGCTCCTGCGCTCGCGTGCTGGCCACGCATTCGTCCTGGATCTGGGAGAAGCAGATGAACCTGATGTACCGCTCGACGCCGTCCGTGTCGCGGACGGCGCCGCGCCGCTGGGCCGCCCTCGTGCTCTGCGCGCTGACCGTCCTCGTCGCGGGAAGCGCGACCGCGGTGGCCGGCGCCGATCCGCCGTCCTCCGCGCTGGCCACGCCGGTCCCGGTCAGCCCCGCCCCGGCGACGTCCGGCCTCGGCGGCGGCTCGACGCACGGCGGGCCGGTGGCCAACGCGACGACCGCCCAGAACCAGTACACCTGCAACGACGTGGGCTGGGCGCCGATCGCCAACGAGCCCGGGGGCTACATCATCGGGCTCTGCGCGCCGGGGGTGGTGATGTACCGGTCGTGGATCTCGGATCCGGTGAGCAACAACGAGGGGACGTTCACCTACAACGGCGGGTACATCCCCGGGAACTTCAACGCCTGCGGGTGGATCCGGTCGGATCGGACGAGCTTCGAGGGGCTGCGCGGGCGCACGAACTGCGTCGACTCGGCGTCGCGGGCGCCGGCGGACTTCGCCTACTACGCCAACTGCGCGCCGGGCGCGTGTCAGGACGGGAGCCCGGTCTACATCAACGCCAACTGCCACACGTTCGGCAACGTCCGGCCGTGGGTGGTCAACGGGCCGGGCTACGACGAGTCCGCGAGCGGGATCGGGACGTCGCTGGTCCTGTGGCGCTACGTCACCGTCGACAACCGGTTCATGATGGTGCACATCCCCGGGACGACCTGGTGGCGGTTCGTCAGCACCAGCTGCCTCAACGATCCGGCGCAGCTCACGACCATGAACCCCTACACCGTGTACTGGTGGCATTAGGACCTCGAACAGTGGCACTCGCGGCGACGTCGGCGCTCTTGGCGGCTCAGGCCGCCGGGGCGTCGACGCCGACCGTGGCCCTGAAGCCGATCGCCGTCTCGGTCGCGCACGCGGTCCCCGGCCACGACGCGGTCGAGGGCACGCTGCACGTCGCGGTGCCGAAGTCCTGGAGGACCCTAAGGCCGGCGCAGCACGACCCCGGCGTCGTCACCCTGCGCTTCGCGCCGGGCGGCGGCGGGGCGTGCGTCGCGGGCATCTCCATCTCGACGCGCCTCGCCGTCACCCGTGAGAGCGCCACGGGGCAGGTCGCCCACGCGCTGGCGCCGGGCCACCGCGTCCTCGCGCTGGGCCGCGGTCGGCGCCCGCACGGCGCGTGGGGCCTGGACGAGGTCGACAGCTCCGCGGCAGCGGTCCCGACGCGGAGCCTCTACGCGATCGGCGTCCTCCACGTCCGCGCGCGCGAGTCCCTCCAGGTCAGGGTGCTCGCATCGTTCACCGGACCGTGCTCCGACACGGCGGTGCGCTCCGGCCAGGTGCCGCGGACGCTCCGACGGGTCGCCGAAGACGCCCGGTTCGCGGCGCGCCGCTGAGACGGCGGGCGGTGCGTCAAGCTCCGCGACGATGACGACCGTCCGACAACGAGCCGCGCGCCCATGAGCGACACCGGCCTCGCCCTCGTCGCGCTCGCCATCGCGGTGGGCATCGTCGGGGTCGTCGTGCCGATCCTCCCCGGCGCCGTGTTGGTGTGGGCGGCGATCGTGGTCTGGGCGCTGGTGGTCGGCTCGGCGACCGCGTGGGCGGTGCTCGTCATCGCGACCGTCTCGATCGGCGTCGCGCAGGTGGTGAAGGTGCTCGTGCCCGGACGGCGCCTCCGCGAGGCCGGCGTGCCCCGCGCGTCGATCCTGGCCGGCGTGCTGCTCGCCGTCGTCGGCTTCTTCCTCGTCCCGATCGTCGGCCTGTTCCTCGGGTTCCCGCTGGGCGTGTACCTCCAGGAGCGCCGGCGGCTGGGCGAGCACGAGCCGGCCTGGCGATCCACGCGCGAGGCGCTGCGCGCGCTCGGCCTCTCGATCGCCATCGAGCTGGCGGCCACGCTCGTGGCCACGGCCGCATGGCTGGCGGCGGTGCTGACGTGATCAGACGACCTGCGCCGCCGCGTGCCCCGACGCCCAGGCCCACTGGAAGTTGAAGCCGCCCAGGTGGCCGGTGACGTCCAGCACCTCGCCGATGAAGTACAGGCCCGGGCTCTTGAGCGACTCCATGGTCTTGGACGAGACGTCGCGGGTGTCGACGCCGCCCAGGGTGACCTCGGCGGTGCGGTAGCCCTCGGTGCCGGCCGGCACGACCTCCCAGGCACTGAGCTTCTCGGCCACCGCGCGCAGCTCGGCCGCGGTGTACTGCTTCATCGGCTTGGACACGAACCAGCGCTCGGCCAGGAGGCTCGCCATCTTCTTGGTGAACAGCTCGCCCAACAGGGTCTTCAGCTCGCTGTCGGGGCGCGCGGACTGCTGGCGCTGCAGCCACTCCAGCGCGTCGTGGTCGGGCAGCAGGTCGATCTCGACGGCGTCGCCGGGATGCCAGAACGAGGAGATCTGCAGGATCGCCGGGCCGCTGAGGCCGCGGTGGGTGAACAGGAGGTTCTCGCGGAAGCTCTGACCGTTGCAGCGCACCACGCAGGCCACCGAGGTGCCTGACAGCTCGGTGCACAGCTCCTTCAGCGCGCCGCTGGTGGTGAACGGCACCAGGCCGGCGCGGGTGGCGAACACGTCGTGGCCGAACTGGCGGGCGACGTCGTAGCCGAAGCCGCTGGCGCCCAGCGTCGGGATCGACAGGCCGCCGGTGGCGATCACCAGCGACGACGCCTCGATCGGTCCCAGGTCGGTGCGCAACACGTATCCGTCCGAGGCCTTCTCGATCTCGTTCACCGTGGTGTCGAGATGCAACGCGACGCCGACCTGCTCGCACTCCTCCAGGAGCATGTTGAGGATGTCCCTGGACTTGTTGTCGCAGAACAGCTGGCCCAGCTTCTTCTCGTGGTAGGGGACGCCGTGCCGGCTGACCATCGCGATGAAGTCCCACGGGGTGTACCGGGCCAGGGCCGACTTGCAGAAGTGCGGGTTCTGCGAGAAGAAGTTGGCCGGCTCCGCGTACATGTTGGTGAAGTTGCAGCGGCCACCGCCCGACATGAGGATCTTCTTGCCGGCCTTGTTGGAGTGGTCGATGAGCAGCACCTGCCGGCCGCGGGCGGCGGCGGTCAGGGCGCACATCAGGCCGGCGGCACCTGCACCGATGATCACAACGTCGGTGGAGCGCACGGCCCAGGACAGTAGGAGACTGTGGCCATGACCGTCCTACGCTTGGAGCACATCGGCATCGTCGTCGACGACCTCGCGGCGGCGACCGCGTTCTTCGTCGCGCTCGGGCTCGAAGTGGAGGGCGAGATGTCCGTCGCGGGAGACCTGGTGGACCGCATCAACGGGCTCGACGGCGTGCAGTCCGACATCGTGATGCTGCGCACCCCGGATGACCACGCCACCAAGCTCGAGCTGGCCAGGTACCGCGCGCCCGCCTACCAGGGCGACGGCGCACCGGCGGCGCCCGCCAACACGCCCGGCCTGCGCCACATCCTCTTCGTCGTCGACGACGCCGAGGCCTCCCTCGCCGCGCTGCAGGCGCACGGCGGCGAGCTGGTCGGCGAGCTCGTCAACTACGAGAACAGCTACAAGCTCTGCTACGTGCGCGGCCCCGCGGGGGTCATCGTCGAGCTGGCGGAGAAGCTGGGCTGACGGGCGTCCAGCCGATCGCCGGCGCCACGTGGTCGACGACCGACCGCAGGAGGTGGGCGACGTACTCCACGCCGAGCTGGTTGGGGACCGTCAGCAGCAGCGTGTCGGCGTCCGCGACGGCGGCGTCGCGGCTCAGCGCCTCGGCGACGACGTCCGGCTCGCCCGCGTAGGTCTTGCCGAACCGGGCGATGCCGCCGTCGAGGTAGCCGGTCGTGTCGGTCGCGCCGGCCTCGCGGCCGAAGTAATTGCGGTCGAGGTCGTTGACGATGGGGAACACGCTGCGGCTCACCGACACGCGCGGCGTGCGCTCCCAGCCGGCGAGCCGGTAGGCGTCGCGGTAGAGCGAGATCTGCTCGGCCTGCAGCTCGTCGAACGGGGCGCCGGTGTCCTCGGTCAGCAGGGTGGAGCTCATGAGGTTCATGCCCTGG
>DASYBY010000558.1:0-12758 GCA_036500525.1 Baekduia sp. | reverse complement strand
GTTCGTGATCGTCAACATCGGCGTGGTCGTCCTGCGCCACACGCAGCCCGACCTGGAGCGCGGGTTCCGCGTGCCGTTCGTGCCGCTCTTCCCGATCATCGGCACCTGCCTGTGCATCTACCTGATGACCAAGCTCCCGGGCGACACGTGGCTGCGCTTCGGCATCTGGCTCGTCGTCGGCCTGGTGATCTACTTCGCCTACGGGCGGCAGCACTCGCGCATGCAGCGCGGCGAGACCGAGCGGCCGGTCGCCGAGGAGGCGACCTGAGCGGAGGCGGGCGCGCTCCGGCGCGCCCGCGACTCAGGCGGGCACCACGCGGCGCACCTTGCCCTTGGGCCCGACGTGCCACGCGGCGCCGGTGCCGTGGACCTCGCCGTCGACCAGCAGCGTGCCCTCGTCCAGCGCCCAGCCCTCGGGGACCAGGCCTTCGAGGACCGCGTGCACGAGCCGGCCGAGCGTGCCCCACTGCGCGGCGTGCACGTCGATCGCGTACGGGACCAGGCCGAGGCCGGAGCGGACCGTGACGACGTCGAGGTCCTCCCCGCTCTCGGCCGGGCAGACCGGCTGCCCGTCGGCGGAGCGCCAGCCGCCGACGATCGCGCTCTCGGCGGCCACCGCCGCGCCGGCCGAGAAGCCCGCGTAGACCGCGCCGGCCGGCGGGTGCCAGCCGGCGAGCACCTCGAGGTAGAGCGGCGTCAGCCCGCCGGCGACGTAGATGCCGGAGGCGCCGGCCACGTCCTCGTCCGCGATCGGACGCTGCGCCGACAGCACGACGACCCGGACGTCCTCGTCGGCCGCGCCCGCGTCGACCAGCGTGGCGCGCCACCGGTCGGCGTCGACGCCGTCGCCCTCGTCGGCGAGCAGGCAGGTGATCGGGCCGCCCGCGCAGGCGGCGACGAACGGGCGGTGAGCGGGGAGCACCTGCTCGGGCTCCCGGCCACCACCGATGAGGAACGGGCCGCAGGACATGGCCCAGGGTCTAGCAGGCATCCGGCGCCGTCACCGGTCCGTAACGGTTCGACGCACATCGAACCGCCCGCTAGCCTATGGCCCGTGGACATCTTCCATCCGGCCACCGAGGACCTCGACCTCACCTCCGTGCTCCAGGCGCTCGGCGATCCCATGCGCCTGCAGATCGTGCGCCTCCTCGCCGGCGAGGGCGAGCAGATCTGCGGCGCGATCGACCTCGGGATCAGCAAGTCCACGCGGTCACATCACTTCAAGGCCCTCCGCGAGGCGGGCGTGACCTTCACCCGCGTCGAAGGCACCCACCGCCACGTGTCCCTGCGCCGCGACGACCTCGACGCCTGCTTCCCGGGATTGCTGGACGCGGTGCTGCAGACGGCGCGCGTGCCAGCGTAGGCGCGGCTGCGCGTCAGTTGCTCTTGACCGGCGACTGCTCGGACTGGAGCAGCAGGCCCCACTGCGCGGTCTTCGGGTCGAGGAACTCCGGCGGCTCGCGGTACCGCAGCCGCGAATCGTAGTTGTAGTTCTTGAGGTAGCCGGTCGAGGCCGTCGAGCCGCTGCCCGTGCCGACCGTCCCGCGCCAGTACTGCGCGATCGCACCGACGACCGTCAGCGTCCCCAGCGGGTCCCCGCAATCCCAGTTGTCGGTGAGGAACGAGCCCTTGGTGGCCAGGATGGCCGCCTCGATGGTGTCCACCGGCGTGACGCCGGGCAGGTTGCTGCAGCCACCGCGCGACGACCGGGTGACGGGGTGGTAGACCCGCACGAACTGGTTGGCGACCAGCCCCATGATGCCGTCGCTGTCGCCGTTGGAGAGGTTGCCGTTGACGATGATGTCGTCGGCGGAGCCGACCGTCACGTTGGTGCTGTAGGTGCCCGAGACCGCGACGTCGCCGCAGTTCGACGCCGTCTGGTAGGTCTGGAGGTAGGCGTAGTCGGCCGTGCAGGTGCCGTCGTTGCCGACCCAGATCACGGTGTTCGCGTGCAGCTGCTGCGTCTGGGGGTTCCCGGTGCAGTGGATCTGGTTGGTGTAGTCGGGCCACACGGGCGTCTGGTGCGAGGTGGTCGCGGGCTGACCCCACCGCGTCTGGTTGGGGTAGACGTCGACGTAGCCCGGGCGGAACACCAGGCAGGTGTTGCCCACGTACTTGTAGGTCGCGACGTCACTGAGCGCGGCGTTGTTGTCGGGCGGAAGGATCGACTGGGACGGCGCGACCAGCGTGCCGTTGGTGGTCGGCGTGCCCGTGCAGTTGTTCTGCTTGTAGGCCGTGTTCTTCGACGTGGCGGCCGCCACCTCGATCGAGTCGCCGCGGTTGGGACGACCGAAGGTCGGCGAGCCGCAGACCAGCAGCGAGTCGTCCTCGGTGTGCAGCGGTCCCTGGATCGTGTCGCCGCCCGGGAACTGGATCGCCGAGCAGCTCGACGGCCGCAGCGAGCGCTTCTGGTCGCAGTTGTCCTTCGCGTAGTCGACCTCGCTCTGCGACCCGTAGGCCGCCGGCGGCAGCGTCTCCCACTTGGTGTAGTAGATGTAGTTGAGAAACCCGGACCGGCGGAACTTGGCGACGATCTGCCGCTGCTTGCCGTTGAAGCGGCCGGTGACGCGGATGCTGAGGATGCCCTCGTCGAGGAGCGAGTCGTCGGGGTCGGCCACGCACGTCGGGGCCGAGGTGGAGCCCAGGAGCTCGATCGAGAACTGCTCGGGCGAGTTGGGCACGTTGCGCCAGCCGGCGCGGCTGCCCTGCATGTTCACCCCGTTGGGCACGTCGGCGCACGCGGTCCAGTAGTTGGTGTCCTTCTCCAGCTGGAACTGGTACCACTGCACGCCCGCCTCGGCGGCCTCGTAGGCACGCTTGCGATCGCTGTCGTGCGTCACGCCCGGGAGCGCGTTGTTGGCCGCGGCCCACGCGGTGACCGCGAACAAGCCGAGCACCATCATCGTGATGGTCACGGCGACGAGGGTGAACCCGTCCTGATCGGCGAGAAGGCGACGTCGCTGGCTCATGATGGTGGGCAGACGCTGGGCGCCGCGGGGTCGGGGGTGAACGTCGCGGCCGTCGCACTGCCGCTGACCACGGCGTGCTGCTTGTTGTCCACGTGGCCGGTCGAGGAGTACGCCTGGAACTGCACGCCCACACGGACCACCTGGGGCGAGGCGTCCGGGGTCAGCGGGACCGGGGACGGCGCCGGGCTGATCTGCCCGTTCTGCGCGGCAGTGCCGGAGAGGTAGGTGTAGTACGTGAAGATCGGCTGCACGACGCCGTTGACCGACGTCGGCATGACGTCGGACACGATCAGCACCGCGGTCTTCGTCGCAAGGAACGAGCGCGTCGGCGTGTTGCCCGTCGCCGCGTAGGTGTACTTCGTGAGCGTCTTGGCGGTGGGGCTGTAGGCGATGGTGTACTTCATGGGCTGCGTTCCGGCACCCGAGAGATCGCCGTAGAAGGTCACCGAGGACCCGTCGCTGCCGGCGATCACCGGTGCGTCGGACAGGATGTTGGTGGACGTCCCGCTGACGCGTGGCACGCAGACCTGCGAGTCCAGCAGCGTGGTGATGCTGTCCAGGGCGACGCGTGCCCGCTGGGCGGAGTCCACGCGATCCTGGATCCGCGAGGTGCCCTGCACCCCGGTGATGAAGATGGTCATCAGGACGGTCAGGACCAGCGACCCGATCGCCATGGCGGCCAGCAGCTCCACGAGCGAGAAGCCGTGCTGCTCGTCACGGAGGGCCTGCCCGCGGGCGGTCACGAGCACTTGTCCTGGGTCTGCTTGCTGATCGCGACCGTGGCCGCCGCAGGGCTGTGCGTCACGCCCGTCTTCAGCTGCGCATCGGGCGAGCCCGGCACGTTGGTGAAGGTCGCGCTGCCGGCGCGATAGTCGTTGTTGCGCGACGTGATGGGCGTCGCGTTCTCGACGCAGATCGAGTACGTGCCGTAGGGGATGTAGACCGTGTTGACCGAGGCGTCGTTGGACTTGCCGCCGGCGTCGGCAGCCTTCAGCGGCTGGCCGAGCAGGGTGCCGCCGCTGGGGTTGGTGGTGGCGCAGCCGGTCCCGGTCATGCTCGGCCTGATGTAGACCTTCAGCGTGTTGGTCGCGGTGGCGCCCGTCACGGACACCGGGAACGACCGGAGATACGCGACCGCGGTCGTGGTCGGCTGCCCGGGCGTCGCGACGACGCTCTGGTTCGGCAGGATGTTGGTGTTGGAGATGTAGGTCGCCGGGTCGTTGCCCGGGCAGTTGCCGGCGTAGAAGGCGTAGCCCGACGCGAACGGGAAGACCGACCCGGCGGAGAACGTCGTGCCGGTGGCGGGGAACACCGTGCTCGAGGTGTCCTGGGAGATCATCGTCGCCGTCGCCCACGTGTGGTTGCGGGTGCCGTCCTCCCCGAGGAACGTGACCGGGCTGTAGGTCGAGGGCTTGTCGAAGCTGACCGTGGCCGTGGTGGTCTTGCCGAGGACGATGCTCAGCGGCACCGACCCCGGTCCGTGGTTGGTCTTGTCGACGTAGCCCGCCTTGGAGAACCCTGCGGAGATCGGGCCGGCGGGCATCGACGGGAAGAACACGCAGCCCGCGTTGCTGGTCGTCGCGGTCTGCCCGGCCGCCGACACCAGGACACCGGGCACCGGTGCCGCGTCGCGATCCTGCACGGTGAAGATGAGCGATCCCGCGCTGCGGTCGATCTCGGTCGCCCGCGGCACCAGGATGCTGTCGGCGGTGACGGGCTTGGCCTTGCCCATCGCCGGCCAGGTCACCGAGGAGCTGATGTGCAGGTAGGCGGTTCCGGGGCTGCCGCTGCTGCCCGGCGTGGCGCACTGCTCGGTCGCGCCGTCGTCGGTCGTCCAGGTCGCCTTCGACGTCACCTGGTACGAGATGCCCTCGATCGGCGCCGGGTTGGTCACCTGCGAGAAGTTCGAGGCGGTGTTGAACTGCAGCTGGCGCAGGCGGTTGAGATCAGCGTGCGCGAGGTTCGCCGCGACCGAGCGCGACCGGCCCTGGGCCGAGTTCGCGGTGGACTGGTCGATGACCGCGAAGGTGGTCAGCGCCAGGGCGCTCAACAGCACCATGCTGACCATCACCTCGATCAGCCCGAAGCCGCCGTCGGCGGCCACGAGCCTTGACGACATGAAGGTCCCACGGCGTGTGGTGCGGCGCATCACTCCCCTCTGGTCGGCAGCACGAGCCCTCGCCCGTAGCGCCTTCGTACGGACGTCCAGCGCCGGACAGGCGCGGTCGAACGGTCGTCCACCCCGCTGGACGGCGCCACGTGCGGTGTGTCACGAGGATCGTCGGTGGTTCGGCCGCGCCGTGACCAAAGCGAGGCGTCAAGGCCGCCAGGTTCGTTCAGTCTCTTGACAAACCTCCGGCCGAGGTGACAGAGTCGCCCGGAGATGGGTCAAGAAGGGTCAGGATCGCTCGAATCCCTCCGCGAGCGCAACCGGCGTCGCGTGCTCAGCGCGCTTCGGGTCGCCGGGATCACCAGCCGTGCCGAGCTCGCTCGGCGCACGGGCCTTTCGCGTACCACCGTGTCCTCGCTGATCGGCGATCTGGTCCGCGACGGCCTCGTCGCCGAGCGGGTCGACCACAGCGCCGCGCCCGGCGCCCAGGGTGGCCGGCCACCGGTCCTCGTGTCGCTGGATCGCCGCGCCGGCGCCGCCGTCGGCATCGACTTCGGCAAGACGCACGTGACGGTGGCCATCGCTGACCTCGGACATACCGTGGTGGCGGAGATGCGCCGCGAGCTGCCCGGCGATCACCGCGCCGACCAGGGTCTGGAGATCGCCAGCCGCCTCGTCGACACCGCGCTCGACGAGGCGGGGATCGACCGGAGCCTGGTGCTCGGGGTCGGCATGGGCCTCCCGGGTCCGATCCACGCCGACACCGGCACGGTCGGCTCGACGTCGATCCTCCCCGGCTGGGTCGGGGTCACGGCCGCGCGGGCGATGAGCGAGCGCCTCAACCTTCCCGTGCGCGTGGACAACGACGCGAACCTCGGCGCCCTGGCCGAGCACGTCTGGGGCGCCGGCGCCGGCGTCGACGACATGATCTACCTCAAGCTCGCGACCGGCATCGGCGCCGGCCTCGTGCTCAACGGCCGCCTCTACCTCGGCGTCGGCGGCACCGCCGGCGAGATCGGCCACACGATCATCGACGAGCACGGCCCCGTCTGCCGCTGCGCCAACCGCGGCTGCCTGGAGACCCTGGCCAGCGGCGCGGCGACCGTCGAGCTGCTCCGCCCCACCCTCGGCCCCGACCTCACGCTCAACCAGCTCGTCGAGCTCACGCTGCAGGGCCACCCCGCCTGCCGCCGCGTCGTCGCCGACGCCGGGCGCCACATCGGGCGCGCCGTCGCCAACCTCGTCAACCTGCTCAACCCCAGCCGCGTCATCGTCGGCGGGGAGCTCGCCGCCTGCGGCGACGTCCTGCTCGACCCGCTGCGCCAGGAGTGCACGCGCCACGCGATCAGCAGCGCGGGCGACGACGTCGAGATCGCCCACGGCCCGCTCGGCGACCGCGCGCAGGTCCTCGGCGCGCTGGCCCTGGTGCTGCAGGACGCCGAGACCTTCGCCACGCCCGTCGACCACCTCGCGGAGGCCCCGGCGTGACCACCCCACTTTCCCCCCATCCCTGTCCCTCACACCTCTTGGAGGAGCGTGTATATGCGTAGTACCAAGTGGGTCGCCGGCCTCGCAGCCGTCGCCCTTTCGGTCGGACTCGCCGCCTGTGGCAGCGACGACGACAACAGCAGCAGCACGGGCAGCAGCGGAGCGACGACGACGGCCGCTTCGAGCGGCGCGAAGTCGGGCAAGATCGCCCTGTTGCTGCCCGAGTCCAAGACGGCGCGGTATGAGTCCCAGGACCGCCCGAACTTCACCCGCGAGCTGACCTCGATCTGCCCGGACTGCGGCCTGATCTACTCCAACGCCGATCAGGACGCCTCCAAGCAGCAGCAGCAGGCCGAGGCCGCCCTGACCAACGGCGCCAAGGTCCTCGTGCTCGACCCGGTCGATGCCGCTTCTGCGGCCGCGATCGTCACGCGCGCGGCGCAGTCCAAGGTGCCGGTCATCTCGTATGACCGCCTGATCACCAACGCGAAGGTCGCGTACTACATCTCCTACGACAACGCCGAGGTCGGCAAGTTGCAGGGGCAGTCGCTCGTCGACAAGCTCAAGAAGGACGGCAGCAAGGGCTCGATCGTGATGATCAACGGCGCCCCGACCGACAGCAACGCGGCGCTGTTCAAGAAGGGCGCCCACAGCGTCCTCGACTCCAGCGGCTACAAGATCGCCAAGGAGTACGACACGCCCGACTGGTCGCCTGACAAGGCCCAGAGCGAGATGGAGCAGGCCATCACGGCCCTCGGCAAGAACGGCTTCGTCGGCGTGTACGCCGCCAACGACGGCAACGCCGGTGGCGTCGTCGCCGCCATGAAGTCCAACGGCGTCGACCCGAAGAAGATCCCGATCACGGGTCAGGACGCGGAGCTCGCCGGCATCCAGCGCATCGTCGCCGGTCAGCAGTACATGACCATCTACAAGGCCATCAAGCCCGAGGCCGAAGTGGCCGCGCAGCTGGCCGTCGCGCTGGTCCAGGGCAAGCAGCCCGCCGCCGGCACCGTCAACACGCAGACCCCGAACGGCGCGGCCGGGAACATCCCGTCCGTGATCTACAAGCCGGTTCCGGTGACCGTTGACAACATCCAGTCGACGATCGTGAAGGATGGGTTCTGGAAGGCTTCGGAGATCTGCACCGGTCAGTACGCGGCCGGCTGCAAGGCTGCGGGCATCCAGTAAGCCACTAGGTCGGAAAGGGAGTAGCCCGAGATGGCGGAGACAACCCCCCTGCTGGACATGCGGGGGATCACGAAGAGGTTCGGCGCTGTACGTGCGCTGAACGGCGTGGACTTCCACGTCATGCCCGGCGAGGTCGTAGGCCTCGTCGGCGACAATGGCGCCGGGAAGTCCACGCTCGTCAAAGTCATCTCGGGCATCCACCCGGGCGAAGAGGGTGAGTACCGCTGGGAGGGCCAGAAGGTCTCGGTCAACACCCCGCAGGACGCCACCCACCTGGGGATCGCGACGGTCTACCAGGACCTCGCGTTGTGCGACAACCTCGACGTCGTCGAGAACCTGTACCTCGGTCGCGAGGCGATCGCCGGCGGCCTGCTGGACGAGGTCACCATGGAGCACAAGGCCAACGAGCTGTTGGCCGAGCTCTCGGTGACGACGATCCAGTCGGTCCGCGGCGAGGTCGGCGCGATGTCGGGCGGTCAGCGGCAGTCGGTCGCGATCGCCCGCTCGCTGCTCGGCGAGCCCAAGATGGTCATCTTGGACGAGCCGACCGCCGCGCTCGGCGTGGCGCAGACGGCGCAGGTCATCGCGCTGATCAAGCGCTTGAAGGCGCGCGGGCTCGGCGTCATCGTCATCAGCCACAACCTGGCCGACCTGTGGCAGGTCGCCGACCGCCTGTTCGTCATGCGCCTCGGCGCGGCGGGCGGCGAGTTCACGGTGGCCACCGCATCGCAGCAGGACGTCGTCGCGGCCATCACGGGCCTGACCGAAGGCGGCGGCAACGGCAAGGCCGAAGGAGCAATCACCCGATGAGCGTCACCACCCCCACCGAGCCGCCCGCCGAGCCGGAGGTCGCCGCGCCCGTCAAGGAGAGCCTGCCGACGTCCGGCCGCGATCTCCTGAACCGGATCCGCACCGGCGACCTCGGCTCGCTCCGCGTCCTCATCCTGCTGGCGATCGTCTGGGCGATCTTCCAGTCGCAGGAGAGCCGCTTCCTCAGCTCCACCAACCTGGTCAACCTGTCGCTGCAGATCACCGCGGTCGCGCTGATCTCCGTCGGCGTCGTGCTCGTGCTGCTGCTCGGGGAGATCGACCTGTCGGTCGGCGCCGTCAGCGGCGTGTGCTCGGCGATCGTCGCGGTTCTCAGCGTCAAGCACGGGTGGTCGCCGGTCACGGCGATCATCGCCGGCGTCGGCGTGGGAGCGCTGATCGGCACGTTCCAGGGCTACATCTCGACGAGATTCGGGATCCCCACGTTCGTTGTGACATTGGCCGGCCTGTTGGGCTGGCAGGGCCTGCAGCTGAAGGTGCTGGGCGAGACCGGCACGGTCAACCTCAACCCCGGCCTGCTCAGCGACCTGGCCGGCAAGTTCCTGTCGGACTCGGTCGCGTGGATCCTGGCCGTCGTGGTCATCGCGGCATACGCCGCGGCGACGCTGTTCGCGCGCCAGAAGCGCGTCAACGCCGGGCTGACCGCGCCGACGATGCTGCTGGTCGGCATCAAGATCGGCTCGCTGGCGATCGCGACCCTCGTAGCCGTGTACGTGCTGGGCGAGGACCGCGGCGTGCCGGTCGCGCTGATCATCCTGTTGGTCTTCGTCGCGAGCTTCGACTTCATGACGCGGCGCACCAAGTTCGGTCGCCACATCTACGCGGTCGGCGGCAACATGGAGGCCTCGCGGCGCGCGGGCATCAACGTGCTCCGCGTCCGCGTGATGGTGTTCGCGCTGGCGTCCTCGATGGCCGCCGTCGGCGGCATCATGGGCGCGTCGCGGCTGCTGGCGGTCAACCAGAGCTCGGGCGGCAGCGACCTGCTGCTCAACGCGATCGCCGGTCCGGTCATCGCGGGCACGAGCCTCTTCGGCGGCCGCGGCAACGTGTGGAGCGCGGTCCTCGGCGCCCTGGTGATCGGCTCGATCTCCAACGGCATGGACCTGTTGGCCTACACCTCGGCGACGAAGTTCATGGTGACGGGCGCGGTGCTGCTCGGCGCGGTCGTCCTGGACTCCGCCGCGCGCATGGGGCGCAACGCCTCGGGCCGCGTGTAGTCGCCTTCGCGACATCGGCTTCGCCGGCGGGGCGGGCGGTCTTCGGACCGTCCGCCCCGTCGTCGTTTCGGGGCGGCGGCGCGTTGCGGTAGTCTGCGTCTTCATGCGTCAATCTGCGGTATTGCCCGACCAGCGTCGCGAGGCCATCCTCGGCGCCCTCGCCCGCGACGGGCGCGTCGTCGCCGCGCAGCTCGCCCAGCTCCTGGACGTCTCCGACGACACCGTGCGGCGCGACCTCGACGAGCTCGCGGCCTCCGGCCGGGTCCGGCGCGTGCGCGGCGGCGCGCTGCCCGCCGCGGCGGTCACCCCCGTGCGCATGGTCGACCGCCAGGAGCTGCACGCCGCCGAGAAGACGCGGATCGCGCGCGGGGCCGCGGCGCTGCTGGCCGACGAGCCCACGATCTCGCTCGCGGGCGGCACGACGATGCTGGCGATCGCCCACGAGCTGGCGGCCGACGGCCGCGCGCGCACGGTGCTGACGACGAGCCCGGACGTCGCGGTCATCCTGGCCGACGCGCCCGGCGAGGTGCTGCTGGCCGGCGGGCGGCTGGACCCGGACTCGCGGACGACCGTCGGCGCCGACGCGCTCGACGCCGTGCGCCGCGTCCGCCCCACGGTCGCCGTGCTCGGCGTCTGCAGCCTGCAGGCCGCGATCGGCCTGACGACCTACGCCGCCGGCGAGGCCGAGGTGCTGCGCGCCCAGGTCGCCTGCGCCGGGCGGCTGCTGGTCGCGACCGAGAGCGCCAAGCTCGGCTCGAGCGCCTCGCACGTGATCGCGCGCGCCGACGACGTCGCGCAGCTGGTCACCGACGAGGGCGCCCCCGCCGAGGAGCTCGACGCGCTGCGCGCGCTGGGCGTCGAGGTGATCACCGCATGAGGGCGATCTCCCCGCGCGCGGCGATCGCCGCCATCTTCACGCTCAACGGGATCGTGCTCGGGACCTGGGGCGCGCGCATCCCGGCGATCCAGGATCACCTGGACGTCGGACCCGGCGGGCTGGCCGTCGCGCTGGCCGGCCTGGCGGCGGGCGCGCTGATCGCGATGCCGACCGCGGCCCGGCTCGCGAGCCGCCACGGCAGCCGGGCGGTCATCCGCATCGCGGTCATCGTGCTCGGGCTGGTGATGGTCGCGCCCGCGGTCCTGCCCAGCGTGGGTCTGGTGACGGTCGCGACGTTCCTGATGGGGTTGGCCAACGGCAGCCTCGACGTGTCGATGAACGCGCAGGGCGTCGAGGTCGAGCGGGCGATGCGCCGGCCGGTCCTCTCCTCGCTGCACGCCGGCTTCAGCTTCGGCGGGCTCATCGGCGCGGGGATCGGCGCGCTGGCCGCCGCTGCGGGCATCGACGCGGCGCCGAACTTCCTCGCGGTCGGGCTGATCGTCGCCGCGGCCGGGCTCCTGCTGTCGCGCCGCCTCGTCGACGACGGCCCGGTGCCCGAGGGCGCCGAGGCGACCGCCGGCGCGACGACCGCGCGCGGGCGCTGGCGGCTGCGCGAGCTGGCGTTCTGCGCGTTCTTCGCCGAGGGCGCGGCGCTGGACTGGAGCGCCGTGCACCTGCGGACGATCGGCGCCGCGACCGCCGTGGCCGGCCTCGCCTACGCGGCGTTCTCGGTGGCCATGGCCTCCGGGCGCCTGACCGGCGACCGCCTCAGCGTGCGCTGGGGTCCGGTCGCGCTGGCCCGCCGCGGCGGCGCGCTGGCCACCGCCGCGATGGCGGTCTCGCTCGCCGCGGGCGTACCGGCGATCGGGCTGGTGGCCTACCTCGCGCTGGGGGCCGGCCTGTCGGTGGTCGTCCCGCTGATCTTCCGGGCGGCCGCGACCGGCGCCGATGCCGCCCCCGCGCTGGCCGGCGTCACGACCAGCGGCTACGTCGGCCTGCTGTCCGGCCCGCCGATCATCGGCGCGGTCGCGTCGCTGACGTCGGTCCCGACGGCGCTGATCCTGGTCGTCGCCGCGACCGCCGCGGTCGTCCTCGGCGCCGGCGCGCTGCGCCCGCCGGGGCCGGCCCCCGCGGCCTCCGCATCCCCTCGACTCCAACCCACCTCCACCGTGAAGGCCGCGTGACTCCCCTCCGCACGTTCTCCGCCATCCTCAGCGACCTCGACGGCGTCCTCGTCGACTCGGGCGACAGCGTCGAGGAGTCCTGGAGCGCGTGGGCGCGCGGGGTCGGCCTCGACCCTGCGGTGCTCGACGGGCGCTTCCACGGACGGCCGGCGGCCGAGGTCGTGCGCGACGTCGCTCCGCACCTCGACGCGGTCGAGGAGGCGGCGGTCGTGACCGCGATGGACATCGCCGGGCCGCCCGCGCGCCTGCTGCCCGGGGCGGCCGATCTGCTGACCGGCGCGTCCGGGCTGCCGGTCGCGATCGTCACCTCCTCGCCCGATGCGCTCGCGCGGGAGCGCCTGCGTGCCGCGGAGATGCCGCTGCCGCGCGTGCTCGTCACCGCCGACCGCCTCAGCGCCGGCAAGCCCGACCCCGAGGGCTACCGGCTCGCGGCGACCGAGCTCGGCGTCGCGCCGGAGCACTGCCTGGTCTTCGAGGACGCGCCCGCCGGCATCGCCGCCGGCAAGGCGGCCGGCGCGACGGTCGTCGCGATCGCCACCACGCATCCGCGCGCCGAGCTCGGCCAGGCCGACGCGATCGCCGGCTCGGTCGCCGAGGCGCTCGCGCTGCTCGCCGCGGGTGGGCTAGAGCCCCAGCTCTGACTTGTAGCTGGAGCGGTACTCGGTCCGCGCTGACAGCACGCGCTTGACGTAGGTGCGCGTCTCGCCGAACGGGATCGCGTCCATGTCGAGCGAGTGGCCTTCGCTGCGCGCCTGGGCGACCCACTTGTCGACGTTGCCCTCGCCCGCGTTGTAGGCGGCGAGCACGAGCGACACGTCGTTGCCGTAGCGCTTCATCAGGTAGGCCAGGTAGAACGTGCCGTAGGCGATGTTGACCTGCGCCGTGCCGAGGTCGGAG
>DASYBY010000557.1:0-3573 GCA_036500525.1 Baekduia sp. | reverse complement strand
CGTCATCGACAAGTACAACCTGCCCGGCTACGCCGTCGGCATCGGCTCCAAGGGCTGCGTCACCTTCGCGACGACCAAGATCATCGACTACGAGACCTTCAAGTCCCAGCAGGACGCCGAGATCGCCGACCTCGCCTGGCTGTACAACATGAACCGCGGCATCTTCATGACGCCGGGCCGCGAGGAAGAGTGGACGCTCTCGGTGACCCACACCGACGAGGCCGTCGATGCGTACGTGAAGGTGTTCGACGAGATGGCAGCGGATCTGACGGCGTAGGCGGAGCCTGGCCTCGCAGCGTCCTGCCCGGGCGCCGCTCGCGGTGCGCCCGGGGGCGGGTCGTTCGGGCGTGAACGGAGATCCGGGTCGCTAGGAGCTGTCTATGGAAGCTCTCGGCGACCCGGATTGCCCGTTCGTCCCCGAACGACCCGCCCCCGGACGCCGTCGGCAGACCGACGGCGCCCGCGCCCGCTCGAACCTCGTCGTCATTGCCGACCGACCAACGCCCGCGCCACGACTCGCGCGCGGGCCGCGCGCCCTCAGCCCCGGCGCCGTCCCCACCACGCGGCGCCGGCCAGCAGCGCCGCGGTGAGCACCAGGCAGCTCGCGGCCGCCGCGACCTCGCCGCCGGTGATGGTCCCCGCGGGTGCGTCGCTGAGGCGGTTGGCGAGCGCGGCGGGACCGCCGACCGCGCCCAGCGCCGGTCCGACCGCGAGCAGCGCGAGAAGCACCGCGAGCGTCGCGGCGCCGGAGCTGGCGCGGCGCGTGATGCGCGGCGGGGAGAGCAGGACGCCGAGCGCGGCGCCGACGGCGCAGCAGACCAGGTTCGTCGCCGCCGCGGCGACGAGGTCGACGGCGTCGGGCGTGTGCTCGAACAGGTGCGGGCGGACGAGGCCCAGCACCAGCGGGTAGATGAGGAACAACGCCGCGATGGAGGTCGCGACCGTCGCGACGAGCAGCGCATCGAGGCGGCTGCGGCCCGCGCGGCCACCGAGGGCGACCGTCGCCATGTCGGCCTGCGGACCAGGCTCCGCGCCGAGCACCGCGACCGTCAACCATGCCGCAACGCCCGAGCCGAGCAACGCCGTCAGCGCCCACGACGATCCGACCTCGTTGCGACCGCCGGCGAACGTCCCTGCCACCGCGAACAGCGCCGCCGCGACGGCGGGCAGTGGCGCACGCGTGCGGAGCGCCGTCAGCCGGAGGTAGGAGAGACCACTCACGGAGCGACCTGCTCGATGTGCCAACCATCGTCCAACAGCGCGCGGAGGCGAGCGTCAACGTCCGCCCCCGCGACCTGCTCATCGCACCACCGCCCGTCGGCGTGCGAGGCGACGAGCCGGACCGACGCTGCGGCGACTCGCGGCCGAGCATCGCCCGGAGGGCCGCCGGGGGAGGGCGCACGCGCGCCGGTGCCGGCCGCCGCGACGGTCTCCGCCACGCACCGTCCGCCCTCCAGCCGCAGCAGCAGCGTCGGGGCCAGGCGCTCGGTGGTCGCTCCCGAGTGGTCGGTGAGGAGGATGGCGGCGCCGGTGGTGGTTCGGGTGTGGAGGGCGGTGGCGAGCCAGGTGCGGGCGTCGGTGTCGAGGCCGGAGAAGGGCTCGTCGAGGAGGAGGGTGGGGGCGGAGGCGTGGAGGGCGTCGAGGAGGGCGAGGCGCTGGATCGTGCCCTTGCTCAGCGCGGCGCTGCGGCGGTGCAACACGTCGGGGTCCAGCCCAGCGGCGGCGACGGCGAGCGGCCAGTCGACGGGCGGCTCGCCGCGCAGGCGGCGCATCGCGCCCAGCCACTCGCCGCAGCGCAGCGCCGGGGCCAACAGCACCTTCTCGGGCACGAACGCGCACGGCGCGCGCCGCTGGACCGCTCCGCGCGGAGCCGGCGCCAACCCCGCCACGGCCCGCAGCAGGCTGGTCTTCCCCGATCCGTTGGCGCCCGTCACATGCGCCACCTCGCCGGCCCGCAACGCCAGCGCGACACCGGTCAGGACGGTGCGGCGGCCCCGGCGCACGTCCAGGGACCGCACGTCGAGCAGCACACCGTCGGACACCGCGCGAGCCTACTTCAGCCCGCAGCGGCCAGGCCCCGAGGGACCCGGCCGCCGCGCCGCGAGCAGGCACCATCCCTGCCCAACGCCGCTCACGCGCGGTCGTCGATCACCTTCGCGCCCGGATGCGCGCCCATGCGCAGCAGCGCGCCGCGCCCCGGCTCCGTGTGGTCCTTGATGTAGGCCAACGAGACGCTCTGCGTGAACGGGCCGTTGGTCGTCACGCGCGAGATCACGTAGCCCGTGCGCTGGTCGACCTCGGCGTCGACCTTCGTGTTCGGATCGTCCGAGCACGGCACCTGCGGGTGGTCGATCATCTTGTAGTGGTCGAGCCCGTTGTCCGAGCCGACCTTGACGAAGCACCCCTGGTCGACCCCGACCTGGAAGTACTTCGCCTCCTCGGCCGGCGTCTGGGCGAACGGCGTCGACACGCCGTCGCGCAGGGTGAGCGTGTCGTCGGCGGCCGAGTACGCCTTCCAGATCCGCGGCGACGTCGCGTTCTCGTATTGCAGGGCGCCCGTGCCGTTGTCGGTGACGATCTCGTGGCCGCGCGTCGCGGTGACGAACGCCTTGTCGAACGTCGTGCCGTCGTTGCCGGCCGAGCCACTGATCGTCGTCAGGCGCCCGAACTCGAGGACATGTCCTTGGGGCACGCCGTTGTCGGCGCTCGCCGTGGCGACCGGTGCCGCGACGGCCAGGGCCGAGCCGGCCGTGGCGAGCGCGACCTTCGTGCGGGACAGCAACATGATGATGAACCTCCGTTGGTGAGTGGATCGGGGTCACCACCACGAACGCCGCCGCGCGCGCCGGGGTCCCGGCGCGCCGTCCGCGCGCAAACGGCCGCCGCTCACGAGCGGACACCGCGCCTCACCAGCGCAGCCCGGCGACCATCCCGTCGGCGGCCTGCAGCGCCGGCGACGCGTCGATCTCCAGCGTGGTGATCCGCGCGTCGCCGGCGATCGCCGCCTCGACCGCGCGCTCCCCGATCCGCTCCTGCCCGGCCGCGCCCAGCACCTCGGCGGCCATCCCCGACAGCGGCGCAGCCGCGGGCTGGTGGTACGGATCGAGCACGAGGTGCTCGACTTGGCGCTGCGCGAGCGCCGCCAGCACCGCGGTCGGCCCCGCCACGCCGTCGGCCTCCAACCGCGACGCCGTCGCCACCGCCTCACCGCGATGCAGCATCTCGATCACCGGTTCCAGACGCTGCGCGATCTCGGTCTCCGGCGCGTCGACCGCATTCAGCGCCAGCTCCCCGACGACGCGCCCCGCCACGTCCTCGCCCAGCGCATCGCGGAAGCGCGCGGCCATCGGCGCCTCCGCCGCGATGATCACCCGCTCCCAGCCGAGCTCGCCCAACCGCCGCCCCGTGGCCCGCGCGGCCACGCCGAAGAAACGGTCGCGGTGCTCCTCCATCCGCGCCTCGACCTGCTCGACGTGCGTCGCGCCCGACCGCCCGCGGCCCGGCGTCGCCGACGACGGCCCGCGGTACGGCCGCCAGCCGTCGCCGCCGAGGTCGAAGACCTCCTCGCCCGCC
>DASYBY010000556.1:0-1959 GCA_036500525.1 Baekduia sp. | reverse complement strand
CGCCAGATCGTGCTCGACGCCCGCAACGTCAAGGTCTCCTACGGGGCCAAGACCGCGATCGCCGGCGTCAACCTGAAGATCCAGCGCAACGTCGTGACCGCGATCATCGGCCCGTCGGGCTGCGGCAAGTCGACGTTCCTGCGCAGCCTCAACCGGCTCAACGACTCGGTCCCCGGCTTCCGGCTCGACGGCCAGATCCTCTACCACGGCCACGACGTCTACGGCGGCAACGCAAACCGCGTCGAGGTGCGCCGCCGGATCGGCATGGTCTTCCAGAAGCCCAACCCGTTCCCGAAGTCGATCTACGACAACGTCGCGTGGGCCCCGCGCAACCTCGGCATGAAGGCCGGGCTGGACGAGCGCGTCGAGCGCGCGTTGCGCGGCGCCGCCCTGTGGGACGAGGTCAAGGACCGCCTCAAGTCGAGCGCGCTCGGCCTCTCCGGCGGCCAGCAGCAGCGCCTGTGCATCGCCCGCGCGATCGCGGTCGAGCCCGACGTGCTGCTGCTCGACGAGCCGGCCTCCGCGCTGGACCCGGTCGCGACCGCCGCGATCGAGGACCTGATGCACAGCCTCAAGCGCCGGTACACGATCGTCATCGTCACGCACAACATGCAGCAGGCCGCGCGCGTCGCGGACCGGACGGCGTTCTTCAGCCTCGACGTCGTCGACGGCGAGCGTGTCGGCGCCCTGATCGAGTACGACGACACCAAGACGATCTTCGCCGGCGCGGCGGACTCGCGCACGCGCGACTACGTCAACGGGCGCTTCGGCTAGCGGGGCCGGCGCCGCGCGGTCATCCGCGCGGCGCGCCGTGCCCTACGGCGCGGCGATGTGGTCGCTGGAGACTTGCTCCAGCAACCCGGTGCCGCACTGCCAGCAGAACGCGGCGCCGCTGCTGTGCGGCGCGCTGCACACCAGGCAGGAGCCGGCGCTGCCGGTCTCCTCCATGCGCAGCAGGCGCTCGACCTCGCTGAGCTCGGCGTCGACGTCCTGGAGCGCGGCGGCGCGGCGGACGAGCAGGTCGACGCGCACGTGGTCGCGCGCGGCCATCTCGTAGACGAGGCCGCCGAGGTCCCACTGCAGCTCGGCGAAGCGCGCCGACAGCTGCTCGCGGCGACGCTCGAGGTCGACCGTCTCGTGATCGTCGATCGCGTGCTGGTCGCCGAGCGGCGGCAGCGGCGGCGCGGTGCTGCCGCGGCGGAGGATGTTGTTGCTCATGGTTGCGTGCTTCGCCTTCCGTGCCGGTTCCGGCTCACTGGCCGAAGAAGTCCCCGGTGAACTTGCCGTCCTTGTAGCCCTTGCCCTTGCCCTTGGCGCCGACCTTGACCACGGGGGTCGCAGGCTTCTTCTTGGCCTTGTCCGCCGTCTTGGCGGCGTCGGTCTTGCCGGCGTCCTTGGCCGAGGAGCCCTTGCCGCCGGCGCTCGTGTCGGCGGGCGTGCTCGTGCTCGCGGGCGTCGCGCTGGACGGCGTGGCCGCCGCGACGGCGCCCCCGGCCCCGGCCACCGTGACGACCTGCACCGGCGGCGCCTTGGCCACCTGCGTGCTGTCGTTGGAGCGGCCGATGAGGACGCCGACGCCCATGGCGAGCAGCAGCGTCCCGACGCCGGCGACCAGCGTGGTCCCGGCGGCCGAGCGCGGCTTGCGCGGTCCGGAGGCGGGCGGCGGCGCGGTCGGCAGCACCTCGGGCGGGCGGCCGTTCATGAACGGCATGCGCGGATCGCCGCGGCGCTCGCCGCACTCCAGGCAGTACCGCTGGTCGGAGGCCAGCTGCGCGCCGCAGGTGCTGCAGCGATCGGCGGAGGCGGTGGTCAGGGACGCGGGAACCGCGTCGCCGTGGGTGACGGTGCTGTCCATCGCGAGTGAGTGTGAGCGGCCCGCGTTGCAAAGTTGTGAAAGGACGGTTGCCGAAACTCCGATCTCCGGATGTTCACAGCGCGGGCGCGCACGAGGGCGATAGT
>DASYBY010000555.1:0-22322 GCA_036500525.1 Baekduia sp. | reverse complement strand
GTGATCGCGGCGCGACCGGAGTCCAGCGCGGCCCACGCCGCGCTGACGGCGGCGACGCGGTCGTGGACGCCGAGCTTGGCGTAGATGCGCTCCGTGTGCTTGGAGACGGTGCGGGTGCTCACGCCGAGCTCGGTGGCGATCGCGCGGGTGGCGCGCCCGTGCATCATCGCCTGGAGGATCTCGGCCTCGCGGCCCGTCAGGCCGAGCGCCTCGAGCAGCTCCCGCGACGCCCCGCGCGTCCCGCGCTCGAAGACCAGCACGGTCGCCGACCCGCGGGTGCGCGCCATGCGGCGCAGCATCAGCGGCGTGCCGCCCGCGATCGGGAAGACCGTCCGGGCCGGCCACTCCGGCTGCGTCACGTCGCGCAGCGCCTCGGGCAGGTGCGTGCCGTTGGGGTGCGCGCGGTCCGACAGGAGCTCCAGCGCGGCGCGGCCCGCGGTGGTCGCGAAGCCGACGCGGCCGGCGGCGTCGACCACGACGAGCGCCTCGCCGGCGTCGTCGAGGCCGTCCTCGACGGCGGCGAGGACGTGGTGCAGCCGCTCGCGCAGCGCGGCGTTGGCGTGGGCCTGGATGAGGTGGGGGCGCGCGAGGTCGAGGACGCGCCGCTCGCCGTCGGTGAAGTCGCGCTCGTCGGCGAGCGCCAGGCCGATGAGCAGCCGCGGCGGCGCGGGCAGCGTCACCGCGAGCTGGTGCTCGACGCCGAGCGGGACGAAGACCTCGCGGTAGAGGTCCAGCTCGCGGAACGCCGCGGGGGCGATGAGGTCGGAGAGGCGGTGCGCGCGCGGGTCGCGGGTCTCCAGGTGGTGCTGGACGAGCGGGTTCTGGTGGCCGTAGCGGGCCCAGTTCTCCATCCAGCGCGGGGCCGGCTGCGGCGTGACGATCGTGACCAGCGGCGTGCCGTCGGCGCCGATCTCGTTGTAGGAGGTGTAGGCGTTGGGGATGACCCGCGGCACCACGTGCAGCAGCGCTGAGCGAAACGACGCGAGATCCTCCGCGTGGTGCACCTCCCCGAGGATCTCGAGCAGGCCCTGAAGCTCACGCTCGGGCAGGCCTCCGGCGAGGTCGCGCTGCATGGCGCGAGAACCTACCGGGAGGATCACCGTTGCAGGGAGATCTTGAGCGTCCAGTGCGCGGTGCCGGAGGTGACGACGGCGTCGATGGCGAGGTGGCGGTGGCGCTTGAGGGCGGCGCGGCCGGCGCGGGTGAGGGTGATCTTCAGCGTGGTGGTGCGGCCGGCGGCGATGCGGAAGCGGGCGGTGCCGTAGGTGATGGTCTTGGTCTTGGCCTTGGTGGGCGCGGCGCGGGCGGCGCGCGGGCGCAGCGCCACCGTGCCCGCGCACGCGGTCGTCAGCAGGCAGCGCAGCCGCAGCGCCGCGCGGTTGGGGCGCACCGCGGCCGTGGGGGAGACCGCGCGCAGCGGCGACGCCCGCGGCACGAGGACCGGCACGAGCGGCGCGATCGGCGGCGTGGGCTGGGCCGGCCCGGCCGGCGGCCCGGGCGCCGGCGGCTGCGCGGCGCAGGCCGTCGCGGGGTCGGCGGGCGCGACCGGCTGCGGGGTGGCCAGGGTCATCGGCACGCCGCACCAGTCGTACTGCAGCAGCACCTCGTAGCCGTCCATGATCCCGACGTCGGTGTTCGACGCGCCGGCGGTCAGCGCCGGATGCAGGAAGCTCGCCTGCGCCTGGTTGGCCGCCGAGCCGAAGAGGAAGCCGTGGGTCCCGCGGTCGCTGACCGGGAGCGAGCCCGGCCCGGCGGCGACGACGACCAGGATGTCGTTGAACTGCGATCCGCGGTCGGTGCCCACGCCCGAGCCGGCCGGGAGGTTCACGGCGAACTCGTTGACCGCGTCCGGCGCGGGCTGCACGACCGGGGAGATCTGCTGCGTGGTGCAGCACAGTCCGCCGCCGGAGCCGAGGATCGCGAACTGCAGCGGGGCGGGCGCGGCGCCGCTGCGCACGCGGACCCTCGTCACCGCGCCCGCCCCGCGCGGGACGTAGGTGTTGGCGACGATCTCGCCCGATGGGCCGTACTCGGTCGACCACCACATGCAGGTCGTCTGGCTGGTCGGGATGTACTGGATGTTGCCCGCGCTCAGCCCGATGTACGGGCGCGCGGCGCACTGGTTCGCGCCGCCCGGCAGCACCAGGTTGGCCGGCGCCTGCAGCGTGCTGCCGTTGGTGGCGAGCACGGGCGCGTCCTGGGCGGCGGCGGTCGCGGCGCCGAGGCCGGCGAGCAGGGCGAGGAGCGCGAGCATCGGTGGCGCGAGGCGCCACGGCACGGGGAGTGACGGCATCGTGGCGCGAGCGTAGACCCGCCCGCGACCCCGCTCCCTGGCCGTTCGGGGTGGTGTACGTAGGGGTTGCGTACGCCCCGGTGTGCGGCGGGTCACACCCACGACGTATCGGGTTCCGATATTCCTTCCAGGGTGACCCCGGACCAACCCGCCCTCTCCGACTTCTCGGCGACCCCCGCGCTGCTGCGCCAGACGCTGATCGCGTGTGGCGTCGGCGCCGTGGTCGCCGTCGTGGCCCTGGGGCTGCTCGACCTCATCGCGCTGCTGACCCACCTGCTCTACACGGGCCGGATCAGCACCGTCACCGCATCGCCCGACACCCATCCGCTGGGCGTCTTCAGCGTGGCGATCCCCGTCCTCGGCGGCCTGGTCGTCGGTCTCATGGCGCGCTTCGGCTCCGAGCGGATCCGCGGCCACGGCATCCCGGAGGCGATGGAGACGATCCTGCTGCGCGGCAGCCGGATGGAGCCGCGGCTGGCCGTGCTCAAGCCGCTGTCGAGCGCGGTGAGCATCGGCTCGGGCGGCCCGTTCGGGGCCGAGGGGCCGATCATCGTCACCGGCGGCGCGGTCGGCAGCATCACCGGCCAGCTGCTGCACCTGACCGCCGCCGAGCGCCGCGCGCTGCTGGTCGCGGGCGCCGCGGGCGGCATGACCGCCGTCTTCGGCACGCCGCTGGCGGCGGTGCTCCTCGGCGTCGAGCTGCTGCTGTTCGAGTGGCGCCCGCGGTCGTTCGTCCCGGTCGCCGCGGCGGCCGCCTGCGCCGCGATCGTCCGGCAGGTGCTCGCCGCCCACGGGCTGCTGCCCGGCGTGCCGCTGTTCGCGCTGCCGGCCGGGACGCTGGACGCGTCGCTCGGGGCGGGGGTGGCCGCCGGCGCGGTTCTCGTCGGCCTGGTCTGCGGCGGGCTGGCGTGGACGATGACCCGCTGCGTCTACGCGGCCGAGGACCTCTTCGGGCGCCTGCCGCTGCACTGGTCGTGGTGGCCGGCGCTCGGCGGCCTGGTCGTCGGCGTCGGCGGGCTGGTCGAGCCGCGCGTGCTCGGCGTCGGCTACGGCACGATCGGCGACGAGCTCGCCGGGCGCCTGGCGCTCGGGGCGCTCGCCGGGGTGCTGGTCGGCAAGTTGGTGGTGTGGGCGATCGCGCTCGGCTCCAACACCAGCGGCGGGATCCTGGCGCCGCTGCTCATGCTCGGCGCCGCCGCGGGCGGCATCGTGGGCCACGTCCTGCCGCACGCGCCCACGGGCACCTACGCGCTGCTCGGGCTGGCGGCGGCGATGGCCGGCGTGATGCGCTCGCCGCTGACGAGCATCATCTTCGCCGTGGAGCTGACCCACGACGTCAACGCGATCATGGTGTTGGTGATCGCCTGCGCGGTCGCGCACTTGGTCAGCGTGCTGATCCTGCCGCGCTCGATCCTCACCGAGAAGATCGCGCGCCGCGACTACCACGTGACGCGCGAGTACGCGGTCGATCCGCTGGAGGCGCTGTTCGTGCGCGACGTCATGGAGACCGACGTGGTGACGGTCGCGCCGGCCGCGGCGGTCGCCGAGCTCTACGAGCGGCTGCCCGAGGGCGGAGACGAGCGCCGCCAGCGGCTCTACCCGGTCGTCGACGGCGACGAGACGCTGCTGGGCGTCGTCGCGTTCTCCGACGTCCTGGCCTCGCGCGATGATCCCGACGTGGCCGTCGCCGACCTGCTCCGCGCCCCCGTCGTCGCCTTCGCCGACGAGACCCTGCGCCACGTGGCCGACCGCATGGTCGCGGGCGGGCACGGCGTGCTGCCGGTGGTCGACGCCGCCGAGCCGCTGCGGATGGTCGGGCTCGTCACCCAGTTCGATCTGCTGCGTGCCCACGAGCGCGTGCTGGTGGAGGAGCGCCACCGCGCCCGCCCGCTGGTGCCGCACGCGCTGCTCGGGCTGCGGCCCGCGCGGGAGCCGGCGGCGTGACCGCGCCGACCGAGGCCGAGTACGCGCGGCTGCTGGCCTTCCGCACCGAGCTGCGGCGCTTCATCCACTGGAGCGAGACGGCCGCGCGCGAGGCGCAGCTCACGCCCGCGCTGCACCAGCTGCTGCTGGCGATCCACGGCGACCGGACCGCGGGCGGCCCGACGGTGGGCTCGGTTGCCGAGGCGCTGCTCGTGCGCCACCACACCGCGGTCGAGCTGGCGCAGCGCGCCGAGCACGAGGGCCTGATCGAGCGGCGGCGCGACGAGACCGACCATCGCCGCGTCCACCTCGCGCTGACCACGGCGGGGACCGCGCGGCTCGACGCGCTCAGCACGGCGCATCTGGAGCGCATCGGCCCGCTGGCCGAGCGGCTCAGCGCCGTGATCGCCGCGCCGCGGTAGGCGGCGGTAGCGTGTCCGGCGTGAGTGCCGGTGCCGCATCGCCGATCACCGTCCGCGCCGCGCGCGACTGGGCCTCGCTGCGCCGCTTCATCGACCTGCCGTTCCGCCTGCACGCGGGGACGCCGTGGATCCCGCCGCTGCGGCTGGAGCGCTGGCTGTTCCTCAACCGGCGGCTGAACGCCTACTTCCGCCACGGGCGCGCGCAGTACTTCCTGGCGCGCCGGGGCGACCGCGTCGTCGGGCGCATCTCCGCGCAGGTCGACCACGCCTACAACGCGTTCCACGACAACCGCTGGGGCATGTTCGGGTTCTTGGAGCTGGAGGACGACCCCGAGGTCCTCGACGCGCTGCTGAGCGCGGCCCGCGGCTGGCTGCGCGCCCGCGGCTGCGACCACATGATCGGCCCGATGGACTTCTCCATGAACGACGAGAGCGGCGTGCTGACCGAGGGCTTCGACCTCGAGCCGCTGATCCGCCAGCCGTGGCATCCGCCGTACTACCAGCGGCTGTGCGAGGCGGCCGGGCTGATCAAGGCCATGGACTTGCTCTCCTGGGACCTGGCGATCTCCGACCGCGAGCAGATGGACCCGCGGCTGTTCTCCTTCGCCGAGCGCGCCCGGGAGCGCAGCGGCATCACGATCCGCCCGATGTCGCGCCGGCACTTGCGCCGCGAGCTCGACGCCTTCGCCGACGTCTACAACTCGGCGTGGTCGGGCAACTGGGGGTTCGTCCCCTACAACAAGGCCGACCTCGACGCCTACGCGATCGACCTGCAGCTCGTCTACAGCCCCGGCTGGTTCATGGTCGCCGAGCACGACGGGGAGACCGTCGGGATGGCGATCACCGTGATGGACATCAACCAGGTCCTCAAGCGCATGAAGGGGCGGCTGCTGCCGCTGGGCTGGTGGCACTACCTGCGGCGCCACCGGACGGTCGACCGGGTGCGCGTCGGCTTCCTCGGCGTCAAGCGCGAGTACCAGCACACGGGCGCCGCGCCCGCGCTGTTCGTCGAGCACTTCAACGTGGCCGAGCGGTCCCGGCTCAAGCGCGGCGAGGCCGGGTGGATCCTGGAGACCAACCGGGCGATGAACCGCGGCCTGGAGGCCATGAACGGCCGCATCGTCAAGCGCTACCGCGTGTACGAGCAGGCCCTGTGACGGCGCGCTGGGGCGTGCTGCTGCCGACGTTCGACCCGCTGCGGGCCGGCGGGCCGTGGGCTGTCGTGGAGGCCGCGCGGCGGGCCGAGCAGCTCGGCTTCGACGCGGTGTGGGCGGGCGACCACCTGGCGTGCCCGGCGCCGGTGCTCGACGCGCCCACCTGCCTGGCGGCGGCCGCGGCGGTGACGGAGCGCGTCGCGCTCGGGTTGAGCGTGATGCTTTTGGGGTTGCGCCAGCCGGCGTGGGCGGCCAAGCAGCTGGCGACGATCGATGCGCTCGCGCCGGGGCGGCTGCGCCTGGGCGTGGGGGTCGGCGGCGAGTTCGCCGAGGAGTTCGCGGCCGCGGGGGTGGAGGTGCGGCGGCGCGGGGCGCGGTTGGACGAGGCGCTGGGGGTGCTGCCGGATCTGCTGCGCGGGCGGCCCGTGAGGCATGCGGGGCGTTCTCTGACCCTCGATGCGCCCGCGCTGGAGCCCGCGATGGCGGCGATGCCGCCGGTGCTGGTCGGCGGCCGGGGCGAGCCGGCGCTGCGGCGCGCGGCGCGGTTCGGCGACGCGTGGCTGCCGATGTGGCTGACGCCCGAGGTGCTGGCGCGGCGGGCGGAGCGGCTGGGCGAGTTGGCGGACGAGCGGGGGCGGGCGCGCCCGGCGCTCGCGCTGCTGCTCGGCGTGCGGGTTGATGATGATCTTGCGGCCGCCCGCCGCGCCGCGGCCGATCACATGCGCGGCCAGTACCGCATGGACTTGGACGCGATCGAGCGCTGGACTGCGCTGGGCGGGGTCGACGCGGTGGCCGAGATGGTGGCCGCCTACCTCCGGGCGGGCGTGAGCGAGCTCGTCCTCATGCCGCTCGGTCCTGACCCGCTGGGCCAGTACGCGCGGCTCGCCGAGGTCCGCGCGCGGGTCGAGGCTGCCACCATCGAGCACCCGTCCGTCCGCGACCCAGGAGCCACCGCGTGAGCCCTCCCGCCCCGTACCGCTACGACCCGACCGCGTTCCGGGACGTGTTCGAGCATCGCTTCACGTACCTGTCGGGCGTGGAGCGCAACAGCCATCGCTTCGCCGCGCGCGCGGCGCTCCACGATCCCGACACCGGCCGGCGCTGGACCTACGCCGAGCTGTGGGCCGACACCGGCCGGCTGGCCGCGGGGCTGGCCGCCGCGGGCGTCGAGGCGGGCGACGTCGTCGTGCTCCAGCTCTACAACGGGCCCGAGTTCGTGCTGTTGTGGCTGGCCGCGCAGCGCCTGGGCGCGATCGCGGCGCCGATCAACTTCCGGCTCTCCTCGGGCGAGACGGCGCACGTGCTCGACGACAGCCTCCCGCGCGTGTACGTGTATGACCTGACGCTGGCGGCGACCGCCCGCGACGCGCTGGCCAGCGCGCGGCACCGCCCGGCGCTGGTGGCGGCGGTGGACGCGAGCGGGGGCGACGGGGCGGGGCCGGGCTCCGCGGTCGCGTTCGCCGAGCTGCTGGGGGACGCCGACGCCGACGCCGACGCCGCGCCGCCGCTCGCGACCGACACCACCATCTACGCCGAGACCACGCGCCTCTACACGTCGGGGACCACGGGCCTGCCCAAGGGCGTCTCGCTCAACAGCCTCGTCGAGGTGCTCTCGGCCCACGACGTGATCATGCACTTCCCGCTGTCGCCCGAGGACCGGACGCTGAACATGACGCCGTGGTTCCACCGCGGCGGCCTGTACTCCGGCGGTCCCAACCCGGTGCTCTACGTCGGCGCCGAGGCGGTCGCCCAGCGCCAGTTCGACCCGGCGACGGTGCTCGACCGCGTGCAGGAGCACGAGCTGACGTTCCTGATCGGCGCGCCGACCAACCTCGCGCTGCTGGCCGCCGAGCAGCAGGAGCGCCCGCGCGAGCTGGGCAGCCTGCGGGGCATCGTGACCATGGGCGCGCCGCTGGATCGCGAGGCGTGCCTGCGCTACCAGCGCCTGCTGACGCCGCGGATCTTCAACGGCTACGGGACGACCGAGGCGTTCTGGAACACCTTCCTGCGCCCGGCCGACCTGCCGGAGCACGCGGGCTCGGCCGGCCGCGCGTGCACCGACGACGACGTCGCGGTCGTGCGCGTCTACGAGGACCGCGCGGCCGATCCCGACGACCACGTCGCGCAGGACGGCAGAGAGGTGGGGGAGGTCATCGTCCGCTCGGTGAAGTCCGGGTACGCCTACGTCAACCAGCAGGAGGAGCAGGACGCGCGCTTCCGCGACGGGTGGCTGTACATCGGCGACCTCGCGACCTGGGACCAAGACGAGTACATCACCATCGTCGGCCGCAAGGACGACATGATCATCTCGGGCGGCGAGAACGTCCACCCGGCGCAGGTCGAGGGGGTGCTCACCGAGCATCCTGGGGTCGCCGAGGCGGTGGTCGTCGGCGTGCCCGACGAGCGGTGGGGCGAGTTGGTGGTGGCCTACGTGGTGCGCGCGGATCCGGCGTTGGACGCCGCGACGTGCGAGGCGCACTGCCTCGGCCATCCGATGCTCGCCGACTACAAGCGCCCGCGCGCCTACCGGTTCGTCGACGCGCTGCCGATGACGGCGACCGGCAAGAAGATGCACTACCAGGTGCGCGAGCAGGCGCGGCGCGAGGCGGCGGAGGGTGTGCTGGATCTGCCGTGAGGCGCGGGCGGGGCGCGGGCGCCGGGGTCAGCCCGCCGCCGCGGGCAGCAGCCCCGCGAGGTCCCCGCGGCCCTCGACGCCCAGCTTGCGGTAGGCGTTGGACAAGTGCATCTCGATGGTGCGCGGGGAGACGAAGCTCGCCTGCGCGATCTGGCGGTTGGTGAGGCCCTCGGCGGCCATGCGGGTCGCGCGGCGCTCGGCGGGGGTGAGCGCGTCGAGGCCCGTGGCCTGGCGGCGGACCGGCCGGGCGCCGGCGGCCTCGAGCTCCTCCAGCGCGGCGAGGGCGAGCGCCTCGGCCCCTGCGCGGTCGGCGATGTCGAGCGCCTCGCGCAGCGGCGTGCGTGCGGCCACCGGCTGGTGGATGGCGCGCAGCATCGCTCCGTGGTCGGTGAGCGCGCGGGCCAGCAGCGTTCGCGCCGGGGAGCCGCGCAGGGTCTCGACGGCGCGCTCCATCTGCGGCAGGTCGCGGTGCACGAGCGCGGTGGCGTGCTCGGCGACGCCGATGACCGTCGCGCCGCCGAAGCGCACGGCGAACGCCGACTGCTGGGCGGCCAGCTCGGCCGCGGCGTCGGGCTCGCCGAGTGCCAGGTGCGCGGCCACGGCGGTCGGGCGCCACGAGGCGAAGCCGACCGAGGACCCTGAGAACGCCCGCTCCCAGCGGCGGCAGACCTCCAGCTCGGCGAGGGCGACGTCGGGGCGCCGCTCGGCGAGGGCGACCTCGGCGCGCGCGACGGGGAGCGGCTGGGCGCCCGCGGCGTCGTCGTCGGCGGTCACGGCGGCGTACTCGTCGGCGACGGCGCGGGCCTCGGCCGCGCCACGGCACTCGAGCACGGCGCCGATCAGCGCGCCGACGGCGAGCGGCAGCAGGACCGCGTTGAAGCGCGCGGCCTCGTCCAGCTCCAGGGCGCTGCGCGCGTCGGCCTCGGCCTCGGCGGGGCGGCCGAAGCGCAGCAGGGACCAGGCGCGCAGGGCGCTCGCGCGCGCGTAGAGCATGGCGTTGCCGCGGCGGCGCGCCTGGTCGACCGCAGCGTCGAGGGCGTGCAGCGAGGTCGTCTCGTCGTCGACCAGCGCGAGCGCGGTGGCCGTCAGCTCGTGGATGCCCTCGGGGACGTTGCCGGCGAGGAGCACCTGGTCGGCCAGCGCGCGGTGGGCGAGCGCGACGACGCGGTCGACGGGGCCGTTGGTCATCGCCAGCTCGATGGCGAGCAACCCCATGGCCAACCGCTCGTCGGGGTCGAAGTGTTCGCGCGCGCGCAGCTCGGCGAGGCGGTCGGCGGTGAGGTGGCGGACGCGGGCCGAGCCGGTCGCGGCGCGCAGGATCTGGCTGCGCAGCACGGTGGCGGCGGCGGGCGCGGGCGCGACGGCGATCCCGCGCTCCAGCGTCTCGACCGACTCCTCCCACTGCCCCGACCACATCTGCGCGTCGCCGAGGGCGTGGGCGATCTGGACTGACAGCTCGGCGTCCTCGGTCCTTTTAAGGGCGGCTTCGAGGTGCTCGGTCGCCGTCGGGAGGCCCGCGTAGGACTCGGCGACGCCCAGCTCGTAGAGCAGCTCGGCGCGCTGCGGGGGCGGCGGCGGCTCGATCAGCGCGCGGGCGAGGTAGGTCACCGCGACCTCGGAGGCGCCGCGGTCCAGGGCGCCGGTGGCGGCGCGGCGCAGGACGTCGACGGCGTCGGGATCGCCGAGCGGCTCGCCGAGGCGCAGGTGGTGGGCGGCCAGCTCCTCGGCGCCCTCGGCGATCAGCAGGCGCGCGGCGTCGGTGTGGCGGCGGGCCTGGGTCGCGGCGGTCGCGTCGTCGAGGACGGCGGCGCGGAGGATCGGGTGGGTGAAGCGCAGCGGGCGCTCGTCGGCGAGGACGTCCTCGGCGACGAGCGCGTCGACGGCGGCGGTGGCGTCGGCGTCGGCGTCCGCGAGGCCCGCGAGGTCGCGGGCGCGGCGGAAGGTGGCGGAGGGGCCGAGGATGGCGACGGCGAGGGCGAGCGGGGGCGCGGCGGTGGAGCAGCGCGCGATGCGGCGGCGCACGGACTCGACGACGCCGACGGCTCCGGCTTCGTTCACGGCCGCTGTCTCGGTCGCCGTGCCGCGCATCCGGCGGCGCGACAGCTCGCCGGCCAGCGCGACGCACAGCAGCGGGTTGCCGCCGGTGGCCGCGACGCAGGCCTGGGCGAACGAGGGGTCGACGGTCGTGCCGAGGGAGGAGGCGATCAGCGTGGCGACGGCGTCGGGACTCAGCGTCGCGAGGTCGATCCGGTGTACGCCGGGCAGGCCGATCAGCGCGAGGACGTCGTCGCGCACGTGGCCGCGCGGGCCGGCGCGGAGGCCGAGGGCGAGCGTGCAGCGCAGGTCGCCGATGCGGCGGGCGAGGTAGGCGAGGAAGCGGACGGATGCGCGGTCGGCCCACTGGACGTCGTCGACCACGAGCGTCAGCGGCTCGCGCTCGGCGGCGTCCGCCACCAGCCAGTAGAGGCCGTGAAGGACCGCGCCCGCGTCGCCGGGGCTGTCGCCGGCGCGGCCGCGGGCGAACACGGGTGCGCACAGCTCGGCGGCGTCGGAGAGGGCTTGGTCGTGGGGGGCGAGCGTGCTGAGCAGCTCCCGCACGACGCCGAACGGGACGTCGTCCTCCAGCTCGCCGCCGCCGGCCCGCAGCGCGCCGGTCATGGTGTCGGCGAGGCGGTTGAGCACCGTCGACTTGCCGATCCCCGCCGTACCCCGCACGACGACGACACTCCCCACACCATGCTCCGCACCCGCCGCCAGCTCGGTGATCGCCGCGAGCTCCGCATCGCGTTCCAGGAGGTCCATGGAGAGTGCAACCTAGCGAGCGGGGGTGCTTACGGAGGCGGTGTGGAGATGACGGTATCCATGTCCGACGGCGGAGACGGATGGCACCTCGACGTTGCGTCTCGAGGTCCAGGTGCCACCCATCCGCTGAGTGCCGGCCACGGCATCGCTCACCGCCAGTAGGATCGCCGACCCCGTGCGACAGACTGCCCAACGCCGACTGCTCGTCATGGCGAACACGCTCGTCCCGGCCGCCGCCGCAGCGATCGCTCTGCTGATCCCACGGACCGGAGGGCAGCACTGATGGCGGGTCTTCGTCGTTTGCCTGGACGGCCGCCCGAGCGCGGGATGTATGACTTGTCGGGATCGTTAGATGGTGTGGTGCCGGGGCGTCGCGTGGTGCGGGATCTGGAGGTCAGACGACTGGATGGCCGCGGCACGCAGGGGTTGGAGCCGTTAGTCGCCTTCGGTGATCTGCGGCACTTGACGCTGGAGCGTGTCTCGCACCTCAGCCTCGCGCCACTCGAGCACCTCGCGCTGGAGTCCCTGCGGATCGAGGTTGCCGGTGGTCTCGAACTCGGGACGCTCGCACCGCCGGCGACGCTGCGGCGGTTGACGCTGTTCGACCTCGACGAGAACTGCGCGGTGCCGAAGTCCCTGGCGCTTCCCTTCGCCTTCGAGCGCCTCACGGTCATCGAGACTCGGGCGGGACACACCGGTGCGGTGGTTCAGGCGCTGCTGGAGGCCGTCGACTGGTCGCGACTGAGCGGGTTGAAGAGCTTCGATGTCCGGCTCGGCGGGCTGCACGACATCGAGCCGATCGAACTCGATCTCTCGTTCGTGGGCAGCCTGCCGGACCTCATCTATCTCTGGGTGACCGGCGTCCATCACCGTGGTCCAGGGCCTTCACCGCTGGAGCCGCCGTTCGAGGGTCTTTCGCGCAAACTGCGCCGTCTGATCTTCGACGCGGACGACCCTGACGCGATCCGGCCGGCCGTTCAGGCGTATCTCGGGGTGCCGGTCTCTCCGCTGACGGAGGGCATCAGCGTCCGGCAGCGTCGGCCCTACGAGCCACCTCGTCCCGCGTGGACCATCCTCAGCCCGGCAGACGGCAGCGGCGTCTGGCACGTCTATGGCAGCTTGGCCGATGCCGCGGGCATGACTAGCGATCAGACCGAGACGCAGGCGCTGCGCGATGCCCGTCGCCGTCTGCACGAGGCCGATCCGCAGCTGCTGTGCCGGCTGGACTTCGACCCGGAGAGCTCCGGCACGGGCATCTCGGCTCGGAGCCGAGAGGATCTCGAAAGGGCGCTGAAGATCCTCGGCCTCGCGGGAACCGAGCAGCCTCGATGACCGGAGCGAATCGACTTCGGGCCGTCGCTGGACGGGCCGTGGTCTCCAACTTCGCGGCTGGAAGCGAACAACCCCGGGGAGCGGACCCCGACGGCGGCGGTACAGGCCAAGCCTCCGGAGACGATCGCCAGCTTGCGCATCACCTCCATCGCCGGTGGACGGGCGACAGCGCGTTTCGCATCCCTGCCAGCGCCGGCGACTCGGCTGCCAGCAAGCGCATGCGCGTCGTGGCTCGTGTGATGCCGGTTGCCAATCGCTGAGCCGACGTACCTGCGACGACGCTCCCCGTTGAGGACGCCTGTCGTCGTTGTCCTCGCCCTGCTGGTCGCGGGGTGCGGCTCGGCGCCGTCCACCCGCTCCGATGATCGTGGTCAGGTTCGCCTCGAGCAGCGGCTTGCGTCCGGTGACACGGTGCGTGTCCGCGCGCGTCGCCGGTCCGGCGCGCAGGGCGGAACGGTGTGCGGCACCCTTGCGCAAGCGAGCGACCGTACGGGCGGCGACTTCTGCCTGCCGGCCCGGAGCCCGGATGTCGCCGGAATCGCGACGATCTTCGCGAACCGTGGGCGACACTCGGCGATCAGCGGCGTCCTGCTGATCCCCACGGGCGCGCGGACGGTGGCGCTGGAGACCAAGGCTGGCGCGGTCCGCACCGGTGGGGTGGTGAGGACGATGTCGGCCAAGCCCGGCTTGTCGATGGGCCTGGTCTCGGTCGCGGGGACCGTGGAGACGGTGCTGCCGGCCCGACTGGTCGTCCGCGACAGCGCATCGCGCATCCTCCTGCGCAGCGATTGGATCCCCAGAGGCCGATGCCAGGCCGCCGGCTGGGTCCTCGTCTCTTGCACGTTTCAGGTCGCGCTCGCACGTGTCGCATGAGGAACTTTGGAGAGCGCGCCGGCCAGGCTCGCTCGCGCGCTTCGGCGGCGAGCGAGCGGCCCGGCGGCGCGGAGTTCAGTGGCGGGGCTGTCGGCGGCGCGCGGCGTGGGTGAGCAGCGCGAGTCCGGCGAGGGAGGCCGGTGCGGCGATCGCGAGGGCGGAGGCCGGCCGGATGGCGCAGCGGGCGCGTGCGGACGGGGTGGGGGCGATCGGCGGCGGCTCGATGTCGTCGTCCTCCGCCTCGAACACCCCCAGCGCCTCGATCGCCACCACGTTCGCGAGCAGGTTGGTGGCGATCTCGAGGGAGAGCTCGAGGTCGGTGCGGGTGGTGTCGTCGCCGAGGGCGGTGAGGGGGTCGAGGGTGTACTGACCGGCCAGGTCGGCGACGGAGCGCGTGTGGTGCACGAGCTCGCGGATGAGGGCGGCGCGGACCGCGATGGGCTCGCGCAGGGACAGGGTGACGACGGCGCCTTCGGGGGCGCCGGTACGCTGGGTGGTGCTCATGGAGTCCTGCTCCTTGGGCCATGGCCCGGGGTGTTCATACCACCGCCGGGCCGCTTTATTTGGTTGTGCGGTGGACGCTATCAGGGGGTGCGGCGGAGAGCGACGACGCCGTTCTGCCCGCCGAACCCGAACGCGTTGGCAATGGCATTACGAACCTCGACCCGCCGGGCCTCCCGCGGCACGTAGTCCAGATCGCACTCCGGATCGGGCGTCTCGAGGTTGATCGTGGGCGGGACGATGCCGTCGCGCATCGCCAGCAGGCAGACCATCGCCGACAGCGCGCCCGCGGCCCCGATCAGGTGCCCCACCATGGACTTCGGCGAGCTGATCGGCACGCCGTCGGCCGCGGCGCCGAGCGCCTGGCGGATCGCGAGCGTCTCGATGGTGTCGTTGGCTCGCGTCCCGGTGCCGTGCGCGCAGATGTAGTCCAACTCCTCCGGCGCGATCCCGCTGCGCTCCAGCGTCAACGCAATGGCCGCGGCCGCGTGCACCCCCGACGGCTCCGGCGCGCTCAGGTGGAACGCGTCGGCGGTCAGCGCGCCGCCCGCGATGCTCCCGTACACCCGCGCGCCCCGCGCCTCCGCGTGCGCCGCCGACTCGACCACCAGCACAACGGCGCCCTCGCCGAAGACGAACCCGTCGCGCTCGCCATCGAAGGGCCGGCTCGCGCGCGACGGCTCGTCGTTGCGCTGCGACAGCGGCCCCATGTTGGCCAACCCGCCCAACATCGCCTCGGCGATGCCCGCGTCCGTGCCACCGGCGACGACCACGTCGGCCTCGCCGCACAGGATCAGCCGCCGCGCCTCCACCAGCGCCGCGGTCCCACTCGCACACGCCAGCGCGCTCGCGGTCACCGGCCCGTGGATCCCCAGGTCGATGGCGACCTCGCACGCGGCCATGTTGAGGATCGTCGACGGCACGTAGTGCGCGGGAACCGCACGCGGCCCCTCGGCGATCAGCGCCTCGACCGCGGCCTGCGTCTCGGGCACGCCGCCCAAGGCGCTGTTCAACACCACCGCCGCCCGCGCGGGCGCCTCCGCGAACGACACCCCCGCGTCAGCGACCGCCTCCCGCGCCGCGGCGACCCCCAGGTGCGTGAAGCGCGCCGACCGCCGCGCGCGTTTGGACCCCAACAACTCCGAGGCGTCCAGGCCGCGCACCTCGCCCGCGATGGTGGTGGACAACCGCGAGGCGTCGAACCCCTCGATCGGCCCGATGCCCGACCGCCCCGCGACCAGCCCCTCCCACGTCGCGGCCACCGTCAGCCCGAGCGGCGTCACCGCACCGAGCCCGGTGACGACCGGATCGTGCGCGCGGGCGCTCATGGACGGTGGACCTGCTCGTCAGTGGGGATCACAGCGCAGAGCACGATAGGCGACGGCCCAGCGGCCTCGCCCCGGCGCCGCGCGGCGACCGTATCCTCCACCCATGACCGCCGAGCCGCCCATCTGCCCCACGTGCGGGCAGCCCGCGACCGAGGGGCTCGTCGCCCCGGAGAACACCTGGGAATGCGAGAACGAGGCGTGCCCGGAGTTCGGGCAGGTGGTGCGCGTGGACGCGGCGCCGGAGCCCGAGGCGTAGGTCGCCCCGCCGCCGCCTCACGCCAGGCTCCGTCCGGCCGACCCCAGCGTCTCGCACTCCGCCACCACCCGATCGGCCAGCGCCCGCTGCCCCCGCCGGCCCCACGTCCGCGGGTCGAACGCCTTCTTGGCCTCCGGGCCGTCCAGGCTCCCGATCACGTCCGCGTTCTCCTGCACGTGCGCCACCACGCCGCCGGTGAACGCGTGCTGCATCTCGGTGTCCACGTTGACCTTGACGACGCCGTAGCCGATCGTCTCGCGCAGCTGCTCGGGCGCCGTGCCGCTCGACCCGTGGAAGACGTACTCGAACCGCCGCGCGCCCGGCCGGGCGCGGGCCAGCGCCTCCTGCCCGTCGCGCAGCACCGTGGGCCGCAGCTGCACGTTCCCCGGCGCGTACACGCCGTGGACGTTGCCGAACGTCGCGGCCAGCAGGTAGCGCCCGCGCTCGCCGGTGCCGAGCGTCGCGGCGACCTCCAACAGCTCCTCGGGCGTGGTGTAGAGCCGCTCCGAGCCGGGCGCGTCGCCGCGGACGCCGTCCTCCTCGCCGCCGACGACGCCGCACTCGATCTCCAACACGACGTCGAGCGCCGCGCAGCGCTCCAGCCACTGCGCGCTCAGCCTGAGGTTCTCGGCCAGCGGCAGGGTGGAGCCGTCGAACATGTGCGAGTGAAACAGCGGCGGCAGGCCCGCGGCGCGGCGGTCGGCGGTGCGCGCCAGCAGCGGGCCGAGGAAGCGGTCGGCGAGATCGGGCGTGCAGTGATCGGTGTGGAGCGCGATCAGCGTGTCGTAGGCGGGCGCGACCTCGTGGGCGAAGGCCGCGATCGCCGCGGCGCCGCGCGCCTCCTCGCCCGTGCGATCGCCCGAGAGGTACGCGCCGCCGCCGGTGGTGACCTGCACGAGGCCGTCCGACCCGGCCTCGGCGAAGCCCTGCAGGACGCCGATCAGCGTCTGTGAGGACGTGACGTTGATTGACGGCAGCGCCCAGCCACCGGCCGACGCGGCGTCCAGCATGGCGCCGTACTGCTCTGTGGTCGCGAGGGGCATGGCGGGAGGATCCGCCTCGGGGGCGGCTCCGTCCAGAGCGCGGGCGCGCCACGGCGCCGCCGGCTCATCGCCGTCGCGGGGATCGGGCGTCGGCGACGAGCAGGATCGCGCCGAAGACGCCGCCCAGGTACAGCAGGACGACGAGCCCCACGCGGTCGCCGAGCCAGGCTTCGCTGCCACCGATCAGGCCGATCGCGACGGCTCCGGCGATGACCGCGAAGAACAGGGCGACGTCGCGCATGGGCGCAAGGTACGCCTGGCGGTGCGCCCGGGTGTGAAGGCCCGGAGAACGGGCGGGCTGAGCGTGGCACCATGTCCGTACCGCCCTACCCGCCACCTCGCAGGAGTCATCATGAGCAGCCGCTGGACCGCCGTCGCCGAGCTGGGCCAGAGCATCTGGTACGACAACGTCGCGCGGCCGGCGCTGGCCACCGGCCTGCTGAGCAAGCTGATGCGCGAGGACGCGGTGACCGGCGGGACCTCGAACCCGTCGATCTTCTCCAAGGCGGTGCTGGACTCCGACCTCTACGACGAGGAGATCCGCGCCGCGCCGGCGACCGATGACGACGTCACGGTCTTCCAGCGCTGCGCGATCGCCGACATCCAGCAGGCCTGCGACCTGATGCGCCCGGTCTGGGACGCGACCGACGGCGCCGACGGCTACATCTCGATCGAGGAGGAGGCCGCGCTGGCCTTCGAGTACGAGCCGGCGGTCCAGCGCGCGCACGAGCTGCGGGCGCTGGTCGACCGACCCAATGTGATGATCAAGATCCCGGGCACCGACGAGGGCGTCAAGGCCTTCCGCCGCCTGACGCGCGAGGGCGTCAACGTCAACATGACGCTGCTCTTCGCGCGCGACCGCTACCAGCAGATCGCCGATGCCTACGTGGACGCGCTGACCGAGCGCGTCGAGGCCGGGGAGGACGTCACCGCCGCCGCCTCGGTCGCGAGCTTCTTCGTCTCGCGGATCGACGTGCAGGTCGACAAGCGCCTGCCGGAGGGCTCGCCGCTGCTGGGCCGGATCGCCGTCGCCAACGCGAAGCTCGCCTACGCCGACGTGTTCCTGCCCGCCCACACGGGACCGCGCTGGGAGCGCCTGGCGGCGGCCGGCGCCCGGCCGCAGCGGCCGCTGTGGGCCTCGACCGGCGCCAAGAACCCCAACTACTCGCCGACGCTCTACATCGACGAGCTGATCGGCGAGAACACGGTGACGACCGTCCCCGACGCGACGCTCGACGCCGTCCGCGACTCGACCGAGCCGGCGCCCGACCACGCGACGGTGCTGGACGGGATCGACCAGGCGCGGGCGGAGATCGACGCGCTCGCCGCCGCCGGCGTCGACCTCGACGCGATCACCGCCGAGCTGGAGCGCGACGGCGTGGAGGCGTTCGGCAAGGCCTACGACGAGATGCTCGAGGCGATCGCGGGCAAGCGCGCGCGGGTCAGCGGCTAGACCGCGCCCGTGAACCCGAGCATCAGCGCCGCCGTCTCCAGCGGCACGTCGAGCTGCGGGTAGTGGCCGATGCCGTCGAGCTCGACCCAGTCGGCGTGGGGGAGCAGGTGGTCGCGGAACCGCACCGCGGCCGACGGCCAGGGCAGCAGGCGGTCGTCCGTTCCCCACACGATCCGCACCGGGCAGGCGATCTGCGCGGCGGCGAGCGGGTAGCCCGCGCGCCCGGCCAGCGCGATCAGCGGGTCGACGGCGCAGCCGATCACCCCGCCCATCTGGTGGGCGAGCAGCTCCGCGGGGAGGTGCTCGTAGTTGGTGGTGATGGACGCCGTGGCGCGGCGGCGGCCGCTGTCGGTGGCGAGGATCGCGTCGGCGTGCGGGGCGGCGGCGACGACCTGCCGCCGCATGACCGGGAAGTGGGCGAGCAGGGTGTCGCGGAACGCCACATCGTCCTCCGCCCAGCCGCCGGCGGGCGCGAGCGCGACGACCGACTCCGCCCGCCCGCGTGCTGCGAGCTGCAGCGCGACGTAGCCGCCGAGCGAGTTGCCGGCGAGGTGCGCGGTGGCGAAGCCCGCCTCGTCCATCGCGCGCTCGACCGCGTCGGCGAGCGTGTCGGTGGTCAACGCATCCGGCAGCGCCGGCCCGCCGGCGTGCCCCGCCAGCGTCGGAGCAAGGACATCATGATGGCGCTCCAGCCGGTCCAGGACGAGGTCCCAGGTCCGCCACGTGTCGGTGAACCCGTGCAGGCAGACCAGCGGCGGGCCGGAGCCGCCGCGGTGCGCCGGGGTGAAGGTGGAGGCCACGGCGGGCAGCCTAGCGACGCCCCGGATCGCGGAGCATTTGCGCCCGCGGGATCCCGCTGCCAGACTGCCGCCCGTGCCGGCCCTCCGCGAGCGCGACATGCGTGCCCTGCTGGATCTCGTGGGGGAGGCCAACGGCGTCGCCGACCTCGAGGAGTTCCGCGCCGCGGTGATCCCGGGCATCCGGCGCGTCGTCCCGGCGGAGATCATCTCCTACAACGAGGTGGCGCGCGACGGCCGGGTGCTCGTCGGGATCTCCGATCCGCTGGTGCCCCAGTCGCTGCACGGCGCCTGGGCCGAGCACGCGCACGAGAACCCGCTGCTGCAGCGCCACCAGCGCACGCGCGACACGCGGCCCTACCGGTTCTCCGACGTGCTGGCGCAGGAGGAGCTGACGGCGCTCGCGCTCTACCGCCACTTCTACGCGCCGCTGGGGATCGCTCACCAGCTGGCCTTCGCGCTGCCGTCCGGCCCCGACCTGACGGTGGCGATGGCGCTCTCGCGGAGCGAGCTGGGAGACTTCACCGACCGTGAGGTGCGCCTGCTCGACCTGGCCCGGCCGCACCTCGCGCAGGCTTACCGGGCGGCTCTGCTGCACGAGCGGACGGCCGGCGCGGTCGACGCGCTGCTGCGCGGCTTCGAGGACGGCGGGGAGGCCGTCGCGGTCCTCGACGCCGAGGGGCGGATCGTGGCGATCAGCGGACCGGCGCGGCGGTGGCTCGCCGAGATCGCGGGCGGTCCGGTCGAGGCGGGTGAGCGGCTGCCGGCGGCGCTGCGCCTCTGGTGGGACGCGCCGGGCGCGACCACCGCGCCGGCGCCGTTGGCCGCCGGCCCGGGCGGCGACGAGCGGCTCGTCGCGCGGCGGCTGCGCGACACGCGCGCGCTCGGCTACGACCTGCTGGTGCTGGAGCGCCACGCCCGCAGCGTCTCGCGCGAGGTGCTGCGCAGCCTCGGCCTGACCGAGCGGGAGGCCTCAGTGCTCGACGGCTTCGTGCGCGGGGGCTCGACGGCGAGCGTCGCCGCGGCCCTCGGCATCGCGCCGCGGACGGTCGACAAGCACGCGCAGAGCGTGCACGCCAAGCTCGGCGTGCGCTCGCGCACCGAGGCGATCGCCGCCGCCTGGACCGCCGCCGGGCTGGGCGACGGCGCCGCGGACCTACGCACTTCCGCGTAGCCGAGCGGCTGGCGGTTGCCCGGGGCCGCGTCAGATGCACTACTTCCCGGCGTGCGCCGATCCCTCTCGTTCCTGTCGATCCTCGTGGCGGCGGCCGTGCTCGCCGCGCTGCCGACCGTCGCCACCGCCGCGCCCCTGACCTGGGGCGCCCGCGTCGCCGCCGACCCGACCGACGGCCTGAGCGCGATCGCCTGCCCGTCGGCCGCGCTCTGCGTGGCGGGCGCCGGCAACCGCTCGGGGAGCGGCGCCGCCGTGGATCGCATCGTGACCTCCGCCGATCCGGGCAATGCCGCGTCCTGGACGGTCGCGTCGGTGACGGTGCCGGACGCGGGCGGCACGATCGTGAGCATGGCGTGCCCGGCCGCGAGCCTCTGCGTGGGCGTCGACGACCACGGCCGCATCCTGTCGTCCACCGACCCCACCGGCGGCGCGTCCGCCTGGCACGTGGCAACGTTCGCCAACCACACCTTCTCGAGCGTCTCGTGCGCGTCGACCGTGCTGTGCGTCGCCATCGACTTCACCGGCCGGCACGTCCTCACCTCGACCGGGCCGTCGACGGGCGTCTGGAGCGAGTTCGGGACCGCGCTGACCTGGGGCCGCGTGTCGTGCACGGCCGGGCTGTGCGCAGCGACCGGCGGTGCGAACGTCCACACCTCGACCACGCCGGCCGATCCCGCCTCGTGGACCCAGGCGGCGGTCGTGCCGTCGAGCGACGGCGGCATCGCCCAGGGCCAGCTCAGCGGCATCGCGTGCCTTCCGGGGCTGTGCGTCGCGGCCGACTCGGGCGGGGCGTTCGTCGGCAGCGGCACGTGGAGCACGACGCATCCGCTCGACGGCGCCGCGGCCTGGACGCGGACCGCCAACCTGGAGGTCGATGGGTTGAGCTGCGTGCAGGGCCCGACCACGAACCTCTGCACGGGCTGGTCGAGCTACGGCGCGTACGTGATGGCCACGACCGATCCGACCGGTCCCGGGACCGGCTGGAGCGTGACGCCCGACGTCGCCGACGCGTCGGTCTCCGACCAGCTGGCCGGCGTGAGCTGCCCGGCGATCACCACGTGCGTCGCGGCGACCGACCGGGGCGCGATCGTGATCGGGATGGGCGCGGGCGGCGGCGGCGGGAGCGGCTCCACGCCCGCGCCCATCGACCCGGGCACGCCCGGCGGCGGCGGGCCGACCGCGCCCACGGGCCCGACCATCGGCGGCTCCACCGCGCCGCCCACGCTGCCCTCCTCCGGCTACCCCGGTGCGGGCCTGCTCGGCAACGACGTCTACGCGGTCACGGGCAACGCCGTGTCCTTCCTGCTCTCCAGCGCCACCGACGCCACGGGCTCGCTCGCCGCCGCGACCCAGTCGGCCTACGCGGCGAGCGCGGCGCGCGCGAAGGCAAGGCACAAGCCCAAGCGCCGCGTCACCGTCGGCAGCGCGCGCTTCACCCTCAAGGCCCACCAGCCCAAGCACGTCAAGCTCGTCCTCACGCGCGGCGCGCGGCGGCTGCTGGCGAGCAAGCACACGCTGAAGGTCCGGCTCACGATCACGGCCACGCCGAAGGGCGGCGCCAAGCGCACCACGGTGCACACCGTCACGCTCAAGCAGAAGCGCCCGCGACACTGAGGTCGCGCACGCGCGCGAGGCGCCCGGCTCGCTATGGTCGCCCGGACGGCGATCTGGGGGAGTGCGGGCACATGGCCGCGATGAAGTGGGCAGGGTGGGGAGACGAGGGCGTGGCGTTCTCGGCGCAGGACAAGCCGGCGCTCGGTCTCTTCCTGGAGGAGCACCTCGGGCTGGACCTCGCGCGGGTGACGGAGCCGCCGCCGGTCTTCGACGACCTCGACGTCCCTGCCCCCGAGCTGGCCGCACCGCTGCGCGCCGCGCTGGAGGAGGCCGTCGGAGCCGCGCACGTCTCCACGGAGCCGCGCGACCGCGTGCTGCACGCCCGCGGCAAGAGCCTGCGCGACCTCATCCGCCACCGGAGCGGCGAGATCGGGCGGATCCCCGACGTCGTCGTGCACCCGGGCGACGAGGACCAGATCGCCGCCGTGCTGCGCGAGGCGCTGGAGGCCGACGCCGTCCTCATCCCGTTCGGCGGCGGCACCAACATCTCCGGCAGCCTCGAGGCGCCCGCCGACACCACGCGCACGGTGATCTCCCTCGACCTCGGCCGGATGGACCGCGTGCTGGAGATCGACGAGACCTCGCGCCTGGCGCGCGTGCAGCCCGGCGTCTTCGGGCCGCACCTGGAGCGCCAGCTCAACGCGCGCGGCTGGACGCTCGGCCACTACCCCGACAGCTTCACGCACTCGACGCTCGGCGGCTGGATCGCGACCCGCTCGTCG
>DASYBY010000554.1:0-6514 GCA_036500525.1 Baekduia sp. | reverse complement strand
GCTGGTCTTCAACGGCACCGCGGCCAACGTCCTCTCGCTCGGCGCGGTGACGCGCTCGTGGGAGTGCGTGGTCACGCCGGCGACGTCGCACCTGCACGTCGACGAGGCCGCCGCGCCCGAGCGCATGGCCGGGGTCAAGCTGCTGACGGTGGCGACGCCCGACGGCAAGCTGCAGCCCGGCCAGATCGAGGCGCTGCTGGCCCGGCAGGGTGACGAGCACGCACCGCAGGTCCGCGTCGTCTCGATCGCCAACATCACCGAGTTGGGCACCGTCTACAGCGTCGACGAGACGCGCGCGCTGGCCGACGTGGCGCACGCCAACGGGCTGCTGCTGCACGTCGACGGCTCGCGGCTGGCGAACGCCGCCGTCGCGCTCGGCGTCTCGCTGGCCGAGCTGACGACCGATGCGGGCGCCGACGTCGTCTCCTTCGGCCTGACCAAGAACGGCGCCCTCGGCGTCGAGGCGGTCGTCTTCCTGCGCGATCCCGAGCCCGACGGCTTCGCCTGGCTGCGCAAGCAGCACGCGCAGTTGTCGTCCAAGATGCGGTTCATGTCGGCGCAGGTCGTCGCGCTGCTGCAGGACGGGCTGTGGGCGCGGTCGGCGGCGCACGCCAACGCGATGGCCACGCTGCTGGCCGAGAGCGTCGCGACGATCCCGGGCGTCCGCCTCACGCGCGCGCCCCAGGCCAACGCGCTCTTCGCGATCCTCCCGCGCGAGCTGGCCGACGCGGTCCGCCCCGACTTCCCCTTCTACACGTGGGACGAGGCGACCGGCGAGGTCCGCTGGATGTGCTCGTGGGACACGACCGAGGACGACGTGCAGCAGTTCGCCGCGGCGCTGGAGCGCGCGGCGGCCGGCGCTACCGCGCAGCGCTGACGCCTACGCGAACCGCTGCACGAACGCCAGCGCGGTGTCCGCCACCTCGCGCCACCCGCTGTCGATGGTGAGCGCGTGTCCGCGGTTCGGGAGCTGGACGATCTCCGTGACGCCCTCGTTGCGCGCCTGCTTCTTGTAGGACGCGTTGGCGATCGCCCACGGCACCGTGTTGTCCTTCTCGCCCACGACGATCAGCAGCGGCCCGCGCTCGGGGTTCTTGCTGTTGACCTTGGCCTCGGTCCACGGGTTGAGGTTCGCGGTCGCGGCCTGGAAGAGCGGCGCGCCGGCGGCCGGCACGGCGTAGGTGTTGTACAGCTCCTTGGCCTCCTCCTCGCTGACGGCGTTGGCGAAGGCGAAGCGGAACTGCTCGTAGGTCAGCGGCACCGCGCGGCTGCGGTTGGCCGGGTTGCCGAGCACCGGGCGCGAGGACTTCAGCGCCGAGATCGGCAGCGGCAGCACCCCGCGGAACGGCGCCGGATCGAGCGCGACGGTCACCGACGACACGCCGCGCCCCGCGACGATCTGGGCCAGCAGGCCGCCGAAGGAGTGACCGACGACCGCCGGCTTCTTCTGCAACTTGCCGATGACCTCCTGGTAGTGATCGGCCACCTGCCCGACCGTCTTGCCCGCGAAGACCTCGGGGTGCTCGTTGGCCTCCTGCACCGTCTCGGGGTCGTCGGGCCAGCCCGGCGTCAGCGCCACGAAGCCGGCCTCCTCGAACACGACGGCCCAGCGATCCCAGCTGCTCGGCAGCAGCCAGAGGCCGTGGATGAAGACCACGGGCGTCTTGCCCGTGGCGTTGGCGGCCTCGATCTGCTCGAGTTCATGGTCGGTGATGACGCTCATGGCGCGCACTATGCCCGAGTGGAGGCGGCGACGAGGAGATTTCTGCCTTAGACTGAGCCTTCTCCTACAAGAGCGCTGACGGACGCCTCCGGCGGCCGGCGCCCAGGAAGGTCGCACCATGCAGGACACCACCTTCGAGCAGCTCGACGACGACGCGATCCGCGCGCTGGTCAAGCGCCTCTCACGGCGCCACTCCTCCGGCGGCGAGGTCATCGAGCGCGCGGCGATCCTCGCCGAGGGCGCCAACTCCGCCGCGATCCTCGCGTGGATCGAGGAGCACGACTGGCTCCCCGAGGAGCTCGTGCCCACCGCCGCGACGCCGGGCTCGATGTCCGGCATCCACGGCATGACGCGCTCCGGCGAGCGGACGCGCCCCCGGAACCCCAGCCGCTACGTGCTGGCGCCCGGCGCCGGATCCTGAGGGACCGGCAGGGCCACGGAGACGGCGATCGCCTGGGCATCGAGCGGCTCGGCGCCGGCGAGCCCGTCGACGGCGATGCGCTTGAAGCCGAGCGCACCGGAGGCGGGAAGGAGCTCGAGCGCCTGCGCGCAGAACGGACACGCCACCAGATGTGCCGCCGTCGCTCGTGAAAACCGCAGACGGCAGGATGGGCAACAACTACGGGTCATGACGGACCCTTTCGCTCGAACGCCCGAGACCCCAGTGTAGCCCGGCGTCCAAAAGGCCTTCGCCGAGCGTCCAGGAGCGTGAACGCACCAACCGGCGAGCTATGCTCTCCGTTCTAGTGGGCTTCCTGATCGGCGCCCTCACCGGCAACGACTCGCACGCCACGCACTCGTCGCGCCCTACCTACGGGCCATGGACGAGGAGCTCCGGCTGGCCACCACGCGCCCGGTGTGACACTGAAAACATGACATTTGCACCGATGTTCCCTACTCTCGACGGAGATGGCTGAAACCTCCGCACCGCTACCGCTCCCCACGGGCGCGCGGGCGGCCTGATGGCCACGACGAGCCGCGCGCCCTTCCCGGCCAAGACCATCGTCCTGGCCGAGCAGTGGCTGCGCTACAAGCGCACCGGCGACCGCCAGGTCCGTGACCAGCTGATCCTGGCCTACTCGCCGATCGTCAAGTACACCGCCGGGCGGATCGCGGCGACGATGCCGCCCCACGTCGAGGTCGCCGACCTGGTGTCCTACGGCCTGGGCGGGCTCATCGACGCGGTCGAGCGCTTCGAGCCCGAGCGCGGCATCCGCTTCGAGACCTACGCCTCGCAGCGCATCCGCGGCGCGATCTACGACGAGATGCGCGCGGCCGACTGGGTCCCCCGCGCGGTCCGCACCGAGGCCCGCGACATCGAGGCCGCCACGTCCTACCTGACGACGCGCCTCCAGCGGCTGCCGACCGACACCGAGCTCGCCGAGCGGCTGTCGCTGAGCGCCGACCAGCTCGACGCCTCGCTGCAGCGCGTCTCGGACGCCCGCGTCGTCGCGCTCGACCAGCCGTGGTCGATGACCCGCTCCGACGGCGTCCAGCCCACGCTCCGCGACACGCTCCCCGACAACGCGGCCACCGACCCGGCGGCCAGCGCCGACGCGCGGGACCTGCGCGAGCGCATCGCCCTGGCGATCGAGCAGCTGCCCGATCGCGAGCAGGTCGTCCTCGGGCTCCGCTACCACCAGGAGCTCACGTTCGCCGAGATCGGCGACATCCTGGACGTCTCGGAGTCGCGCGTCTGCCAGCTGCACACCAAGGCCGTGCTCCAGCTCGGCTCGCTGCTGTCGGACGAGCAGATGCCCGCCTGGGTGTAGCCGCCCGAAGTGGGGCTGCCGGAACGTTCATGTATCGGTTGCTCTGAAGCACGGTCACCGCCCGGACCGCGAGGCACCCGAACAGGCCCGATACGCCCGCCGACCGAGGCGTAGGGGTCGATCGAGGAGGAGACTCCTTGCGCATGGACAGCTCGAAGGGCAGGACGCGGGCGACCATCGCAGGGGTGGTCGTGTTGGTGGTCGCGATCGCGGTCGTCATCGTCGTCCTCGTCACCCACGAGGGCAACGACCCGAAGGTGGCGGGCAGCAACGCCAAGCTGACGAGCGCCGAGCGCCACGGCGCCCAGCTCTTCTCCTCCACCTGCTCGTCCTGCCACACGCTGAAGGCCAGCAAGTCGACGGGCGACGTCGGGCCGAACCTGGACTACGTCCAGCCGACGGTCAGCCAGATCACGCACGTGATCGCCACGGGCTCGCGCAGCTCCACGGCGCAGATGCCCGCCGGCCTGCTGACCGGCCCCGCCGCGGCCGACGTCGCCGCCTACGTCAACAAGGTCGCCGACCGCCGCAACATCGACTGAAACCCTGAGACCGAGGAGTCCCGTTCCCATGCATCGCTCCAAGAAGGGCGTCTCCCGCCGGCAGCTGCTGACCGGCGGCGCGGCCGCGGCCGGCAGCATCGCGCTGACCGGGCTCGTCGGCGCGGCGTCGGCCGACGACATGGCCGGCATGGACATGGCGGCGACCACGACGCCGACGCGCCTGAAGGCCCTGTCCCAGCCCGAGGCCGCCATCGTCGGCGCCATGGCCGACCGCGTCTTCCCGCGCGACGGCGACAGCCCGTCGGCGACCGAGATCGGCGTCGTCACCTACCTCGACGGCCAGCTGGCAGGCGGCTGGGGATCGGGCGAGCGCTTCTACCGCCAAGGCCCGTTCCGCGAGCCCGAGAGCAGCGGCCACGGCTACCAGCTGTCGCTCACGCCGCGCGACGTGTACCGCAACGTGCTGCCGAAGATCGACGCCCACGCCAAGTCCACGCACAACGGGACGGGGTTCGTCGACCTCGATCCCAAGGACCAGGACGCGATCCTGACCGACCTGCAGAACGGCAAGGTCGACCTCGACCTCGCCTCCGGGCCCAACGGCTTCACCTCGGCCAGCTTCTTCACCATGTTCTTGCAGAACGTCACCGAGGGCCTGTTCAGCGACCCGGCCTACGGCGGCAACAAGGACCTCGCCGGATGGAAGTGGATCGACTACCCGGGCGACCCCATGGCCTACGGCGACGACTACTACGCCATCTTTGGCCACCGCGGCGACGACTACGAGGTCCCACCGAAGGCCATGGCCGACGGGATGGGAGGCTGACCGTGGCGCGGATCATGCACGACAAGGTCGACGCGGTCTGCATCGGCGTGGGCTGGACCGGCGGCATCCTGGCCGCCGAGATGACCAAGGCGGGGATGAAGGTCGTCGGCCTGGAGCGCGGCGGGCCGCGCGGCGAGTCGAGCTTCGCCTCCGACCACGACGAGCTGAAGTTCGCCGTGCGCAGCGAGCTGTTCCAGGACGCGGCGGTCGAGACGCAGACGCTGCGCCACACGATGGGCGAGCGCGCGCTGCCGATGCGCTACATCGGCGCGTGGCTGCCGGGCACGGGCGTCGGCGGCGCGGGCGTGCACTGGAACGGCCAGAACTGGCGCTACCACCCGGCCGACCTGGAGTACAAGAGCCACTGGGGCGGCAAGTACGGCAAGGACATCTTCCCCAAGGACATGCGCCCGCGCGACTGGGGCATCACGTACGACCAGCTCGAGCCCTACATGAACACCTTCGAGGAGATGGCGGGCATCTCGGGCAAGGCCGGCGTGATCGACGGCAAGGTGGTGCCGGGCGGCAACCCGTTCGAGGGCTCGCGCTCCAAGGAGTACCCGACGCCGCCGATGATGACGTCGACGGCGGGCGCGAAGTTCGCCAAGGCCGCCAAGGAGCTGGGCTACACCCCGTTCCCCGTGCCGTCGGGCAACCTCAGCACGCCCTACGTCAACCCGGACAAGGTGTCGCGCAACCACTGCCTGTACTGCGGGTTCTGCGAGCGCTTCGGCTGCGAGGTCGGCGCCAAGGCCGACCCGACGGTCACGGTGATCCCGGTCGCCCAGAAGACGGGGAACTTCGACCTGCGCACGCACGCGTGGGTGCACCGCATCGAGCACGACGGCAAGCGCGCCAAGAGCGTCATCTACACCGACGCGGCGGGCCGCACCCACGAGCAGCCGGCCGACATCATCGCGGTCACGTCGTTCATGTTCAACAACGTGCGTCTGCTGCTGCTGTCGGGCATGGGCGAGCCGTACGACCCCAAGACCGAGAAGGGCTCGGTCGGGCGCAACTTCGCCTACCAGACCGGCGGCGCCGGGGCCACGGGCTTCTTCTTCGACGAGGACGCGCTGAACCTGTTCATGGGGTCGGGCGCCAACGGCCAGTCCATCGACGACCTCAACGCCGACAACTTCGACCACAGCGGCCTGGACTTCATCGGCGGCGGCAACATCTCGATGGCCAGCAACGGCTCGCGGCCGATCCAGTCCCAGCACGCGACGCCCGACGGGCCGACGTGGGGCCTGGAGTGGAAGCGCGCGATCCGCAAGACGTTCCGCACGACGCTGAGCATCGGCGCCCAGGGCGAGAGCCCGGCCTACCGCCAGCACTACGTCGATCTCGACCCGACCTACAAGGACTCGTTCGGCGACCCGCTGCTGCGGGTCACGTTCGACTGGGAGCAGAACGAGCGCAACATGGTGGCCTACCTCGGCAAGAAGATCGAGGCCATCATGAAGGCGATGAACCCCACCAAGATGGTCGGCGGCCCGGGTGCGCTGGCGCCGCACTTCGACACGGTGCCCTACCAGTCGACCCACGTCACCGGCGGCACGATCATGGGCGACGACCCCAAGGAGACGGTCGTCAACGACTACCTCCAGATGTGGGACTTCCCCAACGTCTTCGTGGTCGGCGCGTCCAACTACCCGCAGAACGCGGGCTTCAACCCGACGGGGACGCT
>DASYBY010000553.1:0-15625 GCA_036500525.1 Baekduia sp. | reverse complement strand
ATGGAAGGATGCATGAGGGCCCTCCTGGGCGTTCGTCTTGGGGGTGCTGGGTGTTCCGACGACGTCCAGTCCTGGTTGCAGCAAGTCCCGGACGAAGCGGTCTGCAAACGCGACGGGGCGGGTCCGAAGACCCGCCCCGGGCGACGCTACGAGTGGGGGGTGATTACCAGGTGGTGCAGGTGCCGGTGCAGGAGCGCGCGCTCACGCCGTCGGCGCCCTTCTTGATGATGAAGGTGTTGCCGCTCTTCGAGAGCGCGGTGATCTGGTAGCCCGTCGTGTCGAACGCGACGACCGTCACGAGCTCCTTGTCACCGGCGGTGATCGGGAGACCGCTGCCGGCGAGGACGTTCGGCGTGCTGGCGCTCAGGCAGCCGGAGTACAGCTGCGTGTCGGCGAAGCAGGACTCGACCTGCGTCACGGCGTTACGAGCGTTGGACTTCGCGGACGAGTCCTGAGCCTTCTTCTGCTGACCGAGGAAGCTCGGCAGGGCGATCGCGGCGAGGATGCCGATGATCAGGATGACGACGAGGAGCTCGATGAGCGTGAATCCCTCGTCCTCGTTCTTGAAGCGCTGAAGCAAGACGATCCCTCCTGTGAGATCTCGGTGGTATTGGCCTTCGCGTGCGGAGGGATGGCGCCCCGTGGTGGTCGTCCGGGGTTCAGGGTCTTGGCAGCAAGTCCCATGGAGTCCCGGCGGTTCGCTTCGCCGCACAGTCGAGGTGATCGGCGTCCGGCGTGGGCGCTTTCGCTTTCCGTCCCCAGCCTGGACGGCTGTACTACGGTCGGGACCCCAATCGGCGGCATGCGACCATGGGGGCGTGCTCGTCCGTCGCATCACCCTCGCGCTGTGTGCGCTCTTCTTCCTGGCCGTGGTCGGTGCGGCGTTCGCCGATCGCGAGGCGCAGGAGAGCCAGGCCACCGCGCCGCCGATCACGATCCCGACGGGGCCGCCGGAGAACGTGGTGCGTGGGACGCTGCCCGATCAGGGCATCGTGCGCGCGCACGTGGGCGATGCCGTGTCGGTCGCGGTGCGCACGGCGACGGTCGACGACGCGACCGTCCAGGCGCTGGGGATCACCGTGCCGACGTCGGCGGCGGTGCCGGGCACGCTGGACTTCGTCGCGACCGCCGCGGGGCGCTACCCGGTGCTGCTGGACTCCGGCGAGTCGGCGGGGACGATCGAGATCGTCCCGCGACCCGCGGGTAGCTAGTCGGTCTCGGCCTCGGGCGCCACAGGGGCGGCCGGGATCTCGCCCGCGGCCTCGGCGGCCGCGCGGCGCGCCGCCTGGGCGTCGTGGTCGGGCAGGAAGACACCCGTGCCCTCGCACCACGCGCACGGCACCTCGGAGGGTGAGCCGCCGAGGTTGGAGATCAGCGTTCCGGTCCCGCGGCACACGGTGCAGGGGACGGGCTCGGCGGCTTCAGGGGTCTCGTCGTCGGCGCTCACAGGGCCGCGAGCGTAGCGGCTCGCCGCGCGCGGCCGAGTGCGAGCCCTCACGGCGGGCACCGATGCGGTCCGGCGCGCGCGCACCGAAGTGGTCCTGGGCAGCGGACCAGTGCGCCGATAGCGTCGCCGCCATGCAGCATCTCGTCTCCCCCTCCTCCCCCGCCGCCCGCGCGTCCGTGCTGCGGGCGGGCACCCTCGCGGTCGCCGGCGTGCAGCTCGCCCAGGGGCTGCTCCTGGCGTTCGCCTCGGGCACCTTCTACACCGCGGTGGCGAACTTCGGTCCGCAGAACGACCACGACCTGCGCGACATGTCGGCGTTCTACTTCGCCTCGGCGGTCGTGCTGGCGGTCGCCGCCGGCCGGCCGTCGTGGCGGGCACCCGCGCTGGCGCTCACGGGCCTGCAGCTCGCGCTGCACGTCATCAGCCACCTCGTGGACGTGGGCGGAAGCGATCCCGGCTGGGTCGGGCCGTTCGACGCCGTGACGCTCGCGCTCGGCGCGGTCGTCGTCGGCTGGCTCCTCCGCCTGGCGCTCGCCGAGGAGGCGGGGCGATGAAGGTCTTCGTCGCCGGCGCCGCGGGCGCGATCGGCCGGCCGCTGGTCGACCGCCTGCTCGCCGAGGGCCACGAGGTGGTCGGCACGACCCGTGACGAGGCCCGTGCGCGCACGCTGCGCGAGCGGGGCGCCGACGCCGTGGTCCTGGACGCCTTCGACATCCAGGCCGTCCACGCGGCGGTGCGCGCCGCCGAGCCCGAGGTCGTGCTCCACCAGCTCACCGCGCTGCCCCAGGAGCCCGACCCCAAGGCCATGGACGCGTCGGTGGCGCTGACCGCACGGCTGCGGCGCGAGACCGTCCCGACGTTCATGGCGGCCGCACGCGAGGCCGGGGCGCGCCGCGCGATCGTGCAGTCGATCTCGTTCGTCACGCGCCCCGACGGCCGCCCGGTCCACGACGAGGACGCGCCGCTCTACCTCGACGCCGGCCCGTGGTACGCCGACAACGTCGGGTCGGTCCGCGACATGGAGGCCTCGGTGCTCGGCGCCGGCGACGTGGAGGGCGTCGTGCTGCGCTACGGCTTCTTGTACGGCCCGGGGACCTGGTACGACTCCGCCGGAGCCATGGCCCCTCTGATCCGCCAGCGCCGCTTCCCCGTCATCGGGCGCGGGCAGGGACGCATGTCGTTCGTGCACGTCGACGACGCCGTGGAGGCGACCGTCCGCGCCCTCGACCACGGCGCCCCCGGGATCTACAACGTGACCGACGACGCGCCCGCCACGGCGAAGGAGTGGCTGCCCGAGGCCGCCCGCGTGCTCGGCGCCAAGCCGCCGCGCTGGGCGCCGGCGTTCCTCGCCCGCCCTCTGGCCGGCCCAGCGGTCGTCCACTACGCCACGACGCTGCCCGGCAACGCGAACGGCCGCGCCCGGGCCGCCTTCGACTGGGCGCCGCGTCCGTGGCGGCAGGGGTTCGCGGAGGCCTTCGGCTGAGCGGTGCGCCCAACCGCACGGGCCGCTTCGCGCCCTCGCCGACCGGGATGCTGCACCTCGGCAACCTGCGCACCGCGCTGCTGGCGTGGCTCTACGCCCGGTCGCAGGGCGCGCGGTTCCTCCTGCGCGTCGAGGACCTCGACGCCGGCCGCGTGCGCCCGCACTTCGCGGCGCAGCAGCTGCGCGACCTCCAGGCCATCGGGCTGGACTGGGACGGTCCGGTCGTCCGGCAGTCCGAGCGCCTCGACCGCTTCGCCGCGGCGCTGGCCAAGCTGGAGGACGCGGGCGCCATCTACCCGTGCTGGTGCACGCGGGCCGAGCTGCGCGAGGCGGCGTCGGCGCCGCATGGCCCGCTGCCCGACGGCCACTACCCCGGCACGTGCCGGCGCCTGACCGCCGCGCAGCGCGCCGAGCGTGAGGCGACGGGTCGCCCACCGGCCCTGCGGATCGCTGCCGGCGCCGCGCGGATCGCGTTCACCGACCGGGTGCACGGCCCGCAGGAGGGCGTGGTCGACGACTTCGTCGTGCGCCGCAGCGACGGGGCGTTCGCCTATAACCTGTCGGTCGTGGTCGACGACGGCGCCCAGGCGGTGGGCGAGATCGTCCGCGGCGACGACCTCCTGGACTCCACCCCGCGCCAGCTCTGGCTCGCGGCGCGCCTCGGCCTGCCGGCGCCCTCCTTCGCCCACGTCCCGCTCGTGCTCGGCGGCGACGGCGCGCGGCTGGCCAAGCGCCACGGCTCGGTCACGCTGGGCGACCGGCTGGATCTCGGCGAGAACACCGACGCGGTCCGGGCCCGTCTCGCCGCCTCGGTCGGCCTCTGCGACCCCGACGAGCGCCCCTCCCCCGCCGAGCTCGTGGCCCGTTTCGACCCCGAGAACTTCGCCCCGCCACCGTCCGCGCCGCTGCCCGATTGACGACCGGCCCGGCGGCGCGCGACGCGGCGCACCCGCCATTGCGGATAGCGTGCGCGGCCATGCCGCGGTCGACCGCAGAAATCGCGCAGCGCGCCCGGGAGACCGGACGGCTGGGCATCGACACGGAGTTCATGGGCGAGGGCCGCTACCAGCCCCTGCTCTGTCTCGCCCAGATCGCGCTCGACGACGGCGACGGCGGTACCGAGGTCATCGTCCTCGATCCGCTGACCGAGGAGTACGACCCGGCGCCGCTGGCGGAGATCCTCGCCGACCCCGCGATCGAGATCGTCCTGCACGCCGCCCGTCAGGACGTCGCGCTCCTGCGCCGCGACTGGGGCTCCCCCGTCACCAACGTCTTCGACACGCAGGTCGCCGCGGGCTTCGCCGGCATGCGCGCCCAGCTCGGCTACGAGCCGCTGCTGAAGGAGACGCTCGGCGTCCGGCTGCGCAAGTCCGCGTCGTTCACGCGCTGGGACGATCGTCCGCTGACCGAGGAGCAGCTCGGCTACGCCCGCGAGGACGTGCTGCACCTGCTCCAGGTCGCCTCCGTCCTGCAGGACCGCCTGACCGCGCTCGGGCGCCTCGAGTGGGCCCGCGAGGAGTGCCGGGCCTTCGAGGCGATCGACGACAAGCGCGATCTCGACGTCGTCTTCGGCAAGCTGCCGCGCATCAACTCGCTGGAGCCCGCGCAGCGCGCCGTGGCCCGCGAGCTGGTCGAGTGGCGCGAGGAGGCCGCGCGCACCGGCGACCGGCCCGTCTCCAGCGTGCTGCACGACGCCGCGCTGATCGAAATCGCCAAGCGCCGCCCCGCCAGCGTCGACCGCCTGCGGCAGATCCGCGGCCTCAACGACGCCACGCTGCACCGCCGCGGCAAGCAGATCGTCGAGGCGGTCGCCCGCGGGCGCGAGCGTGACGGCATCCCGGTCGAGGGCGTGCGCCCGTCGCAGCCCGACGCCGAGGACGCGCCGATCATCGCGCTCGGCGAGGCGCTCGTGCGCAGCCGCGCCATGGAGTCCGAGTTGGCCTATGAGTTGATCGCGGCCCGCGCCGACCTGCAGCGCATCGTCACGTCGGTGCGCGAGGGCGAGCCGGAGCCCGAGGTCCGCACGCTGCAGGGCTGGCGGCGCGAGGTCGTCGGCGAGGAGCTCCTGGAGCTGCTCAGCGGACGCCGCACGCTGCGTGTCGGCCCGGACCACCGGGTCGAGATCAGCTCCTCCGAGTAACCCCGCCCGCGGGCTCGCTCAGGAGACCAGGCGCAGCTCGGCGGCGCTGCGGGCGGCGGTGTCCTCGCCCTCGTGGACGCGCACGCGGTTGCGCCCGTCCTGCTTGGAGCGGTAGAGCGCGAGGTCGGCCTGGGCGAAGACGTCGTCGTACTGGAACTCGCCGGGCGCCGAGGAGCTCACGCCGAAGGAGATCGTCACGAGCAGTCCGGCGATCGGGTCGTCGGAGATCGAGCGCCGCAGCGCCTCGGCCACCTCGTGCGCCTGCTCGCCGGCGGCGCCCGGGAGCACCACGAGGAACTCCTCACCGCCGAGGCGGTAGGCCAGGTCGTAGGCGCGCAGCGACTTGCGCATGCGGTAGGCCACGTCCTTGAGGACGGCGTCGCCGGCGGCGTGGCCGTGGCCGTCGTTGATGGCCTTGAAGTTGTCCAGGTCGCCGACGATGAGCGCCACCGGCTCGCGCAGGATCGCGGCCTGCTGGGTCAGCTCGGCGATGCGGGTCTGCAGCGCGTTGCGGTTGAGCATGCCGGTCAGCGGGTCGATGACCGACGAGCTGCGGTGCTCGAGGTCGGACTTCATGAGCGCCGAGGAGAGCAGCGCGACCGCGACCACCAGCGCGACCGGCATCACGATCGACTGCGGGTGGTCGAGGATGTAGGGCGTGTCGATGCCGAACGTGACGAGCAGTAGCAGGCCCGACACCACGGCGACGCCGGCCGCGACGGCGCGGGTGTTGAAGCGCGCGGGGAGCGTGACGAGCGGGATCACGAGCCAGGCCAGCGCCGGGCTGCGCGGGCCGCCGGTCATGGCCACGCTGCAGGCGATCGTCAGCTCGGTCAGCAGCCACGCGGTGGCGATCGTCAGCTCCGGCTGGGGCGCGGTGGCCAGCTGGCGGTCGACGATCGCGAAGCCGATGATCGCGACAGCCAGCGGCACGAGCGTCCACCAGCCGAGCCACGGGCCGCTGATGATCAGCGCGACGCCGAGGGCCAGGAACGAGCGCTTGCGAAACGGCCGCAGGCGCTCCTCCATGTCGACCGCGCGGACACGATCGGCCGGCTCGGGGCAGAGCCACGAGCGAGGAGCGACGCTGACGTCTCGATGCTGCTGCACAGCACGGTGTTCGGCGGTGGCGACGCCGAACCTGAGGTTCCACTGCCGTAGTTGCGCAGCTTTCGGAGCGAAAGCGCCGCGAACTGTGCAACTTCGTGACGATTGCGATCAGGTGCAAGCCGGCAGGCAGTCGGTCTGGCGCCCGCCGTCGGGGATCACCGCGGCCGCCCGCCCCTGGTAGCGGAAGGCGTCGAAGAGCTTGCCGAGACCCTGCGCGGCGAAGGGCGCGCGCTCGACGAGCAGGCTGAGGCGATCGCCGCGGATGCCGACCGTGGCGTCGACCTTGCGGAAGGCGTCGCCGGCGCGGGCCTGCAGCAGCGCCTCGGGGGCCTGCGCGGCGAGGACCGTCGCCTCGAGCTGGACCAGCGGCGTCTCGGCCCCGTTCGGGCGCATCGCCAGCACGTAGGCCACCGGCGGCTTGACGTCGGAGGCCGCGCGGAACTCGACGCAGAGCTTGCCGCCGCGGCGCGCGACGCGCAGGCGGGTGAGGTCGCCCTGGGGCTGGGCCGCCTTGCCGGCGAGCCGCCCGGCCTGGTCGCCGGAGGGATCGGTGACGGTCGCGACGGGGCCGATCTTGGCGCAGTCGGTGAAGGTGCCGAAGCTGTTGTCGCCGCCCCCGTCGGAGCCGCACGCCGACAGCCCGGCGGTCACCGCGAGGAGCGCGAGCCCACTCGCGAGGATGCCGGATGCCCTGCGCACGTCCGGCAGTCTTCCAGCCGCGGGCCGATCACGGGTTACCACCCGCGCGAGTGGGCAGCATCGGTCACATGAGCATCGGCACATTGGCGATCCGCGGCGTGGCCGGCCCCCTCTTCGTCGGGCACGGCACCCAGAAGCTGTTCGGCTGGTTCGGCGGGCACGGGCTCGAGGGCACCGGTGGGTTCTTCGAGAACCTCGGCCTGCGGCCGGGGAAACGCCACGCCACCGCCGCCGGCGTGTCGGAGGCGCTCGGCGGCGCGCTGCTGACCATCGGCGCGTTCACGCCGCTGGCGACGGCCATGATCTCCGGCTCGATGGTGACCGCCATCCGCAAGGTCCACGGCCCCAACGGCCCGTGGGTCACCGACAACGGCTACGAGTACAACGCGCTCATCATCGCGTCGATGGCGGCCGTGGCCACCTCGGGCCCGGGCCCGCTGTCGGTCGACGCCAAGCTGTTCCCCAACTGGAAGGGCAGCGGCTGGGCGCTGGCCGGCCTGGCCGCCGCGGTCGCCGGATCCTTCATCAACGACATGTTGTCGGAGGACGCGCCGCTGGAGGAGCAGGAGGCCTCGGCCGCCGGCGCCGTCTCGCCCAACGGCGAGGCCCGCATCGTCCAGGATCCGGCCGGCACGCCGACCGAGGGCTGAACACCGCGGCTGACCGCTAGCCTGGCCCGATGGCCGTCTGGGAGCCCCTGTCGATGTCGAGCGGGGCCTGGGAGGCCATCGGCGCCCAGGTCATCGCGGGCGGGCAGTCCACCGACCCGCGCGAGCACCTCGTGCTCGACCAGCTCCGCACCGCCTGGCAAGACGCCCGCCACGAGAACGGCCGCGTCGCGGTCTTCCTCAACCCCGAGCTCGCGACCGCACTCGCCGCACTCCTCGACCGCCAGCCGGAGCTGGCGGCGCTGCTGGGGTAGCGTCGACACCATGCCCTTGCCCGGGACGCTGCAGCCGTCCTCCGACGAGCGCCTCGCCGGATGGATCGGCGTGACGATCGCGCTGACGGCCGCCGCAGTCTGGATCAACCGGCGCAAGCGCGCCGGGACAGCGGGTCCCGGCGCCCGCCCTACTTGATCGCGTCGTACACCTTGAACAGCGGCATGTACATCGAGACCACGATGAAGCCGACCATCCCGCCGACGACGACGATCATCACCGGCTCGAGGATCGAGGCGAGCTGCTTGACGGCGGCGCCGACCTGGTCCTCGTAGAAGTCCGCGATCTTGCTCAACATGGTGTCGAGCGCGCCGGTCTCCTCGCCGACGCCGATCATGTGGCTGACCATGCCCGGGAAGACCGAGGCGGCCTTCAGCGGATCGGAGATCGTCCCGCCCTGGCGGACCGAGTCGATGACGTCGCTCATGGCCTTCTCGATGCACCAGTTGCCGGCCGTCTGACCGGTGATCTCCAGCGCCTGCAGCAGCGGCACGCCGGCGCTGACGAGTGCCGAGAGCGTCCGCGACCAGCGGGCCAGCGCGATCTTCTGGACGATGTCCCCGATCTTCATCGGGATGCGCAGCTTGAAGGTGTCCCAGATCTTGATGCCGCCGGGACTGGCCTTCCACTTCTTGAAGGACCAGCTCACGGCGAAGCCGCCGGCGATCACCGCCCACCAGTAGCCGGTGATGACGTTCGAGATCCCGACCGTGAACTTCGTGATGGTCGGCAGGTCGCCGCCGAACTGCTTGAACGTGCCGACGAAGACCGGCACGAGGAAGACGACCAGCGCGATCAGCACCGAGAACGCGAAGACCATGACGACCAGCGGGTAGGCCATCGCGGCGCGCACCTGGCGGCGCAGCGAATCGGCTGACTCCAGCTGGGCGGCGACGCGCTCCAGCGCCGAGTCCAGGACGCCGCCGGTCTCGCCGGCGCGCGTCATGGCGACGAAGAGCTGGTTGAAGACCTTGGGGTGGCGCTCCAGCGCGTCCGACAGCGGCAGGCCCGCCTCGACGTCCTTGCGGACCATGACGATCGTCGCGACCAGCTTCTCGTTCTCGGTCTGCGCCTCCAGCACGTAGAGCGCGCGGAGGATCGTCATCCCGGAGTTGACCATGGTCGCCAGCTGGCGGGTCATGATCGTCAGGTCTGCCGGCTTGATCCGGTTCAGGAACGGGACGTTGATCTCTTTGGACGCGTGCTTGTCCGCGATGTCCAGGACGATCAGCCCGCGCTGCTTGAGCTGGTCGGAGACGATCTGCTTGCTCTCGGCCTCGACCTCACCCGACGCCTTGGCGCCCGTGAGGTCCATCGCCTTGAAGACGTAGGTGGACATGATCTACGCGGCCGCGAGTCCGCCGAGGCCGCCGATGCCACCCGACAGGCGCTTGAGCTCGTCCGGGCTGGACGACCGCTGCTCGGCCTGGCGCTGGGTGATCTTGCCGGCGCGGACGAGCGTGACGAGCGCGGTGTCGAGCGTCTGCATGCCGACGCCGGCGCCGGTCTGCATCGCCGAGAGGATCTGATGGGTCTTGCCCTCGCGGATCAGGTTGCGGACCGCGGGGGTCGGGACGAGCGTCTCGCAGGCTACGACGCGCGAGGCGCCGTCGGCGCTGGGGATCAGCGTCTGGGTCATGACGCCCTGCAGCGCGACCGACAACTGCGTGCGCACCTGGTCCTGCTGGTGGCTCGGGAAGACGTCGATGATGCGATCGACCGTCTGCGGCGCGCTCTGCGTGTGCAGCGTGGCGAAGACGAGGTGGCCGGTCTCAGCCGCGGTCAAGGCGGTGGAGATGGTCTCCAAGTCCCTCATCTCGCCGACGAGGATGACGTCGGGGTCCTGGCGCAGCGCGCCCTTGAGCGCGAGGGCGAAGCTGTTGGCGTCCGAGCCCAGCTCACGCTGGTTGACCATGCACTTCTTGTGCGAGTGCAGGAACTCGATCGGGTCCTCGATCGTGAGGATGTGCTCCTCACGGGTCTCGTTGATCTCGTCGATCATCGCGGCCAGCGAGGTGGACTTCCCCGAGCCCGTCGGGCCGGTCACGAGGACCAGGCCACGCGGCTTCTTGCAGTACTCGTGCACGACGGGCGGCAGGCCGAGGTCGTCGATCTTCGTGATGACGGACGGGATCAGGCGGAACGCGGCGCCGAGGGCCGAGCGCTGGAAGTACGCGTTGACGCGGAAGCGGGCGGTACCCGGGATCGCGTAGGCGAAGTCGATCTGCCAGTCCGTCTCCAGGCGCTGGCGCTGATCGTTGCTGAGGATCCCGTAGATGATCTCGCGGGTGTCCGTCGGGTCGAGGACCGGATAGTCCTCCAGCGACGTCAGGCGACCACGGACACGGATCTTGGGCTGCGATCCCGCCGTGATGTGCAGGTCGGAGGCACGACGTTCGAGAACGTCGAGCAGGAGCTGGGCGAAGTCGATCCGCATCGCCACGATGGTCGGCTCGCCGGGGCCGTTTCTTGAGCGGCCCCGGCCGCCGATGGACGCCTCGGCGCGCTCAGTAGCGCGTGCCGACGGCCTCCGGCAGCGCGTCGAGCGCGGCGAGGTCCTCGGCGGTGAGGACGACGCCGGCGGCGCCGACGTTCTCCTCCAGGAACGGGATGCGCTTCGTGCCCGGGATCGGGACGACGTGCTCGCCCTGCGCGAGGACCCAGGCCAGCGCGATCTGGCCGGGCTCCGCGCCGTGACGGGCGGCGACCGCGCGCACCGAATCGACGATCGCCTGGTTGGCGTCCAGCGCCTCCTGCTCGAAGCGCGGGCGACCGAGCCGGGTGTCGCCCTGCTCGAGCTCCTCGCGCGAGGTCATGCGGCCCGTGAGGAACCCGCGCCCCAGCGGCGAGTACGGCACGAACCCGATGCCGTTCTCGCTGCAGAACGGGAGCACCTCGGCCAGCGGCCCGCGGGTCCAGAGCGACAGCTCGCTCTGCACGGCGGTGATCGGGTGGACCGCGTGGGCGCGCTCCAGCTCGTCGCGCGTGATCTCCGAGAGGCCGATGGCGCGGGCCTTGCCGGCGGCGACGACCTCGGCCAGCGCGCCGACGCTCTCCTCGATCGGCACGTCGGGGTCGCGGCGGTGCAAGTAGTACAGGTCGACGTGGTCGGTGCCGAGGCGGGCCAGCGACGCGTCGATCGAGGCGTGGATGTGCTCGGGCGTCCCGTCGACGGAGATGTCGCGGGTCGCGGGATCGCGCAGCACCAGGCCGCACTTGGTGGCGAGCACGACCTCGTCGCGCCGGCCCGCGATCGCGCGGCCGACGAGCTCCTCGCTGGTGTGCGGGCCGTAGACGTCGGCGGTGTCGAGCAGCGTGCTGCCGAGGTCGAGCGCCCGCTGGACGACGGCCGCGCCGTCGGTCCCTTCACGGTGCCCGTAGGCCCACGTCAGGCCCATGCAGCCGAAGCCGATGGCTCCGACCTCCGGGCCGCTCTCGCCGAGTCGTCGCGTCTCCATCAACCCCACCCTAGGAGGTCGGCGCGCGCGCTCGGATCAGCCGGTGCCGGTCACGCGTGCGACCTCGGCGATCGAGGTGCGACCCTGCTTGACCTTCTCCAGGCCGTCGTCGCGCAGACGGCGCATGCCGTCGCGCATCGCGACCTCCGCGATGCGGTCGGCCGGCGCGCGCTCGATCGCCAGCCGGCGGATCTCGTCGGTGATCGTCATGACCTCGTAGAGGCCGATCCGGCCCTTGTAGCCCGAGCCGCCGCAGCGCGAGCAGCCCTTGGGGCCGTAGGCCTCGACGTCGACGTTGCTGCGGAAGCCGTGGTCGCGCAGCACCTCGGCGGAGATGATCGTGCGCTCCTTGCAGTTCTTGCACAGCGTGCGACACAGGCGCTGGGCGACGACGCAGTCGACGGCCGAGGCCACCAGGAACGGCTCGATCCCCATCTCGACCAGGCGCGTGATCGACGTGGGCGCGTCGTTGGTGTGCAGCGTCGACAGCACGAGGTGGCCGGTCAGCGCGGCCTCGACGGCGATCTTGGCCGTCTCGGCGTCGCGGATCTCGCCGACCATGATGATGTCGGGGTCGGCGCGCATCATCGCCCGCAGGCCGTTGGCGAAGGTCAGGCCGGCCTTCTTGTTGACCTGCACCTGCGTGACGCCCTCGAGCTGGTACTCGACCGGGTCCTCGATCGTGATGATGTTCTTCTCAGGCGTGTTGAGCTCGCCGACGGCGGCGTAGAGCGACGTCGACTTGCCCGAGCCCGTGGGGCCGGTCACGAGCACCGCGCCGTAGGCCTGGTGGAAGGCCTTGGTGAAGCGCGCGGCGTCCTCCTCCCCCATGCCCAGCTTCTCGAAGTCGAAGACGACGTTCGACTTGTCCAGGATGCGGATGACGATGTTCTCGCCGTGGACCGACGGCAGCGTCACCACGCGCAGGTCGATGTGGCGGCCGTCGAGGCTGAGGCCGACGCGGCCGTCCTGGGGCAGGCGGCGCTCGGCGATGTCGAGGTCGCTCATGATCTTCAGGCGCGAGACGACGCCGTTGACCATCCGCCGCGGCACGGTCATCGTCTCGACCAGCACGCCGTCGATGCGGAAGCGCACGCGCATCGAGCCGTCCTCGGGCTCGAAGTGGATGTCCGAGGAGCCCTGCTCGGTGGCCTGGGCGATGATCTGGTTGACGAGCTTGATGACCGGCGCGTCGTCGGCCGACTCGCGCAGGTCGACGATCTCGCCGGTGCCGTCCTCGGGCCCGAGGTCGATCTCCGCGTTGGCCGCCACGTGCTCCAGGCGGCTCTGGCGGGAGATCAGCGTCGCGATGTCCTCGCGGGAGGCGACCGCGACGCGGACCTCGTAGCCGGTCATCAGCGCGACGTCGTCGACCGCCAGGACGTTGGCCGGGTCGGCCATCGCGATGAGCAGGCCGCGCTCGCCGACGAACGCCACCGGCACCGCCTCGTAGCGCTTGGCGGCGGCCGGCGCGATGAGGTTGGCCGCCGACATGTCGACGTGGAAGACGTTGAGGTCGAGGTGGTCGAGCCCGTGGCGCTCGGCGACGGCGCGCGCGAGGTTGTCGAGGCTGATCGCGCCCTGGTCGAGGAGCACCTGCTCGGGCGTCGTGCCGGTCGCGCGCGCGGCCTCGACGGCCTGCTCGACCCGCGGGCGGTCCGAGAAGCCGAGCTCGACGATGACATCGGTCAGAAAGCGCGCGCTGCCGCCGCCGGTGCGGCGGGGCGGCGTGACGCCGTTCCAGTCGGGCGGCGGCTGGTTCGACGGCGGGGACGCAGCGATCGGCGAGGACCCGCCGGCACCGGCCGCTGCGACGTCACCGGTCAGCGCGCCGGGCATCGGCGGCACGGCCGTCAGGTGGGTCGCTGGTTCCGGGGTCATGTTGGTCGGGGCTCGATCCACGCGCGCTTTGCCGCATCGCGTCGATGGGCGCCTCCCGGCCCGTCCAGGCCTGGAAGCTCAACGCGCCCTGACGGACGAGGACCTCGAGGCCATCGACCACCGTGCATCCGCGCCGTTGCGCTTCGGCGATGAGCACGGTGCCGCCGGCCCGGTAGACCAGGTCCGCCACGGTCGCGTATCTGTCCAGCCCATCGGCATCGACAGGAAGGCCCTTGAGCGAGGCGTCGGAGAGCCCGACACTCGTGCAGTTCACCAACAGATCCGCCGCGATTGGCCGAATGGAGGAGTCGACGCCCAGGTCGGCCGCGAGCTGCTGCGCCCGCTCGGGCGTCCGGTTCCACACGACGACGCGGGCCGCGCCGGCCTCGCGCAGCGCGTAGGCCACGGCACGGGCGCTGCCGCCGGCGCCGAGCACGAGCGCGACCTTCCCCGCCGGGGGCTCCCCCAGCGCCGCCAGGAAGCCCGGTGCGTCGGTGTTCTCGGCCGCGATGGCGCCGTCGGCGCCGAAGCTCAGCGTGTTGGCGGCGCCGATCGCCCGCGCAGCGTCGCCGGCGGTGGTCGCCAGCGCGAGCGCCGCCTCCTTGTGCGGGATCGTCACGTTGGCGCCGACGAACCCCGACGCGGGCAGCGAGAGGACGGTCTCCGCGAAGATCTCGGGCGGCGCGGGCAGGCGCTGGTAGTGCCAGTCGCGCATCCCCAGCGCCGCGAAGGCGGCGTTGTGCATGGCGGGCGAGCGGCTGTGCGACACGGGCCAGCCGAGGACCCCGAGGCGGTGCATGCTCAGCGGTGGTGCGCCGCGATCAGCAGTGCGACGGGTCCTTGCCGCCGAGCTGGTCGCGCTTCTTGTTGTAGGCCGCGACGTCGCGCTGGAACTGCGCGTCGGTCGAGGAGAACGCGTGCGCCCCGTCGCCGCACGGCTTGACCACGTAGTACAGGTACGGGACCTTGGCCGGCTTGAGCGCGGCCTTGATCGACGACAGGCCCGGGCTGCCGATCGGCGTCGGCGGCAGGCCCTGGTGCGTGCGCGTGTTGAACACCGAGTTGTTCTGCAACTCGGACTCCTTCAGCGGGTGCGTCCAGTTGTCGAGCCCGTAGCGCAGCGTCGCGTCGATGCCCAGCGGCGTGTGCTGCGCGAGGCGGTTGTAGATGACCGCGGAGATCAGCGGACGGTCCTTGGCGACCTCGGCCTCGCGCTCGATCATCGAGGCGATGATGAGGACCTCGTAGTCGCTGAGGTGCTTGCGCTTGGCGGCGCTGCGGTCCAGCGCGTTGAAGGTCTGCCGGAAGGTCGCCAGCTGCTGGGCGACGAGCTTGCTCGCCGTGGCGGTCGTGCTGCCCTTCTTGAGCTCGTAGGTCGCCGGGAACAGGAAGCCCTCCAGCGTCTTGGTGCCCTTCGGGACGCCGTAGTTCTTGAAGCCCGTGATCTCCCGCGGGTTGCGCGTGGCGGCCTTGACGTAGCTGCCGCTGACGCTGGCGCGCACGGTCGGCGCGGCCTCGCCGATCGAGCGGCCCTCGGGCATCGTGACCTTGACCGTCGGCGCGGCGGCCGGGTTCTGGGTCAGCGCGTCGAGCGCCGCGGCGTAGCTCATGTCGCGCTTGAGGGTGAAGCGGCCGGCCTTGAGGTCGCCGCGCTTGCCCGACAGGCGCGAGCGCAGGCCGAAGAAGAACGAGGAGTCGATCACGCCCTGCTGGGCGAGCTGGTCGCCGATCTCGCCGGCGGTGGCGCCCGGCGGGATCGTGATCGCCACGGGGTGGGCGGCGTCGCCGTCGCCGGCGAACGGCTGCGCGACGCGGAAGGCGAAGTAGCCGACGGCGATCACGACGATCAGGAAGAGCAGCGGGATCAGCCGGCGGCCGCGGCGGCGGCGCGGGACCCCGCGGGGCTTGGGCGTCCGCGGCGGGCGGCCCTGGCGTGGGAGGCGCGCCGGCGGCACGGGCGGGCGGGCGCCGGCGACCTGCGGCAGGTCGCGGACCGTCGGGGCGGGCACGCGGCGCACGCCGGCGGGCTCCTCGTCGGCCGGCGGGACCGTGACGGGCTCGGGCTCGAAGACGGGCTCCGGCGCGATCTCGGGGTAGGGCTCGTCGTCGTAGGCGACGGGCTCGGAGGCCGGCGGCGCGGCGGGCTCGTACGCCGCGGTCTCGGGCTCGTAGGCGGGCGGCTCGGGCTCCGGCTCGAAGGCCACGGGCTCGGGCTCGATCGGCTCGGGCGCCGGCGCGACCGCTTCGGGCTCCGGCTCCGGCGGCAGCGCCCGCCCCTCGCGCTCGGCCCGGCGCCGCTCGCGCTCGATCCGCGCGGCCTCGCGATCGGCCGCGCTGCGCGCGCGCTGCTCCTCGCTACTGCCCTTGTTGCCGCCGAACAGCGGGGTCATGCGTGCTCGCTTCCGTGGCGCGCCAGCCAGTCCTCGAGGAGGACGGCGGCGGCGCGGGAGTCCTCGCTGGTCCGCG
>DASYBY010000552.1:0-4292 GCA_036500525.1 Baekduia sp. | reverse complement strand
CACGTGCGCCTCGACGTCGGCCGGCTTCCACCGCTCGACGCCGTCGACGACGATGAACCGCCGGCCCATCGCGAAGGTCATCGCGTTGAGCGCGCGCCCCACGGCCTCGGGCGTCGACCCGTCACCCTCGATGACCTCCAGGCCGTTGGCCCCGCTTTCCGCCTCGGCACGCGAGCGGAGGCTCGCCCGCCGCTCGGCGATGCGGCCATGGTCGTCGCCATGGATGAGGTACGCGGGCTTCCACTGGGCCATCGGGCGGAGTGTAGGCACGGGCTCAGACACCGGCGGGCCGGCCTTCCCCGGCGACACCGCGACCCATGCCCGCGGCCGTCACCGTCGCACGGCCGCCCTGGAGATCGACTCGCACGGCGCCGTCCTGATCGGTCCGCCGGACGGCCGGCACGACCGCCGCGAGCGCCGCCATCGTCGCCGGCACGGGATGGCCGTACGTGTTGTGGCGCCCCACTTCCACGAGCGCTACACGCGGGCGCAAGCGCTCCAGCAGCGCCGGCAGACCCGGGTCGGCGCTTCCGTGGTGGCTGACCTTCAACACGTCCACCGGTCCCAGATCGAGCGGGGCGATCTCCGGCGACTCCGCGTCGGCGGTCAGCAGCGCCCGCCCACCGTAGGCGGCCGCCACCGCGACGATCGCCCGCTCGTTGGGATCGGTCCCGGGCGTCGCCGGCCCGGACGGCGGCCACAGGACCTGCAGGCTGAGCGGCCCGACGCGCAGCACCTGCCCGGCCTGCGCCGCAACGACACGTGTGGCTCGGCGCCTGAGCGGAGCGTCGATCGCGACCGACGTCGGAGACCGGTCCTCCCCGCGCCCGTCGAGCAGCACGTCGACGGGAAGCGCGGTGAGCACCGCCGGAGCGCCACCGTCGTGGTCGGCCTGCGGGTGGGTCACCACCAGCACATCGAGGTGCCCGACGCCGGCGGCCCGCAGCTCGGCCACGACACCATCCCCGGGCGGTCCGGCGTCGACGAGGATCGCGTGACCGCCCGCCTGCAGGAGCGTCGCGTCGCCTTGGCCGATGTTCAGCGCGGTGATGCGCAGGTCGCCCAACGGCGGCGGCGCGACGGACGGCTGTCCCTTGATCGCCGGGCCGACCGCCGCGACCACCGCGAGCAACGTCGCCACCGCGACGCCCACACGCCGCCGGCGCGGGTGGGCCGACCCCGCCAGGCGCTCGCGCGACGGCGGCGCGGTGACGAGCACCGCGGCCAGCGCACAGAGGACCACGACCACCACGAGTGGAAGCGTCACCTGCGCCGCCGGCAGCCCGCCGGCGAGCCGGCCGAGCGCGACGAGGTAGCCGACCGGCAGCCCGGCCAGGCCGACCAGCGGGGCCGCGAGGCCGGGCGCCACCTGCCCGATCGCCCCCGCGACCATGCCGAGCCACATCACCGGAGCGACCGCCGGCGCCGCAAGCACGTTGGCCGGGAGCGCGACCAGCGACGCCTGGTCAAAGCGCGCGGCGATCAGCGGCGCGGTGGCCAGCGTCGCGGCGAGCGTGACCGCTACCGCCTCAGCGACCGCCGCCGGCATCCGCAACCGCAGGAGCCGCGCCCGCGCGGCGGGCGCCACGAGCGCGATCCCGACCACGGCGACGAAGCTCAGCTGCCAGCCGGCATCGCCGAGGCTCCTCGGATCCAGGGCCAGGGTCACCGCCGCGGCGAGCAGGAGGGCGTACCAACGCGACGCCGGCCGCCCGGCCAGCACCGCGGCGACCGTCGCGGCGCCCATGATCCCGGCGCGCTGGATCGACGGGCCGCCGCCCGCCAACGGCACGTACAGGGCGATGAGCACCAGCACGAGCAACCAGCGGGTCCGCACGCCCAGGCCGGCCGCCATCGACAGCCCGAGCGCCAGCGCGACGAGCAACATGATGTTCTGTCCTGACGCGGCGGTCAGATGCGACAGCGAAGCCGCCTGGAACGCGGTCCGCAGCTCATCGGGCAATGCAGAGTCATCGCCGAGCACCATGCCGCGCAGCAGTGCCGCCTCGGGCGTCGGCAGATGCCCACGAAGCGTCCGCTCGGCCCGCCGCCTGATGGTGTCGATCACGCCCGCCGCGCCGCCGCGGCGTCGTCCCGTCGGCGCCACCTCGGTCGCCCGCAGGACCGCGTGGGCGTGTGCCGCGCGTGCGGTGAGGTCTGGCGCGCGCAGTCCACCTTCCACCCGCAGGATGTCCCCGACGCTGGGCTGGACCGCGTCGCGCCAGGCAGGCAGCCGCAGCAGCACCGGCTCGCCCCGCCAGCGCACCACGGCGTGCCGTCCACTGAAGGCATCGGCACGCGGCGGCGTCAGCAGCGTGGCCTCGCCCGCGACGGCGTGACCGAAGTCCGCGGTCAGCTCCGTGTGGTCCAGCGCCGCGGTGCGCGCGTCGGCGGCCAGCGCCGCGACGATCAGCAGCGCCGCCAGCGCGACGGCCGCGACCGGCGACTGCACGAGCGGCACGGTGATCGCCGCGACCGCCAGCGCGAGCCCCGCCACCGCGACGATCGAGTCGGGCACCCAGGGGCCGAGCAGCAGCCCCGCCACCACGGTCGCCAGCACGAGATGTCGCCCGTGACGACCGACGATGTCGGCGCCCTCACGCCGCCGGCGCGCGATGCTCTCGACCGTCACACGACCACCCTCGCCCGCAACGCCTCGAGCCGCTTCGGCCCGATGCCCGAGACGTTCGCCAGATCCTCGACCGAGCCGAAACCACCATGTTGCGCCCGGTACTCGAGGATCTTCTGCGCCGTGGCAGGCCCGACGCCGTCGAGCGTGTCGAGCTGCTCGGCCGTGGCCGAGTTGAGGTTGATGGGCGGGCCAGGTGTCGTGCCAACACCCGCCGCGCCTGACGCACCCGCCGTCGCATCCGCCCCACCGGCCGCGCCCGCACTCGCGGCCACCCTCGCCGCCTTCTCAGGCACCACGACCTGCTGCGCGTCCGTGAGCTTGGCCGCCAAGTTGATGGCCTCGAGATCGGCATCGGCCTTCGCGCCGCCGGCTCGCTTGATCGCGTCTTGCACGCGCAGCCCCAGCCGCAGCCGATACACGCCCGGACGTTGGACCTCACCGACCACGTGCACGGTCGCGCTCCCACCGGTCGCCGCGCCGACCGTGACCGCTGAGGACTCCCCGTCCGGAGACGAGGCCGGAGCGCTCGACGTCGCCGCGGAACCGCCCGACGACGCTGCGGCGGTCGCCAATCCCGGACCGCCGTCGGAGCGCAGGGCGCGCCAGCCCAGGAGCGCCACGAGCACGGCGCAGGCCGCGTAGGCGGCAAGCTCGGAGCGGCTGAGATCGGGCACTCGGCAAACCTAAGCCGAGGCGTGTGACACAGGACCCTCGCTTTGTTACAAATCTGCGGAGACGCTGTGCCGCATCACGCGCGCCACCGCGTCTCGGGCATCGGAGGCCTGCACCATGCCCTCGATGTCCCACCCGCCCAGCCCGATGACCGGCTTGCCCATCTTCAGCGCGAGCGCGATCTCCGACAGCGTCCCGTGTCCGCCACCGACGGCGATGACCGCGTCGCTGCTGCGCACGACCAGCCCGTTGCGCAGCTCGCCCATGCCCGTCGCGACCGCGACGTCGACCCAGCCGTTGGCCGCGAGGCGGTCGTCGCCGGGCAGCACACCGAGGGTCTGCCCACGGCGGGACTTCGCGCCGCGACTGGCCGCCTCCATCACGCCACCCAACCCACCGGTGACCGTGACGGCGCCCGCCTCGGCCAGCGCGGCACCGACCTCCTCGGCGAGCCAGGTCTGCTCGTCGCCGGCGTCGGCCGCACCGACGACCGCGATGTACGCCGCCGCGGGCACGTCTCCGCTACCCGCGAACGACGATGTTGACCAACTTGCCCGGCACGACGATCTCCTTGACGACCTGCTGGCCGTCGACATGCGCCTGCACGTTGGGCAGCGAGCGGGCCAGCTCGAGCAGCACGTCCTTGGAGGCGTTCGACGGCGCCTCGACGCGGTCGCGCAGCTTGCCGTTGACCTGGACGACCAACTCGAACGTGTCGGCCTCGAGGAACTGCTGCTCGGCCGCGGGCCACGGCTCCTCCCACACGCGCCGGCCGGTCAACAGGAAGTAGGCGTCGGTCGTGACGTGCGGGGCGAACGGGAACAGCAGCGACGCGGCGGTGGCGAGCGCGAAGCGCACGCTGCCGGCGTCGGCATCGCCGCGCTTGTCGGGCTTGACCTCGTTGATGAGCTCCATGACCGCCGCGATCGCCGTGTTGAAGGCGAACCGCTGGTCCATGTCGTTGGTGACCTTGTCGATCGCCCAGTGC
>DASYBY010000551.1:0-6583 GCA_036500525.1 Baekduia sp. | reverse complement strand
ACGATCGCGCCGCTGCTGGCCGCGTGGTTCGGCTACGGGCTGCTGCCCAAGCTCGTGATCGTCGCGCTGGTCTGCTTCTTCCCGATCGTCGTCACGACGCTCGACGGCCTGGCCTCGATCGACCCCGACCAGCACAAGCTGCTGCGCACGCTGGGCGCCTCGCGCGCCCAGACGTTCCGCTGGGTCGAGGCGCCCGCCGCGCTGCCCGCGGCCCTCTCGGGCGCCAAGATCGCCGTCGCCGTGGGCGGCATCGCCGCGGTGTTCGCCGAGTACGCCGGCTCCGAGAAGGGGCTCGGCCACCTCCTACTGCAGTCCATCCCGCAGCTGGAGACCGCGCGCGCCTGGGCGACGATGGTCGTCCTCGCCGCGCTCGCCATCTTCTGCTTCTCCCTGCTCGCCCTCGCCGAGCGCCACCTGGCGCCGTGGGCTCACCGACGAAAGGACCTCGACGCATGACCCTCCGCCCCGTGCGCGGCCGCCCCTTGGTGGCCGCCGTCGCCGCCCTGCTCTCCGTGCTCGCACTGTCGGCGTGCGGCGCCAAGGAGGACACCGTGACGACGACCGGTGCGGTGCACCGCGTCAACCTGGTCCTCGACTACCTGCCCAACGCCGACCACGCGCCGATCTACGCCGCGCAGGCCATGGGCGCGTTCAAGCAGGCGGGCCTCGACGTCCACATCCAGGTCCCGTCCGACCCCGCCGCGCCGCTGAAGCTGGTCGCCGCCAACCAGGCCGACATCGCGATCTCCTATGAGCCCGAGCTGCTGCTGGCGCGCGACAAGGGCCTCCACGTCGCCTCGATCGGCGCGCTGATCCAGAAGCCGCTGACGTCCATCATGTCGCTCAACGGCAAGGTCAAGACGCCCGCCGACCTGAAGGGCAAGAAGGTCGGCACCGCCGGGATCCCGTACCAGTCGGCCTACCTGCAGACGATCGCGCAACATGGTGGTGTCGCTCCGAGCAGCGTCCACGAGGTCAACGTGGGGTTCAACCTGGTCCCGTCGATGTTGTCCAAGAAGGTCGACGCGACGCTCGGGGCGTTCTGGAACGTCGAGGGCATCCAGCTCCAGCGCCAGGGTAAGAAGCCGACGATCATCCACATGGAGCAGGCCGGCGTCCCCACCTATCAGGAGCTCGTGTTCGTCGCCAACAACGACCGCCTCCAGGACAAGGGCTACGGCGCCATCATGCGCCGCTTCCTGCAGGCCGTCGCCCGCGGCGCCAAGGCGGTCAAGGCCGATCCCAACGCGGGCGTCGACCCGCTGGTCAAGGCCAACCCCGACCTCGATCGCGCGCTGCAGCTCGCGCAGGTCACGGCGACGCTGCCGGTGTTCTTCCCCGAGAACAAGGCGTTCCCCTGGGGCTACCAGAACGCCGACGAGTGGAAGGCCTACGGGCAGTGGATGGTGAACAACAAGCTGATCGGGCGGCTGCCGACGCCGACGTCGCTGACCAACGAGTTCCTGCCGGGGCGCGGGATCTAGGCCGCGGCGGCGAACCGCAGCGCCGCGCCGCCGCCGCCCGTCGCCTTGGCGCCGAGCGCGTGCATCCCGGCCAGCGCGCCCCAGCCCGCGTAGGGCGCGAAGTACGCGCGGACCTCGTCCTCGGTCGCGCGGGCGTAGGGGTCGCCGCCGGTCAGGGCGCGGCCGACGAGCTTGATGTAGGCCAAGTCGCCGGCCGGCAGCTGGTCGTAGCGCCCCTGCCCATGGACCGCCAGCACCTCCAGCGTCCACGACCCGATGCCGGAGATCGTGCGCAGCCGCGCCCAGCCGCGCTCGTGGTCGTCGGCGCGCAGGTCGACGCGGCCCCGGGCCACCTCGCGTGCGACCTTGACCAGCGCGAGCGCACGGCCGGCCGCGAGGTCGAAGGACTGCAGCAGCGCCGGGGAGACGCCGGCCAGCGTCTCGGCCGTCGGCAGGTCGTGGAGCATCGTCACGCCGTCCCAGCCGGGCGCCTTCCGGCCCAGCCGGTAGACGATGCGCCGCTCGATCGCCGCCGCGCGCTCGTACTCGATCAGCTGCTCGCAGACGGCCCACGCCAGCGCCTCGAACGGCTCGGGCCGGCGCGTCGCGCGCAGGTGCGGCCGCGACCGGACCGACGGGCCGATCAGCGGGTCGTCGCGGAAGCGCTCGTAGAAGGGACGGAGGTCGTCGTCGACGGCGATCGCGAAGCGCATGCGGGCGATCGCCTCCTCGGCGACGTCGGCGCGCTCGGCGCGCGCGCCCACGATCACGTGGTCGGCCGACGGCTGCGCGGCGCGCACGGCCGCGGGCATCCCGTCGACGTGCACGAGGCGCTCCAGCACCCCACCACGCCTCCGCGCGACGCCGTCCATGCCCCCGGCGCCCGGAAGGCGAAACGGCCACGACGGCCGGATCTCGCGACGCACCTCGATCATCGAGGGCGGCAGGCTACGCCGCACGCCAGACGGCGCCACGACGGCTCAGTCGCGGTTCAGCAGGTGGATGTCGACGAGGAACGACCGCGAGGCACGCACCTCGCCGATCGCCTTGCGGGCCTTGCGCCGCTGGCGCACGGCCTTCTTGGCGCGGTGCCGGCGGACGACCGCGACGGTCGCGGCACCGGCCGCGAACCCGGTCACGGCGACGGCCGCCGCCTGGCGCGCGACGGGCCCGGCCGAGACCAGGCCGGTGCGCGGGACCGGCGCGGGGGCCGGCACGTCGGCCGGCGGGGCGCCCTCGGGCACCGGCAGGGCGTCCACGACCTCGGCCTCGTCGGCTGCGCTGTCCATGTCCTCGTCGACGGGTTCCGTCATGCGCCACCTAGGATGGCGCATCGCGCGGCAGACCGCGATGCACGCCGTCTCCGCACCGTCCGCTCAGCGCGCGTTGGACGCGTCTTGCGATCCGACCTGGCTGCCGACCACGCGGTTGCCCTGCTCCGCCGGCGCCGTCCCGAAGACGCGATCCCAGTACGGCGCGCTGATGCCGAAGCCGCGCTCGTCGTCCTGGAAGTGATGGCGCATGTGCAGCTCCCGCAGGCGGTGACCGAGCGCGGTCCGCGGCGTGTGGTGGTGCACGTGGTAGTGGAGCATGTCGTACGCGAGGTAGCCCACGAGGAAGCCGCCGCCGAAGCAGAGCGCGGCGTCGTAGCCCAGGATCCCCCAGAACGCCGCGAGCACCAGCGCCGCCAGCGGCAGGCTGACCGACGGCGGCATGACCAGCCGCAACGGGTCGTTGGGGTGGTCGTGGTGGACGCCGTGGATCATCCAGTGCAGGCGCATGCCCACCTGGCTGTTGAACGGCTCGAAGTGGAACACCACGCGGTGCAGCCAGTACTCGAACAACGTCCAGAACACGTAGCCCGCCGCAGCGAGCAGGAGGCCGTTCAGGACCCCCATGCGGCCGAAGCCCGTCACGAGCAGCACCGCGATGATGGGGGCGAACAGCAGCGGAGGCACCGACGGATGGACCCGGGTGAAGCGGTCCAGCAGCCGGCTCTCGAACATCGGCGGTGATGCCTTCAGCTCGTCTGACCGTGCCATTAGGTGAACCTTACCGCGCGTCGCAGGCTGATTGCGCGCGCACCTACCCGTCAGCGCCCCGCGAGGTCCCTTCCGAACACGCGGTACCGCTTTACAACTCGACCGTGCATAGCTTCCATGCCGCGGTTCATCGCCCGGTTGGTCTCCAGGATCCAGCCCATCTCGCCGCTCTTGATGCGCGCGTGGCGCTCGGCGGTGTCGAAGTGCTCGACGTACAGCGCGGCCGCGGCGCCCGTGTGCTGGAAGGCCGGCTTGACGCCGAGGAAGCCCACGCGCACGCGGGTCATGATCTTCGACTTGCGCAGGAAGTGCCACCAGCCCATCGGCAGCAGGCGGCCGTTCATCTTGCGCAGCACCTGGTTGAGGTCGGGGATGGTGATGGCCATCGCGACCGCCTCGCCGGCGACCTCGGCGATCATGAACCAGTCGCGGCTGTAGGCGAGCTGCAGCTCGTGGCCGTACTGGTCGAGGTCGGCGGCGTCGTAGGGGACGAAGCCGAAGTTCCGCCGCCACGCCCGGTTGTAGATCTCGCCGAAGAGGTCGAGGTCCTGGCGCAGGTGCCGGCGCGACATGCGGCGGATCGAGACGCCGTGCTTCTCGCGGGCGGCCTCGGCCAGCTCCGGGAGGATCGGGAGCATCTGCTCGCGGTCGGAGATGTCGAGCTCCCACATGAGCAGGTCGACGACCTTCTCCATCCCCGCGCCCTCGCACAGCGCCTGGTAGTAGGGCGGGTGCCACGGCTGGCGGATCATCGGCACGAGGTCGTGGCCCTCGATGACGATGCCGCTCTCGTCGTTCATCTGGAAGTCGGCCGGCCCGACCATCTCGGTCATGCCGCGCTCGGTCAGCCACGCGTCGGCGGCGTCCAGCAGCGCGCGGGCGATCTCGGGGTCGTCCTCGCTCTCGAAGAAGCCGAACCACCCGCGGCGCTCGTCGTGATGCTTGTTGTAGGCGTGGTCGATGTGCGCGCTGATGCGGCCGACGACGCGGCCGTCGCGGTGGGCGAGCAGCAGCTCGTAGTCCATGCGCTTGGCGTACGGCCCGATCCGGCGGCTGAGGAAGATGCGGCGCTCCAGCTTGAGCGGCGGGACCCACGGCGTGCCGGCGTGGAGGCGGAACGGGAGGTCGATGAACGCGCCGACGTCGCGATAGGACCGAGCGGGGCGAACGTCGAGCGGCATGGCGCGTGACCCTACCGAGGGACCCGCCCAGTACGCTGGGCCGGTGACGGCTCGAGCGCAGGTTGACGTCTTCGACAAGGCCCGGAACTACGACCGCCTGGAGATCCTCCGGGCGGCTCGCGAGGCCGACATGGTGCCGTACTTCCGGGTCATGGAGAGCCCGGCACGGCCCATCGTCGAGATGGAAGGCGCCGCGCGGATCATGCTCGGCGGCAACAACTACCTCGGGCTGACCGAGGACGAGCGCGTCATCGCGGGCGCCCGCGACGCGCTGGAGCGCTACGGCACCGGCATGACCGGCTCGCGACTGCTCAACGGCACCACGCGCCAGCACCTGGAGCTCGAGGCCGAGATCGCCGACTGGATGGGCACCGAGGACGCGATCGTCTTCACCACCGGCAACCAGGCCAACGTCGGCACGCTCGGCACGATCCTCGCGCCGGGCGACACCGTGATCGTCGACTCCGGCGACCACGCGTCGATCCTCGACGGCTGCCTGCTGTCGAAGGCCAAGCTCCGTCCGTTCCGCCATAACAAGCTGGACAAGCTCGAGAAGATGCTCGACCGCGCGACCGGTGACGGCGGCGGCGTGCTGGTCGTCGTCGACGGCGTGTTCTCGATGGAGGGCGACATCGCCCCGCTGCCGGAGATCTGCGACCTCTGCGAGCGCTACGGCGCCCGCCTGATGGTCGACGAGGCCCACGGCGCCGGCGTGCTCGGCGCGCGTGGCGCCGGCGCCAGCGAGCTGCTCGGCGTCGAGGATCGCGTCGACCTGCGGATGGGCACGTTCTCCAAGTCCTTGGCCTCGTGCGGCGGGTTCGTCGCCGGCCAGGCCGACGTCATCGAGTACCTGCGCTTCCAGTCGCGGACCTTCCTCTTCACCGCCTCGGGCGTGCCGGCCTCGACCGGCGCCGCCCTGGCCGCGCTGCGCGTCGTGCGCGGGCCCGACGGCCCGGAGCTGCTGCGCCGCGTCCAGGACAACGCGCGCTACTTCCGCGACAGCCTGGAGGAGCGCGGCTTCGCGGTCGTCGAGGCCCAGCCGCTGCCCGAGGGCCACCCCGACGGCGACGACATCGTCACGCCGATCATCCCCGTGCTGATCGGCGACGACTGGCAGGCGGGCCTGATGTGGAAGGGCCTCTTCGACGCGGGCGTCTTCGTCAACACCGCGCTGCACCCCGCGGTGCCGCCGGGCGGCGCGCTGCTGCGTACGAGCGTGATGGCCACGCACGACCGTCCCACGCTCGACCGCGCGCTCGAGACGTTCAGCACCGTCAAGGCCGCCTTCGAGGCCGAGCACGGACCGCTGCCCGGTCCGGGCGAGCACGGCCGCCGGCGCACCTCCTGAGCACCGGGTTCGAGCCGCTTCCGTAGCACGTTCGGGCAGTGTCCGGAGGCCTGATTTCGACCCTTGTCCGAGACGAGCGCTCAGCGATTTTGCCCGGAAGAAAAAAGGCGCTCTGAGCGGATGTTGCGCCCGTTCACACCTTGATGGCAATGCCGCCCTGGCATACGTTCGAGCAGCGTTGACGCGGCAGCCCCGGGGAGTGGATGTCCCGGACCGAGGAGCGGGATCGCGTAGAGGAGACGCCCGCTCGCCGTTCCGGAACACGTGGTCATCCCTGCGGGAAAGGTGCCGTCGACGCGTCAGCACCCAGATACCTACGAGTGCCGTCTCATGCTGAGGATGAGACGGCGGGAGGACAGATGAACGCAGCAGCGACGATCATCCCTGCGCCGCAGCACCTGCGCGCCCTGGCCCGAGCGAACGAGGTCCGCCTCGCCCGTGCGGAGCTGAAGCGCCAGATCGGTGAGGGGGAGATCAGCGCCGCGCACGTCATCCTCGAATGCCCGTGGGAGGCCGCCTCCATGACGGTCTCCGACCTCCTGACGAGCC
>DASYBY010000550.1:0-3353 GCA_036500525.1 Baekduia sp. | reverse complement strand
CGCGGCCGCGATCGTCAAGAAGGCCTCGGCCTCCGGTCGCCCGCTGCGCGAGGTCGCGCTCGAAGAGGGCGTCGACGCGAAGCTGTACGACGACACGATCGACCTGCGGCGCATCGCGGCGGGCAACCAGGCCTAGCGGCGTCCGTCACGCGAGGAGCCGGTGGAGGCGCGCTGCGCACTCCGCCGGCTCGCGCGTGACCTGGTTGTAGGTGAACCGGACGACGGTGTAGCCGGCGAGGGTCAGGGCCTGATCGCGGGCGCGGTCGGACTCGAAGGCGGTGGGCGTCGCGTGGTAGGCGAAGCCGTCGGTCTCGACGATGAGCGTGGTGCCCGGCCAGTGGAAGTCCACCAAGAACCCGGCGAGGGTCGTGTTGGCCTGGGGCGGCGGGAGCTGGTGGTCGTCGCAGAGCTGGAGGAAGCGGACCTCGAGGGGGCTGCGGAGGTCGACGAGTTCGGTCGTTTGCAGGTCGTCGAGCAGGCGCCGGAGCGCGGGCGCGCCGTGTTGCCGTGGATGCTCGTCGAGGCACCGGCGGGCGGCGACCAGATCGAAGAGCTCGAGGCGGTTGGACTGTGCGATGACGTCCTCCAGCGCCCGGGGGCGGAGATCCGCGGCGAGGTCGAGGAGCGTGCGCGCGACGGTGGTGGTCGGGATGTTGTCGTTGATCGTCGCCTCCCAGGGTTGGAGGGTGCGCGTGCGGTGCAGGCGAATGCGGCGCGGGTCCGGTGCACGACCGGCCGACGACGGTCTCGTCACGTGGATGCGACTGCCCCTGACCGGCGCCAGGCCCCAGTGCGCCGCCGCGTCGCCGTGGCTGAGCACCGCCCGCGGGCCGCACGCCAGCACCGCGGCGCGCCAACGTCCCTCCCGCGTCAGCGCACGATGCCCCACGGCGTACACGCCGCGGTACAGCCGCTGGAGGCGGCCGACCGCCAGGCGATGCTCGATCGCGTCGTCGCTCACGCCGAGCCCGCGCAGCTCCGCCCGGCCGACTACTCCGTGGTGAGCGGTCGCGAACGCGGCGATCCCGGCATCCGTGTCGTCTAACCCGTCCATATCCCGGGTTAGGCGACACGGACGGAAGGCTCGCCCCCGAGGCTGGGGCGCGGTGTCCGTGTGCGGACTACCCGAGGCCTGTGCCGAGGGGTTCGAAGGCGCGCCGGACTGCCGCCGCGGCGGGCTTCGGCTTGCCTGCGTAGTCGAAGAGGCCCTTGGTGTTCAGGCCGCGTTCGATGTGGATGCCTGGGACGACGCGGGAGATCGAGCCGCCCGCGAAGCCCGGGGACACCGCGAAGTCGCGGATGTTCCACACCAACATGCCCGACAGCTTGGGCAGCGCCGCGTAGGTCTTGATGTGGAGGTCGAGCAGCCAGGACTGGTAGTCGTAGCCGCCGGGTGCCGTCGTGGTGTTGGCCGCGTTGGCCTCGGCGCCGAACTCGGAGACGATGAGCACCTTGCCCGCGAAGAGCTTGGTGAAGCCCGCGGCGGTGTCGTGCAGGCGGGAGGCGATGTGGGCCTTGGACTCGTCGACGCCGGTGTACCAGCCGACGTAGTTGGTCAGCGCGACCGCGTCGACGTCGGCGTAGATCGCGCCCGGCACCTTCGGCGGATGCGAGCCCCAGATGTCGAGGGCGACGAGCCGGCCCGGATCGTCCCGGTGGATCTCGCGTGCCATGTCGCGCACGTAGGCCACCTCGGTCGGGTCGTGGCCGTTGCCCGCGATCTCGTTGGCCAGGTTCCACGCGATGACCGACGGGTGCATGCGCTCCTGGCGGACCGTCGTGCGGACGCGCTCGCGCGCCTCGTGGGCCAGCGCCGGCGACTGCGCGGTCCATGCGCCCGGCGCCTCGACCGGGCCGACGCCCTGCCACACGAGGATCCCCGCGCGGTCCAGCCGCTCCAGCAGCGGCGGCGACAGCGCGTGCTGCGCGCGGGTCGCGTTCGCGCCGACGGCCTGCAAGTCGTGGACCATGGCGTCCATGTCGGCGGGCGTCAGCGCGTCGCCGCGGCCCTCGATGTCCTCGTTGAGCGACGCGCCGTGCAGCCGCAGGCGCTGCCCGTTGAGCAGCAGCTCGCCGTCCTTCCAGCTGACCTGGCGCAGCCCGACGGCGTCGTCCCAGCCGCCCTCGCCCGCGCCCGCGGTCAGGTGCAGCGCGTACATCGACGGCGACCCGGGCGCCCACAGCACCGGATGCGCGATGCGGACCTCGGTGCTCACGCGGCGCACCTCGCCGGGGCCGAGGTGGACCTTCGGGAAGCGCAGGTCGGGGCCCCCGCCGGCGTGGCGCAGCGTGCCGCGAACCTGCACGTCGCGCGCCGAGCCGGCGCGGTTGTGGACGTCGATCGAGGCGTCGACCACCGCGGCGCCGCCGTCGAGCCGCGTCGTCAGCGTGGGCGCCGCCAGCTCGGTGGGCGCCAGCGGCCGCAGCGTGACCTCGCGGTTGATGCCGCCGAAGTTGAACCACGTGCTGTGCCAGCCCTCGCGCTTCTGCAGCGTCGGAGAGCGGTAGTCGGCGCGGACGACCAGCCGGTGCGGCACGCCCGCCCGCAGGCGCAACGTGTACTCGAACGGCAGGTACTCGCCGGTGTGCGTGCCCAGCAGCTGGCCGTCGAGCCAGACCTGCGCCTTGTAGTGCACCGACTCGAAGCGCAGCGCGTAGGACCCCGTCTTGGGCGCGGTCAGCTCGGTCCGGTACCAGGCGATGCTGCCCGCGAAGGCCGCGATCCCCGCCGCGCCGGTGACCGTCGCCGCGTTGGCGACGTCGGGCACGGTGACCAGCGCGCCCGCGAAGTTCCCCGCGCCGAAGCCCGCCGCGCCGCCGGCGTCGTCGGGATCCATCGCGCGGATCCACGGGCCGACCAGCGACTGCCGCCCCGGAGGACCGCCGTGCGCGGCGGCCGGGACGAGCGCCTCGCCGTGCGGCCGCGACGACAGCGCGGTCGCGACCACGGCCGCGCCGACCACGAGGATCGCCAGCCCGAGAAGTCCCGCAACCGCGAGTTTGGTGCCGGTCCGCCGCATCGTCAGTCCTGGATGATGGCGACTGCGCGGGCGGGAGCAGCCGATGCCCCCACGATGCGCAGCGGGAACACCGACACGGTGAAGCCCGTGGACGGCAGCTGATCGAGCGCGCAGAGGCGCTCGATCTGGCAGTACTCGAGGTCGGCCTGGTGCGCGGCCCAGAAGATCCCGGCCTCGCCGCGCTCCTTGGCCTCGGCGGCCTGGAGGTGCAGCGGGGCGTCCCAGCCCCAGGCGTCGATGCCCATGACGCGCACGCCGCGCTCGTGCAGCCAGCGCGTCGCCTCGGCGGTGACGCCCGGCCCGCGCGCCATGTAGTCCATCTCGCGGTAGAAC
>DASYBY010000549.1:0-4758 GCA_036500525.1 Baekduia sp. | reverse complement strand
GATGTCCGAGAACGCGACCGTCGCCGAGCAGGAGTACCTCGAGACCCTCTTCTGGCTCTACGAGGCGGGGCTCCCGATGACGGGCGCGAACATCGCGCGGGCCATGCAGCTCTCGCCGCCGACGGTCCACGAGATGGTGGGCCGCCTGGAGCGCGACGGGTACATCACGCGCGGCGGCGACAAGGTCATCTCGTTCACCGACTCCGGTCGCGAGCATGCCGAGGCGATCGTCCGCCGCCACCGCCTGATCGAGCGCTTCCTGACCGACGTGCTGGGCATCCCCTGGGACGAGGTCCACGAGGAGGCCGAGCGCCTGGAGCACGCGATGTCGCCGGTGCTGGAGGAGCGGATGCTCGCCGCGATCGGCGACGCCCGCACCTGCCCACACGGCCATCCGATCGACGTCGGCAGCCGGATCTCCAGCGTGCCGCTGGCCGACGTCGAGGTCGGCGCGGCCGTCACGATCGTGCGCTTCGAGAACGAGGCCGAGGACCTGCTGCACTACCTGATGGCCGCGGGGATGGACCCGGGGCTGCAGGGGACGCTGACCGAGAGCGGGGCGGGCGACGTGGTCATGACGACCGCCGACGGCGCGACGCTGACCGTGACGCGCAGCGTCGCCGAGACGGTCTCCGTGGTGGCCGACCCGTCGCCGCCGCCGCGGGTGGCGCTGCCGGCCCAGTTGGTCCTGGGCGAGCAGCGCTACGGGCGCTAGCGGCTAGGCCGCCGTCGTCGCGCCAGCGGCGTGGACCGCCTCGGCGAGGCGCGAGACGCCCTCGTCGATCTGGTCCTCGGTGACGCCCGAGTAGGCGAGGCGCAGCGTGTTCTCGCCGCCCTCCAGCAGGAAGTCGGTGCCCTTGACGATGGCCACGCCGCGGGCGTTGGCCTCCTCGAAGACGCGGTCGATCTCCGTGCCCTCGGGCAGCTCCACCCACATGAAGTAGCCGCCCTCGGGCGCCTGGAACTTCGCCTCGGGCAGGTCGCGCGCGAGCGCGTCGGTCAGTCGCTTGACGCGCGCGCCGAGCGCCTGCTTGACGGTCGCGATCGACTTGTCGATGTCGCCGTTGGAGCAGAACTCGTAGACGAGCGACTGCGCCACCATGTTCGGCGAGATGTAGGTGTTGGTCGCCAGCCGCTGGATCTCGGAGATCCGCTCGGCCGGGCCGACGAGGTAGCCGACGCGGATGCCCGGGCAGACCGTCTTGGAGAACGACGACGCGTAGACGACGCTGCCCGTCGTGTCCTGCGACAGCATCGTCGGCAGCGCGGTGCCGGCGAAGCGGATGTCGACGTACGGGTCGTCCTCGAAGATGACGAAGCCGAACTCGCCGGCCAGGCGCAGCAGCGCCTCGCGCTTGGGCTGGCTCAGCGTGTAGCCCGCCGGGTTCTGGAAGTTGGGGATGACGTGGGCGAGCGTCGGGCGCAGGCCCTCGTCGCGCAGCAGCGTCTCCAGCCCGACGGTGTCGATGCCGTCGCGCTCCAGGTTGACCATGCGCACGTCGGCGCCGCGGCCGCGGAGGTTCAGCAGCGTGCGGTCGTAGGTCGGCTTCTCGACGACGACCGGATCGCCCGGCTTGACGAGCGTCTCGAAGAGGAACGCGTCGGCCTGCATCGACCCGTTGGTGACGATGACCTGGGAGGTGTCGACGCCGTGCTGGTTGGCGATCCACTCGCGCAGCGGCGCGTAGCCGACGGCGGTGCCGTAGGCCGTCGTGCCGGCGGGATCGCGCTCGAAGGCGCGGATGGCGGCAGCCTTCAGGCCGTCCACGTCGACGATGTCCAGCGAGGGGGCGCCGCGGGCGAAGGAGATCACGTCAGGCATCGCGCCTGATCCTACCGAGGCGGGCACCGTCCGCCGTGGGCACGATCCTTCGCGGACCCGATGTTGCCCGCTGCCGCCTCCGTCATCCTCCTCGAGGACAGCGTCCCGTACGCGCGCCTGATCGAGCTGCTGCTCGGCAGCGGCGACCTCGGCGGCATCGAGGTGCGCCGCCACGCGACGCTGGAGGCCGCGCTGGAGGACCTGCGGGCGCGCGGCGCCGACTGCGTCCTGGTGGACCTCGACGTGCCCGGCGCGCTGGGCCTGGAGGCCGTCGCCGCGGTGCTGAGCGCCGAGCCGGGCGTGCCGGTCGTCGTGCTCGGCAGCCACGACGACGACGAGCTGGCGATCGCGGCGATCCGCGCGGGCGCGCAGGACTACCTCGTCAAGGGGCAGGAGACGCCGGCGGCCGGGTTCGCCCGCATGATCCGGTTCGCGATCGAGCGGCGCCAGGCCGCCGAGCGCAACGAGGACCTGCTGCGGGCCAACGAGGACCGGTGGCGCACGCTCACGCATCTCGCGCCGGTGGGGATCGTCGAGACGGGCGCCGACGGGCAGTGCGTGTTCGCCAACGACTGGGTGTCGGAGCTGACCGGGCGGCCGCGGGCGGCGCTGCTCGGGCTCGGCTGGTACGAGGCGATGCACCGCGAGGACCGGCGCCCGTTCGGCGAGGCCTGGCGCACGGCGGCCGACGAGGCGGGCGAGTTCGCGCTGGAGGTGCGGTTCGTCGCGCCCGACAGCCGCGTTCGCTGGGCGCACGTCACCGCGGTGATGCTGCGGGACCCGTGGGGCGGGCCGGCCGGGTGGCTCGGGACGCTGGTCGACGTGACGCCGGCGCGCGAGGCGCGCGACGAGCTGCGCGACCTGGCGCGCACTGATCCCTTGACGGGGCTGGCCAACCGGCGGCTCTGGGACGAGCGGCTGGCGGTCGAGCTGCCGCGGGCGGCGCGCTCGGGCCTGCCGCTGTGCGTCGCGGCGCTCGACCTCGATCGCTTCAAGCCCTACAACGACCGCTTCGGGCACCAGGCGGGCGACGAGCTGCTGTGCCGGCTGACCGCAGAGTGGCGTGGCCTTGTGCGGGCGTCGGACTTGTTGTCGCGGTTGGGTGGCGACGAGTTCGCGGTGCTGCTGCCCGACTGCGCGGTGGACTGCGCGGAGGCGATCGTCGGGCGGCTGCAGGAGGCGATGCCGGGCGAGGCCGAGGGCGTGGCGTGCTCGGTCGGCCTGGTGGTGTGGGCGCCGGACGAGTTGCCGGACGCGCTGCTGGCGCGGGCGGATGCAGCGCTGTATGCCGCGAAGGCGGCGGGGCGCGGCAGGATCGCGCTGGGCTGAGGGGCGAGGGGCGCCCGGGGCGCCGCGAGGCGCCGCTCAGGCCGCGGCGTCCGGCCCGTCGAACGGGTCGCGGGGCGGCTCGGGCGGCGGGGGCACGGTGCGCCGCTGGACGGCGCCCGGGCGGCGCGGCAGCGCGCTGGCGATCTCGCGGACGTGCTCGCGGGCGTCGTCGGGCGCGGGCGCCGGCTCCGGATCGGGGACCGCGTGCGGCCGCGTGGTCAGGCGCGTCACGGCGGCGGCGGGCGCCCGTGCGCCGGGCAGCTCGATCGGTGCGCGCCGGGCCTCGGCGGCGACGGCCTCCGCGGCGGCCGCGAGCGCCTCGACGACCGCGTCGACGCCGTGCTCCAGCCGCGTCGCGCGCCCCGCGCGGTCGGCGAGCGCCTGCGTGTGGGCGATGAGCTGGTCGGCCACCGCGCTGATGCGGCGGGCGCGGCCGGCGGCGAACGCGTCGACCCGGCGGATCGCGCCCTCCAGGTACTCCGCGGCCTCACGCTCGGCCCGGTGCAGGAGCCGCTCGGCGTCCTGCTCGGCGGCGAGGCGGACCTGGCGCGCCCGCTCCTCGGCGTCGGCGTCGGCCTGCGCGCGCAGCTGGGCGGCGGCGCTCTCGGCGGCGGCCACGATCGCGCGGACGCGCTCGGTCAGCGCCGCGGCCAGCTCGTCGGCGGCAGGGCGGGGGGAGAAGTCGTCGTCGGCCACGCGCGGGCTCGGGCCGGAGGCCTGGGTCGGCTCAGCTCGTGGGCGGGCCGAGGGCGAGCGTCAGCCGGCCCTCGTCCGCCGCCGTGACCGCGAAGGCGACCGGCGCGGTCGCGCGCAGGGCGGACCCGAGCGGCAGGGGACCGGCGAGCGACACGTCGATCGTGGCGTGCCCGGAGCCGAGCGCGCGCACGTCGACCGCGGTGACGCCCGGCGTACGCGCGAGCGCGTGCTCGAACGCGGCGAGCGTCGCGAAGTCCGCGAACGGCGCGGCCTCGATGACGACGTGGCCGGAGAGCAGCGTGTCGGCCGGATCGTGGGGCGCGTCGACGCCCAGCTCGGTCAGCACGCGCGAGAGCTCCGCGACGAGGTCGTCGGTCGTCCGCACGAGCTGGTCGCGGAAGGCGAGCAGCTCGTCGAGCTGGCGGTGCAGCGCGGGCTCGGGCGAAGGGGGCGGCGGAGGGGACGCGGGCGCCGCGGCAGCAGCCGGCGCGCCCCACGGCGCGGCCGGCGGGACGACGGGCACGGGCGGCGCGCCGTCGAAGGACGAGACGGGCGGCGCGGGTGCCGGCGCGGATCCCCCACTGCCGTGCCACGCCGCGGCGAACGGCGTCGCACCCGGCGGTGGCGGGCCCGGGTCCCGCGGAGGCGGCGGACCGTCCCAGCCGCCCTGGGCGGGCTCGGTGTCGAGCTCCCCGCCGCGGCCGACGGACTCCAGCTCCTGCTCCAGCTCCTTGAGCCGGCGCTCCAGCTCGCTCAGTGTCGAGGTCACGTCGCTCTGCACGTCCAGCGAGCGTACCCGGCGACGGAAACCCACGCCAACCGGCCGGACGGATCGACGGTGGGGCCCGCTCGGCGAGCCCCACCACCGTCCGAGAAGACCGCGCTAGCGGCCGAGGATCTCCATCGCGAGG
>DASYBY010000548.1:0-15482 GCA_036500525.1 Baekduia sp. | reverse complement strand
GACTTCGGGGGCCATCATCCTGTAGGTGTTGACCCAGACGGTGCCGGCGTCGAGGGCGGCGGCGGTGCGGTGGGCGCGGCCGATGTCGGTGGTCCAGACGCCGGCGGCCAGGCCGAAGGGGGTCGCGTTGGCCTTCTCGATCGCCTCGGCGTCGGTGTCGAAGACGTCGACCGCCAGGACGGGGCCGAAGACCTCGTCGCGCGCGAGGCGCATGTCGGGCGTGACGCCGTCGAGGATCGTCGGCGCCCAGAAGCAGCCGCCGAGGCCGCCGTCATGCCCGCCGGCAACGAGCCGCGCGCCGTCCTCGACCGCCCGCTCGACGTGACCGCGCACCCGCGTCTGCTGGGCCGGCGAGGACAGCGGGCCCATCTCGGTGTCGGCGGCCGTCGGGTCGCCCAACCGGATCGTGTCCGCGCGAGCAACCAACAACGCCAACAACTCGTCGTGGACGTCACGGTGCACCAACAACCGCGACCCGGCGACGCAGGTCTGCCCGGTCGCGGCGAAGATCCCGGCCAGCAGGCCGTCGCGGGCGGCTTCGAGGTCGGCGTCGGCGAAGACGATCTGCGCCGACTTGCCGCCCAGCTCGAGCGTCGAGCGCGCGAAGCGCTCCGCGGCGGCATGCGCGACGAGGCGGCCGATCTCGGTCGAGCCGGTGAACGCGATCATCGCGACATCCGGGTGCGCGGCCAGCGCGGTGCCGGGCTCGGGCCCCGCGCCGGTCACGACGTTGAAGACGCCGTCGGGCAGGCCCGCCTCGGTGGCGAGCCGGGCGAGCTCCACCGTCGTGACCGGCGTCTGCTCGGACGGCTTGACGACCAGCGTGCAGCCCGCGGCCAGCGCCGGCGCCAGCTTGAACACCAACAACAGCAGCGGCGAGTTCCACGGGACGATCGCGCCGACGACGCCGACGGGCTCCTCGCGCGTGTAGACCAGGACGTTGGCCTTGGCCGTCGGGATGACCGCACCCCGCGCGGTCTCGGCCAGCCCGGCGAAGTAGCGCAGCCAGTGCGGCAGCCCGCGGCACTGGGCGAGGGTCTCGGCCAGGAGCTTGCCGTTGTCGCGCGTCTCCAGCGCGGCGAGCGCGTCGGCGTCGCGCTCCACCAGATCGGCCAGGCGCCGCAGGACGTCGGCGCGCGCGGTCGGCGTCGTCGCACCCCACGGCCCACGGAGCGCGGCGCGCGCGGCGGCGACGGCGCGGTCGACGTCGGCACCATCACCGTCGGGGACGGCCGCCCAGGCCTGCCCGGTGAACGGGTCGACCGTCTCGTACTCGCGCCCGGCCTGTCCGGCCTCCGGCCGTCCGTCGATGTGCATCCCGTAGCGGTCCATACCCACGATCCTATATGATCCCCGTCATGGATCTGCTGCGTTCACGGCGTCCGCTGGGCGGCTCGGGACTGTCGGTCTCGCCCCTCTCGCTCGGGTCCTGGCGGACCTTCGAGCGCATCGGCTTCGACGCCTCGCTGGCGATCTTCGAGCGCGCCCGCGCCCTCGGCGTCACGTTCCTCGACGACGCGCGCTACGACGACGAGACCGGCACGGCCGAGATCGCCACCGGCTACTCCGAGCTGCTCTTCGGCCGCCTGCTCACCGGCAGCCGCTGGCCGCGCGACGAGGTCGTCATCGCCAACAAGCTGTGGTGGGAGCACTGGCCGCAGGAGGACGCATGCGCCGAGCTGCGCGGCTCGCTGGAGCGCATGGGGCTGGAGCGCGTCGACCTCATCTACGCGGTCACGCCGCCCGCCGACCTGAGCGTCTCGCGCGCGGTCGAGGAGATCGCGCGCCTGCTGCGCGCCGGCCTGGCCCGCAGCTGGGGCGTGGCGAACTGGAGCGCCCAGCAGCTCGGCGTCGCCGTCAACATCGCCAGCCGCATGGGCCTGCCGCCGCCCGCCGCGGTGCAGCTCCCCTACAACCTGGTCGACCGCGACCACGTCGAGAACGCCGCCATGCGCGCCGTGCTGCGCGCCTCGGGCGCGAGCGTCGTGCCGTCCTCGGTCCTGGCCGGCGGGCTGCTGACCGGCAAGTACCTCGCCGGCGTCGCAGGCCCGGGCCGGATGGCGGGGGCGCCGCTGGAGGACGACGGCGCGCGTGCCGCCCTCACCGCCGCCGGGCAGCTCGCGGCGCTGGCGACCGAGCTGGAGACGTCGCCCGCCCAGCTGGCGCTCGCCTTCGCGCTCGACGCGCCCCGCGCCGCCAGCGTCCTGTTCGGCGCGACGAGCGTCGAGCAGCTGGAGCACAACCTCGGCGCGCTGGAGCTGCACCACCGCCTCGGGCCGGCCGCCCGCGCCCGGCTGGGCGCGATCGGCCGGACGCCGGCGCGGACCTAGCCGGCCTAGAGGCTCGTGAGCGCCGGCGCCAGGCGGCGCCACTGCTCGCGAGCCAGCGCCTCGTCGGTCTGCCCGACGACCTGGACGCACACGTGGTCGGCGCCCGCCGCGAGGTGCTCGGCCACGCGCGCGGCGATCCGCGCCTCGTCCCCGTAGGCGACGAGCGCGTCGACCATCCGGTCGCTGCCGCCGCCGGCGAAGTCCTCGTCGCCGTACCCGAGCCGCCGGAAGTTGTTGGCGTAGTTGGGCAGCGCGAGGTAATCGGCGACGTGCGCGTGGGCGGCCGCACGGGCCGCGTCGAGGTCGTCGGAGAAGGCGACGCTCAGCTCGGGCGCCAGCAGCTTGTCCGCACCGAGGCGCTCGCGCGCGGCGGCCGTGTGCGCGACGTCGACCAGGTACGGGTGCGCGCCACCCGCGCGATCGCGCGAGAGGTCGAGCATCTTCGGCCCGAGGGCGGCGAGGATGCGGTCGGACGCGGGGAGCCCAGCCGCATCCAAGGCCTCCAGGTACTCCCGCATCGCCGTGAGCGGCTTGGCGTACGCGTCGACCACCGCGGCGTGGCTCGCGCCCAACCCCAGCAGGAAGCGCTCGCCGCCCGGCAGCGCGGCGAGGCCGGAGGCGATCGCCTCGGCGTCGTGCATCCAGATGTTCAGGATGCCCGTGGCCACCGCGATCGACGACGTCGCGTCGAGCATCTCCCCCACCGCGCCCAACACATCGCCCCCGACGTCGGGGATCCACAGCGCGCCGTAGCCCAGCGCCTCCAGCTCGGCGGCGGCGTCGCGCGCGGCGCCGCGGTCGGCGTTGAAGCGCAGCTCGCGGCTCCAGACGCCGACGCGTCCGAGCGCGGTTCGCGTGGCGCGCACCTAGGCCGCCGGCATGTCGGTCGGGGCGAAGCGACGCTGGAAGCGCCACTCGCCGTCCTCGCGGACGAGGTCGTCCTCGTAGTGCCCCACCTTGCACAGGTCCGGGCTGTCGTCGGCCGAGCGGACGACGTAGATCCAGGTCGAGCGGGCGCGCGCCGTGTCGCCGTCGATCTCGATCTCCGGGTTGGCCACGATGTGGATGTCGTCGCCGATCGTGTCGGTCAGCAGGTTGCCCCGCATGCCGTCGACCAGCTCCTCGATCGCCGCGCGGCCGGTCGCGTGCAGGTCCTGCGCCAGGAACTCGCCGGTCTCGCTGAACAGCGCGGCGTAGCCGCTGAAGTCCTTCGTGTCGAGGCAGTGCCGGTACTTCATGAACAACGTGAAGATCGCCTCGCGGTCCTCGAGGCGCTGGACCCGTGCAGCCAGGTCGTCGGTCATGCTGCCCTCCTGATGGCGAACTCGCGGTTGCCGCGCGTCTCGGAGCAGGTGGGCTCGCCGCCCGCCGCCGCCAGGAGCGCGTCGTGGATCTCGTCGCCGACCTGCGTCAGCGTGCGCGACCCGTCCAGGACACGGCCCGCGTCGAGGTCGATGTCGCCCTCCAGCCGGGCGAAGATCTCGCTGTTGGTGGAGATCTTCAGGCACGGCGCGATCGGCGAGCCGGTCGGCGTGCCGCGGCCGGTCGTGAACGCGACGACCGTGCAGCCGCCGGCCACGAGGCCGACCATCTGCTCGATGTCGTGGCCGGGCGTGTCCATGATGTAGAGGCCCGGGACGACCGGCGCCTGCGCGAACTCCAGCACGCCGGTGACCGGCGCGCCGCCCGCCTTCTTGGCCGCGCCCAGCGACTTCTCCTCGATCGTCGTCAGCCCGCCCTCGATGTTGCCGGGCGTCGGCTGCGCGCCGCGGATGTCGACGCCCAGCGCCTCCACCGACCGCTCGAAGGCGTGGATGACGTCGCGGATGCGATCGCCGACCTCCGGCGTCACCGCGCGCGCCGCGAGCAGCTCCTCGGCGCCGACCAGCTCCGGGATCTCCGACAACATGGTCGACGCGCCCGCCGCGATCAGGCGGTCGGACGCCAGGCCGAGCGCCGGGTTGGCGGTGATGCCCGACAGCGCGTCGCTGCCCCCGCACTCCAGCCCGACGACCAGCGCGGAGACCGGCATCGGCTCGCGCGCCACCGTCGCGGCCTCGGCGACCAGGGCGGCGAGCGGCGCGGCGCCGGCGGCGACGGTGCCCGTCGTCCCGCGGTGCTCGGCCATGGTGATGATCTCGACCCGGCCGCCGCGCGAACGGATCGCGTCGGCCAGCGCGACGTCGGCCGCGCTCACGGCCACCAACAAGGTGGCGAAGACATTGGGGTTTGCGGCGAAGCCGGCCAACGTGCGCGTGACCAGCGCCGCGTCGGGATCGGCCGCGTGGCCGACCCACTCGTGGCCGACGGCGACCGCGCCGTCGACGCCGCGCGCCAGCTGCTCGGCGGCCGTGTTGGCCGCGGAGCGCGCCGGGAGCACGAGCACGTGGTTGCGCACGCCGAAGCGCCCGTCGGGGCGCCGGTATCCGGTCAGGTCACTCACATCGTCACGGCCAGTCGGTGGAGGACGAAGTCGCGGGCGCCGCGGCGCTCGGACGCGGTCTGCTCGCCTGCCGCGTGGGTCAGGACGCGCTCGGCGACGCGGTCGGCCAGGGCCTCCGCGGTCTCGCCGGCCTCGGCGTGGACGTCGAAGTCGTCGGCCAGCGCCAGGTGCAGCTCGGTCTCGCGCCCGACGGCCACGACCGGGCAGACGGCGAAGCCGATCGGCGCCTCGTCGGGCACCGGCAGCGAGACGATCAGCTGCGCGCCCGCGCCGGCCAGCGCGACGTGCGCCTCGGCGCCGCGCGGCCCGTCGGGCAGCGGCAGGACCGTGACGCCGCGGGCGGCCAATGCCGCGCGCAGCGGCTCGGCCAGCGGATCGTCCGCGGCATCGAGCCCTACAACAAGCTCTTCCGGCGCGAGCGGCGTGCGCTCGCCCGCCGTCGCGCTCAGGCGCGCCACGGCGGCGCGGCCCTCGGCGATCGCATGCCGCGTGCCGCCGGCGGCCTGGATGCCGACCAGCTCGACGCGCTGGCCGCGCGCCGCGATCTCCCGCGCCAGCCGCGCGCCGTTGATCGTCTCGCAGCCGAGGCTCACGACGACGACACCGGCCACGTTGGGGTTGGTGGCCGTCCCGACCAGCTCGCCCTCGGTGTGCACGAGGTCGTCGCCGACGTGCAGGCACCCGTGCTGATGGGTGATCGCGATCGCGGCGCCGTCCTCGCCGGCGATCTCCAGCGCGGAGTGCGACGAGCAGACGACCGACGGAAGGACCAGCACATGGTTGCGGACGCCGGGGCGCCCGGCGTCGCGGACGAACCCGGTCAGCGCAGCGCTCACCGGACCACCCCGTCGGGGCCGGGCAGGCGCGCGCTGACGACGTTGTGGACGTGCACGTGCGCGCCGGCTGCGATCGCCGCGCTGGCGATCCCGATGACCTCGTCGTACTTGCGGATCGCCGCGCCCTCGGCGATCGGCTCCACGGCCAGCTTGTGGCCGAAGCGGATGTCCTGGACCGTGGTGACCGTCCGGTCGCCCAGGATCACCTCGGTCCCCTCCGCCACGGCGGTCACCGCGACCGCCACGTTGTCGGAGACGCCGAGCACCAGCGCGAGCGGCCGGTCCCTGACGACCTCACCCATAGCGGTGGTACGCGGTCTTGACCTGCGTGTAGCGCAGCATGCCCCAACGGCCGTCCTCGCCGCCCATGCCCGACTCCTTGTAGCCGGCGTGATGGGCGTGCACGGACTCGCCGTGGGTGCGGTTGATGTAGATCTCGCCGAAGTCGAGCTCGTCGACCGTGCGCATGACCGTCGCGTAGTCGCGGCTGAACACGTAGGCCGACAGGCCGTAGCGGCTGTTGTTGGCCTCGCCCAGCGCGGCGGAGATGTCGTCGACCGCGAGGATCGGCGTGACCGGGCCGAAGATCTCGTCGCTCAGGATCGCCATCCCCGGCTCGAGGCCGGTCAGTACCGTCGGCGCGTGCCAGTAGCCGTCGGCGAACTGCGCGCCGTCGGGCCGGCCGCCGCCGAGCGCGACCGCCGCGCCCTGCTCTTGGGCCAGCGCGACGGCGCTGACGACCTTCTCCAGCTGCGCCGCGCTGACCATCGGCCCCATCTCGGTGCCGGAGCCGGCCGGGTCGCCGACCACCAGCGCGGAGGCCGCGACGATGTAGCGCTCGGTGAACTCGTCGGCGATCGCCCGATCGACCAGCACGCGCTCGGCGCAGGTGCAGACCTGGCCGGCGTTGGTGTGCCGCGCGGTGATCAGCGCCGGGATCGTGATGTCCAGGTCGGCATCGGCGGCGACGATGGCCGGCGCCTTGCCGCCGAGCTCCAGCGACACGCGCGTGAGGTTCCCGGCCGCCTTGGCCATGATGGCCTTGCCGGTGTCGCGGTGGCCGGTGAACGAGATCAGGTTCGTCTGCGGGCTGTCGACCAGCGCCTGGCCGGTCGCGCCCGCGCCGGTGACGAGGTTGAGGACGCCGGCCGGGAGGTCGAGGCGCTCGTCGATCAGCCGGAAGAACTCGATCGTCGCCAGCGGCGTGACCTCGCTCGGCTTGGCGACGAGGACGTTGCCGGTGACCAGCGCAGGCGCCAGCTTGCGGCACAGCACGGCCAGCGGGTAGTTCCACGGGCAGATCGCGGCGACGACGCCGAGCGGCTCGCGCAGCAGGTGGATCTGCTCGCCGGGGGTGTCGCCCGGCAGGATGTCGCCCTCGATGCGGCGGTCCCACTCGGCGTTGTAGCGCAGCAGCGACTCGGCGAAGGCGACCTCGCCGTCGGCCTCGGCGCGCGGCTTGCCGACCTCGCGGACGAGCAGCGCGGCCAGCGTGTCGGCGTTCTCGGCGACGAGATCGGCGATCGCGCGCAGGTGCGCGCCGCGCTCGGCGCTGGGGGTGCGCGCCCAGGCGCGCTGCGCGGCGCGGGCCGCGGCCAGCGCCGCCGCGACGTCGGCCTCCGTCGCGCTCGCCGGCGCGGCGATGACCGAGCCGTCGGACGGGTTGTGCACGTCGATCGCCGGGCCGGAGCCCTCGCTCCAGACGCCGGCGATGTACAGCGAGCCGGGGATGCTCATGCGTTGCCCCACACGTCGGTGGCCACGTTGACCACCAGCTCCAGCTTGGCCTTCTGGGCGTCCAGCGTGATGGCGTTGCCCTCGGCGTTGGAGCCGAAGCCGCACTGCGTCGAGAGCGCGAGGCGCTCCAGCGGCACGTACTGCGCCGCCTCCTCGATGCGGGTCTTCAGCTCGTCGGCGGTCTCCATGTCGGAGCGCTTGGTGGTGACCAGGCCGAGCACGACCTCCTGGTCGTCGCGCACGTGGCGCAGCGGGCTGAAGCCGCCGGAGCGCTCGTCGTCGTACTCCAGGAGCAGGCGCTGGGCGGTGGTGATCGGGAAGATCGCCGCGGCGAAGTCGTCGTAGGGCTCGGTGCCGGTGAAGTGGCTGCGGTCGTTGCCGCGGCAGACGTGCACCGCGGTGATCGCGCCCTCGACGCCCTCGAAGACGCGGTTGTCGATCTCGACCAGACGCTGCAGCGCCGCGTTGCGGTCGTCGACGTCCATGATCTTCTGGATGTAGGCGTAGTGCGGGGCGTCGAGCTGGACGAAGTCCGCGCCGTTGGCGGCGAGGATCTTGGCGTCCTCGTTCATCAGCTCGACGAGGTGGTCGAGGTAGGCGTCCTTGGACGGGTAGGCCGCGTCGGACTTGCCCTCCGACCAGTAGTTGACCAACAACGACGGGCTCGGCATCGTGACCTTGACCTGGCGCTCGGTGCGCGGGCGCACGTAGTCCAGCTCGTACTCGGCCAGCGTCGCGGTCCGGCTCAGGCGGGCGATCGGCGTCGGCGTGCGCAGCTCGTGCGCGTTGCCCTGCTCGTCCTGGTGGTGGCGGACGAAGCCCTCGGGCTCGATGCCGTCGACCAGCACCTCGATCGTGGAGAAGAAGAAGCGACGGCGGTACTCGCCGTCGGTGACGACCTGCAGGCCGGCGTCCTCCTGGAGGCGCAGCACCTCCTCGATCGCGCGGTCCTCGACCGCCCGCAGCTCGTCGCCGGTCAGGCCCTTGGCCCGGGCCTCGAGCAGGTAGTCCGGCCTCAGGAGGCTTCCGACGTTGTCAGCACGCAGCATGTTCGACCCCTTGCAGTCTCTCGTATTTCCTATACGCGATCATAGATGATTCGCGACGGCAGCTTCGAAGAACAGCGCGACCGCGGCCGCGCCGGGATCGGTGACCCCGGACGCCGCGTCGCCCACGTAGGTCGCCCGGCCCCGGCGCGCGACGAGCGTCGCCGTGGTGTCGGAGCCCGCGCGCGCGGCGCGGGCCGCGTCGGCGAGGGCGCCGTCCAGCGGGGCGCCCGCGTCCGCCGCGGCGGCCAGGGCGTCGGCGGCCGGGCGCAGCGCGTCGACCATCGTCTTCTCCCCGACCTCGGCGCCGCCGAGGCGGCAGACCGCGTCGACGCCCGCGACCACGCCGGCGGCCAGCGTCGGCAGGTCGATCGCGGGCTGGTCGCCGGCGGCCTTGCCCAGCTCGCGGAAGAACATCCCGTACAGCGGGCCGCTCGTGCCGCCCGTGCCGAGGAAGGCGGTCGACAGCGCGGCGAACGCGGCGGCCGGGAGCGCAGCGTCGCCGTCGGCCAGCACGCGGCGCGCCGCGTTGACCGACGTCGTCAGGTTGGTGCCGAAGTCGCCGTCGCCGGCGCGGCGGTCCAGGTCGCCCAGCGCCGTGACGTCGCGCTCGGCCGCGCCCAGGAAGGCCTCGACCCAGGCGCGGGAGGCCGCGCCGTCCAGCGTGCTCACCACGACAGCACCGAGGTCCGCGCGGGCGCGTCCCACAGCTCGAGCATCGCGTCGTCGACGCGGATCAGCGTGACCGAGACGCCGGCCATGTCCAGCGCGGTCAGGTACGGGCCGACGAGCGACCGCGCGACGGTGACCCCGCGTGCGTCCATGCGGCGCGCGACCTCGGCGAAGACCACGTGCAGCTCCAGGCCGTGCGTGGCGCCGAGGCCGTTGACGATGACCAGCACCTGCTCGCCGCTCTTGAGCTCCAGCGCGTCGGCGACCGGCTCGACCAGCTGGCGGGCGAGGTCGTCGGCGGGCGCGAAGGGGCGCTTCTCGATCCCGCGCTCACCGTGGATGCCGACGCCGAACTCGACCTCGTCGTCGGCCAGCTCGAACGACGGGTGGCCCTCGCCGGGATGCGCGCAGGAGGACAGCGCGAGGGCGAGCGTGCGCGAGCCGTCGGCGACGCGCTGCCCCAGCTCGGCCAGCTCGGCCAGCGAGGCGCCGCGCTCGGCCGCCGCGCCGACGATCTTCTCGACGGCGATGACCGCCGCCGTGCCGCGGCGCCCGGGCGCGCGCGGGTCGTCGCTGTCGGTCGCCAGGTCGTCGGCGACCAGCACGCGCTCGACGGCGATGCCGTCGTCGGCGACCAGCTCGGCGGCGATGCCGGCGTTAAGCTTGTCGCCCGTGTAGTTCTTGAGGATGTGCAGCACGCCGGCGCCGGTGTCGACGGCGCGCGTGGCGGCCTCGAACTGCGCGGCGGTCGGGCTGGAGTAGATCGCGCCGGGCACGGCGACGTCGAGCATCCCGGTGCCGACGAAGCCCGCGTGCAGGGGCTCGTGGCCCGAGCCGCCGCCGGCCAGCAGGCCGACCTTCGGGGCGGCGGCCGGCGTGGCCCGCGCGACGAAGTTGCCCTCACGGTCCCAGCGGACGAGGTGCGCGTTGGCCCGCTCGAAGCCGCCGAGGGCTTCGCGCACATGGTCCTGCGGATCGTTGACGAACTGGCGGCGCATCAGTCTCCCGGTGTCGGATGTCCTATTAGCAAAAGGTATACGATCCTGGAGTGAACAGTCCATCGCCGAGCAAGGTCATCGCGGTTCACATCAACTACCGGGCGCGCGCCGAACAGCGCGGACGCGCCCCGGATGTGCCGTCCTACTTCCTGAAGCCGCCGTCCTCGGTCAGCACCGGCGACGCGCCGATCGTGCTCCCCCAGGGCACCGAGCTGCTGGTGCCCGAAGGCGAGATCGCGGTCGTCGTCGGCACGCGCGCCCACCACGTCGCGCCCGAGGACGGGCTGCGCCACGTCGGCGCCTACGCCGCCGCCAACGATGTCGGGCTCCACGACCTGCGCTGGGCCGATCGCGGCTCGAACCTCTTCTCCAAGGGCCAGGACGGGTTCACCCCGCTCGGCCCGCTCGCGCCCGCCGCCGGCGTCGACCCCGCCTCGCTGGTCCTGCGCACGCGCGTCAACGGCGAGGTCGTCCAGGAGGACACCGGCGCCAACCTGCTCTTCGACTTCGGCCTGCTGATCGCCGACCTGTCGCGCTTCATCACGCTGGAGCCCGGCGACGTGATCCTCACGGGCACGCCGGCCGGCGGCGTCCAGATCGGCGTCGGCGATGTGGTGGAAGTCGAGTTGGTGGGGTTGAGCAAGACCACCAACACGGTCGTCGCCGCCGGCGCGCCGATCGCCGCCCACGGCGCCCAGCCCCGCGTCACGCCCGCGACCCGCGCGCACGCGCTCGGGATCCCGGAGCCGCGCCCGGTCACGCTCAGCGCCGAGGCCGAGGCCGCGCTGCGCACCGTCGCCACCGCGACGCTCACCGTCCAGCTGAGCAAGCGCGGCATCCGCAACAGCTTCGTGCGCGGGCTGCGCTCCACCCGCCCGGACCTCCGGCTGCTCGGCTACGCGCGCACGCTGCGCTACGTGCCGCTGCGCGAGGACGTGCGCGACGCCGACACCGCCGCGCTCAACGCCCAGAAGCGCGCGGTCGAGAGCGTCGGCCCCGGCGACGTCCTGGTCATGGACGCCCGTCAGGACGCCGGCGCCGGCACGATCGGCGACATCCTCGCGGCCCGCGCGATGGTGCGCGGCGCGGCGGGCATCGTCACCGACGGCGGCCTGCGCGACTCCGAGGCCGTCGCCGGCCTCGACCTCCCCACCTACTACCAGGCGCCGCACGCCGCGGTCCTCGGGCTCATCCACTACCCGCTGGAGACCGACGTGCCGATCGGCTGCGGCGGCGCGCTGGTCATCCCCGGCGACGTGATCGTCGGCGACGGCGACGGCGTGCTCGTCCTGCCGGCCGCCATGGCCGAGGAGATCGCGCTGGCCGCCGTCGAGCAGGAGCGCCGCGAGGCGTGGGCGCTGGAGCGCGTGCTCGACGGCGAGTCGATCCGCGGCGTCTACCCGCTCTCGCCCGCGCGCCAGGCCGACTACGACGCCTGGTCCGCCGCGCGTCAGGACCCCACCACCCCCGACCCCACCACGAGCCCCTCATGACCGACTTCGCCGCCAACCCCGACGCCGTCCGCGGCGCCATCACCCCGCTGATCACGCCGTTCCACGCCGACGGCGCGCTCGACCTCGACTCCATCCGCCCGCTGATCGACTGGCAGCTGGAGCGCGGCACGCACGGCATCTCCGTCGGCGGCTCGACCGGCGAGCCGACCTCGCAGACGATCGAGGAGCGCATCGCGGTGATGCAGGCCGCGGTCACCGCGATCGACGGCCGCGTGCCGTTTTTGCCCGGCACGGGCAGCGCGCGGATGGACGAGACGCTCGAGCTGACCGCCGAGGCCCAGCGCCTCGGCGCCGCCGCCGCGCTGGTCGTCACCCCGTACTACGGCCGCGCCCAGCAGGACGGCCTGTTCGCCTGGTACTCGGAGATCGCCAGCGAGTTCCCCGACATGCCGATCATCGCCTACAACGTGCCGATCCGCGCGGCGGTGGACATCGCGCCGGAGACCGTCGCGCGCCTGCGCCGCGCCCACGACAACATCGTCGGCATCAAGGAGACGACGCGCGACTTCGAGCACGTGTCCTACGTGCTGAACCTGTGCGGCCGCGACTTCATCGCGCTGTCGGGGATCGAGCTGCTCTGCTACCCGATGCTCACGCTGGGCGGCCGCGGCCATCTCTCGTGCGTGGCGAACTTCGCGCCCAAGCCGGTCGCGGAGCTCTACGACGCCTTCGTCGCCGGCGACCAGGCGCGCGCCCAGGAGCTGCACTACGCGCTGCACCCGCTCGTCGACGCCGCGTTCGCCGAGGTCAACCCGGTGCCGGCCAAGTGGGTCATGGAGCAGATCGGTCTGCTGCCCTCCGGCCACGCGCGCAAGCCGCTCGCCCCGCTGGCCGACGCGACCAAGCGCCGGATCGCCGACCTGCTGGACGGCGACCCGGAGCTGGAGGTCAGCGCGGCGGCTTGAGGTCCGGGATGTCCAGGCCCGCCCGGCGGGTCTGGATCTTCCACCGGCCGTCCTCGCGGACGAAGACGTCGTCGTACTCGCCCATCGACTGGAACTCGACGACGTCGCCCGCGCCGCGGCGCAGCACGACGAACGTCGAGGTGCCGGTGGCGGTGTCGCCGTCGACCGAGATGATGGAGTTGGCGACGAGGTGGAACGCGGTCGGGCCGGGCGCCTCGATCCGGGGGCCGAGGCTCTCCACCAGCATGGCCTCGATCGCCGCGGGGCCGGTCGCCCGGCCGACGTTGCCGACGAACTCGCCGTCGCGGGCGAAGAGCGCCGAGTAGGCGGGGTAGTCGCGCGCGTCGAGCTGGCGCCGGTACTCGGCGATCAGCGTGCGGATCTCCTCGACGTCGGAGAGCCGCTGCAGGCGGGCGCGGTCGTCCTCGGGCAGCTCAGCCATGGAGCGGGAGCGGGGCCGAGGCGACCTTGGTGGCCACCGAGAACACGGTCGTCGAGGAGCAGACGAAGAGCGTCTTGAGGTCCTTGCCGCCCCAACACAGGTTGCCGGGGAACTCCGGCGTCGGGACGATCCCGATGTGGGCGCCGTCGGGGCCGATGACCCAGATGCCCTCGGGGCCGCTGGCCCAGAGGTTGCCCCGCTCGTCGACCTTCATGCCGTCGGGCGTGGAGGCGCCGACCTCGCCGGTGCCCAGGCCCTCGAAGAGCACGCGGGACGGGCCGACGGTGCCGTCGGCGGCGACGTCGAAGGCCTTGATGTGGCAGCGCGGCGAGTCGTTGACGTACAGGATCGACTCGTCGGGCGAGAAGCACAGGCCGTTGGGCTGCTCGAACTCGTCGCGCGGCGCGATCAGCTCCAGGCCCGACCCGTCGGGCGCGCAGCGGAAGACGCCCTGGAAGTCCAGCTCGGGGTCGCGCTTGACCCCGATGTAGTCGTTCCAGCGCCCGTAGTTGGGGTCGGTGAAGTAGATCGTGCCGTCGGCGGCGGTGAGGATGTCGTTGGGGCTGTTGAGCTCCTTGCCCTCGAAGTGCGAGGCGACGACCTCGCGCCCGCCGGCGCCGGTGAAGCGGCTGACGAGGCTCGTGTCGGACTCGCAGACGAGGTACGTGCCGCCGCGCTCGTGGACCATCCCGTTGCCCTTGGCGTTGGGCGTGACGTAGGCGGTCGGGGCTGCGTCGCCCTCGGTCCAGCGGTAGCGCGTGTCGGCGGGGATGTCGCTGAAGATGAGCGCCTGCTCGGCGACGCTCCAGCTCGGCCCCTCGGTGAAGAGGTAGCCCGCGCCGAGCTGGACCTGCTCGGCGCCGGGGTCGATCAAGTCCTGCAACTCGGTCATGCGTAGAACTCCGGGGCTTGGCGGAAGGACGGCCAGACGACGGGGTCGTGGCCGGGGATGACGGTGGCCTGGGCGCGCCAGGCGAGGCGGCGGAGCTTGCGGACCGACCGCGTGCCCTCGGGCAGGTCGAGGATGAAGCCCGGCTGCTGCTTCTCCTCCAGCAACGTGATGGTGTTGGCCGCGTCGATGGCCAGGATGAAGGCGTCGCCGCTGGGCAGGTGGATCTCGAAGGACAGGTGGCCGGGGCTGTGGCCCGGCGTGCGCCAGCAGATCAGGGTGCCGTCGCCGAAGAGGTCGTAGCCGTCGGCCTCGGCGTCGGTCAGCGTGACCCACGGGACGCCCGGCTTGTCGTAGTCGGCCGCGCAGTAGGCGGGCGCGAGCCAGCTGGCGAGGTTGTGCGCGGTCTCGTGCTCGGTCTGGGTCACCAGCACCTCGGCGTTGGGCAGGCGGTCGATCACGGCCACCGCGCCGGTGTGGTCGAGGTGCAGGTGGCTCTGGACCACCCAGCGGATGCTCGCCGGGTCGACGCCGATCTTCTCCAGCTCGGGCAGCACGGCCTGGTCGGGCCGCATCTCGGTCGGCGAGCGCCGGCCCAGCTCGCCCCAGTGGGCGATGGGGTCGATCGCGACCTCGGGGGCGTTGCCGCCGTCGATGATCACGTTGCCGCGCGGGTGGGTCAGCAGGTACCACGGCGTCGGGTTGCGCACCCGCTCGCCGTCGAGCCCCTCGCCGGCGATCATCGCCGCCAACGGGACGTTGATGACCCCGCACTCGAACAGGTAGAGCCTGATCTCCTCAGCCACTGCGACCCCTCGTTCTTTCGGTTCGATCCTCCACGCGATCCTATAGCATTTGATTGTGCTATCGGCTACGAGAACATGATGGACGACGGGCTCGACGGGAAGGTCGCGGTGGTCACGGGCGGCGCCTCCGGCATCGGGCGCGCGACGGCGGCGGCGCTGGCCGGAGCGGGCGCGCGGACCATCGTCGTCGATCGCGACGCCGACGCGCTGGCCGCCCTGCGCGCGGCGATCCCGGAGATCGTCGTCGTCCCCGCCGACGTCGCCGACGCCGCGCAGGTCGACGCCGCCCACGACGCGATCGCCGCCGAGCACGGCGGCATCGACGTGGCCATCAACAACGCCGGCGTCACGCGCCCGATCGGCTGGCTGCACGAGACGCCGGAGTCCTCGTTCGACGACATCATGGCCGTCAACCTGCGCGGCGTCTGGCTCTGCCTGCGCGCGCAGCTGCGCCACATGCACGCGCGCCGCGCCGGGGTGATCGTCAACACCGCGTCGGCGGCCAGCTTCGTCGGCGCCCCCGGCGTCGCGCCCTACACCGCCGCCAAGCACGGCGTGCTCGGGCTGACGCGCGCCGCGGCGCTGGAGTACGCGGGCCTCGGCATCCGGATCAACGCCGTCGCGCCCGGGACCGTCGACACGCCGATGTCCGACGCCTTCGCGTTGCTCGACGACCCGTTCGCCGACGCCCTGGTCCGCCAGACGCCGCCGCTGGGCCGCCTCGCCCGCGCCGAGGAGGTCGCCGACGCGATCCTCTTCCTCGCCGGCGACCGCTCCACCTTCGCGACCGGCTCCGTGCTCACGCTGGACGGTGGCTTCACCGCCCAGTGAGCGCCGGCGCCGGCCGCGCCACCACGCCTACAG
>DASYBY010000547.1:0-14357 GCA_036500525.1 Baekduia sp. | reverse complement strand
GACGTCGACGCCGAGCACCGCGCCGGAGGGATCGACGATGCGCACCTCGACGTCGTCGACCACCTTGCCGACCGACGACAGCCGCCGGGTGCGCAGGGCGACGACCGCCGGGTCGTCGACCGTCAGGTCGTGGTCGTCGGGCCCGAGGACCGCGACCGTCGAGGAGGTCTCGGTCTGCCCGTAGGCGCCGGAGAACTGCACGCCGTCGGGGAACGCCTCGATCGTGCGCCGGATCAGCGACGGGGGCATCGGCGCCGCCCCGTAGGTCAACACCTGCAGCGACGAGACCCGCTCGGGCGCGAAGTCCGGGTGGTCGACGATGCGGGCGAGCATCGTCGGGACGACGAACGCGTGGGTGATCCGCTCGTCCTCGACGCAGTCCAGCCAGCCGCCGGCCTCGAACTGCGGCTGCAGCACCGTGGTCCGGCCGACGTAGAGCCCGTTGAGCATCGCCGCCAGGCCCGCCACGTGGTAGAGCGGCGCGCTGAGCAGCGAGCGGCCCTGGGGCGTCCCGTCGGCGGAGTCGTTGGCGGTCATCACGTAGCTCGAAAGGCCCGTATGGGCCAGCATGACGCCCTTGGGCGCCGACGTGGTGCCGCTGGTGTAGAGCACGGTCGCCGTCGACCCGTACTCGATCTCGCGACGGCGGATCAGCTCGCCGGGCTCGGCGCCCGTGCCGCCCGCCAGCGCGTCGAGGTCGAAGACCTGCAGGCCCGCGACGCCGGCACCCGCGGCCCGCGCCAGCTCCAGGTAGCGCGGCTGCGCGAGCACGATGTCGACCTGCGCGTCGGTCAGCAGGTAGGCCAGCTCGTCCTCGCGCACGCGGTAGTTGACCGGCACGCCGACGCCGCCGGCCGCGGCGATCCCGAACAGCGCGGCTAGGTGCGCGACGGTGTTGACCGAGAGCACGAGCACGCGGCCGCCCTCGGGCAGCCCCGCGTCCAGCAGCGCCTGCGACACCGCGTTGACGCGGCCACCCAGCTCGGCGTACGTGACGGAGCCCCCGGGGTCGACCGCCGCGACGTCGTCGGGCACGATCGCCGCGGGGATCTCGAGCAGCATGGGGATGTCCATATCGTGGGGTGCGCCCTCCTAGGCGGCGGTGTCGGCGAGCACGCCGCTGGCTTCCAGCTCGCGGATCCGCTCCGGGCTGTAGCCCAGCCACTCGGAGAGGACCTTCGCGTTGTCGTGCCCGAGCGGCGGCGATCCCACCATCGGGATCTCGGCGGGGTCCTCGAAGTGGATGGGGAACCCGGGGTAGGAGCGGACGCCGACGTCGATCGCGTCGATGTCCACCATGAACCCGCGCGCGGCCAGGTGCTCGTCCTCGACGATCTCCTTGTTGGTCATCACCGCGCCGGCGCGGACGCCCGCGGCCTGCAGCTCGTGCATCGCGTCGAACTTGGTCCGGGAGCTGGTCCAGGCGGTGATCGTCTCGTCCAGCTCGTCGTGGTGCTCGATGCGCCCGGCGAGCGAGGCGTACATGTCGCCACCGTCGACCGCGCCGCCGAGCACGCCGGCCAGCGCCGCCCACTCGGCGTCGTCCTCGACCGAGATCGCGATCCACTCGTCGTCGCCCAGGCAGCGGTAGAGCCCCTGCGGCGCGCGGTCGGGCGAGCGGTTGGCGTGGCGCTCCGGCGCGGTGCCGGTGATGGACGCGCTGAGGTACAGCTCGCCGCCGATCGACCCGAAGGACTCGAACTGCGACAAGTCGATGAACATGCCCTCGCCCGTCTCGTCGCGCTGCTTGAGCGCGGCGAGCATGGCGACGGTGGCGCTCAGGCCGCCGATCGGATCGGGCATCGCGGGGCCGAGCTTCATCGGCGCGTCGCTGTCGGTGTAGCCCGTCATCGCGGCCATCCCCGAGTGCGACTCCAGGTTCGGCCCCCACGACACGCGCATCTGGTCGGGGCCGGTGTGGCCGTAGCCCGACAGCGAGACGCGGATCAACCGCGGGTTGATCTCCTTCAGCGACTCCCAGTCCAGGCCCATGCCGCGGATGCCGCGCGGGCTGAAGTTGTCGAGCACGATGTCGCTGACCTTGATCAGCTCGATCAGCGCGTCGTGCCCCTCGGGCGTCTTGACGTCCATGCAGAGGCTGAGCTTGTTGCGCTGCATCTTGTTGAACATCCCCTGCCGGTTCCACGGGTGCTCGCCCGGGTCGGCGTCGGGGTAGACGCCGGAGCGGAACACGGGGCCGGGCAGGTCGCCCCACTTCCAGTCGCCGATCTCCTCGCTCGCGCGGAAGCCGCCGACGCCCGTGGTCCCCACCCCGCGCGACGAGGCGTGCTCGAGGTGCACGACCTCGGCGCCGAGGTCGGCGAGGAAGCGCCCGGCCAGCGGACCGGCCCAGGCGATGGTGAACTCCAGGACTCGCAGGCCGCTGAGGATCATCGCGCCGCTCCCTTGTTGGTGGTGTCGGTCGCCTCGGCGAGCACCGCGGCGGTGTCGGCGCCGGCCTCGGGCGCCGGGGTGAACGGCGCGTCGAGGCCGGGCACGCGGAACGCGCGCTCGGGCATGCGGGCCGTGTCGCCGAAGCGGTCGCTGCGCACCCAGAACTCGCGGGCGTGCAGCTGCGCCTCCTCCAGCACCTCGGCGACCGTGAGCACCGGGCTCGCCGGCACGTGGAACTCCTGCAGCTGCGAGGTCAGCTCCGAGGCGGTCAGCGCCATGAGGGCCGGGCCGATGATCTCGGCCAGCGCCTCGGCGTGGTCGACGCGGTCGCCGCCGGTCTGGAAGCGGTCGTCGGCCAGCAGCTCGGGCCGGTCGATGGCCAGCGTGAAGCCCTCCCACTGCTGGGCGCTGGCGACGCCGACCGAGACCCAGCCGTCGCCGCACTCCACCGGGCCCATCGGGTTGTAGGACTCGGCGTGCATGTTGCCGGCGCGGCGCTTGACGACGCCCTGGTGCGTGTAGAGCGTCATCGACCACTGGTGCAGGGTCGCGATCGCCTCCATCGCGCCGACGTCGACGAGCTGCCCCTGGCCGGTGGTCTGCGCGGTGCGCACGGCGGCCAGCACGCCGATGGCGCCGGTCAGCCCGTGGGCGTAGCCGCCCCACGGCCCGCCGCCCTGCAGCGGCTCGCGGTCGGGCGATCCCGTGATGCCCGTGTAGCCGCCGGTGGCGAAGTCGATGAACTCGTTGCTCTTGTAGGACTTGTACGGGCCGGTCAGGCCGAAGCCCGACAGCGCGAGGTACACGATGCGCGGGTTGCGGGCGCGCGCCGCCTCGGCGTCGGCCAGCGCGCGCTCCACGTCGCCGTCGACGTGGTCGATGACCACGTCGGCGCCGGCGACGAGGTTCGCGATCTCCTCCGCGCCCGCGGGGGTCGCCTCGTCGACGACGACGCTGCGCTTGAAGCAGTTGAGGTACTCGAAGAGCGTGCTGCGCTCGACGCCGTCGACGTCGGTGGCGCGCGGGTGGCTGTCGCGCATCCGGTCGCCGCCCGGCGGCTCGACCTTCACGACGTCGGCCCCCAGCATCCCCAGCAGGCGGCCGCAGTACGCGCTCGCCACGCTCGAACCTCGTTCGATGACCTTCAGGTCCAACGCCATGACCTCGATCCTCCCGTCGCCTGTCCACGGCCGTCAACGGCCGGTCCGCGGTGAGTATCCGAGGGTCCGCTCCACCGCGGCCAACCGGCACGCCGGCGAGCTTGGAGGCTCCTCCAGTCCGGCTCAGCGCTGGGCTTCGGGCACGCCGAGCATCGCCAGCGAGAGGCCGACGTAGTGCTCCGCGATGTCCCGGGGCGAGCGCGGACCGTCCGGGCTGTACCACGTGGCGACGGCCGTGCACATGCTCGCCAGCGCGCGCGCCGTCTCGCGCGGACGCACCGCGTGGAAGACGCCGGCCTCGATGCCGGTGTCGACCAGGACGTCGAAGCGCCGCTGCTGCTCGTCCATCTTGGCCCGCATCTCGGCCTGGCCTTCGGGCGTGAGGTGCCGGATCTCCTGGAAGGTCACGTAGGAGACGTTGCTGCGCTGGGCGTGCGCCTCGACGTGGGCGATCACCAACGCGGCCAGCTGCGACGGCGGGTCCGGCGGGGCCGCCGCCATGGCGACCGTGCTGGACTCCTTGAGCTCGTCGATCCCCGCCACCATGATCCGCAGCAGCAGCTCCTGCTTGGAGCTGAAGTGGTGGTACAGGTTCGCCGTGCTCATGTTCGCGCGGCGCGCGATGTCGCGGATCGAGGAGCCGTGGTAGCCCTGCTCGGCCATCACCTCGACACCGGCCCGCAGGAGCTCGGCCGCGCCGTCGCGAGCCTGCGGGGCGGCGGGCGCGGGCGGGGACTTCCGGGGCTTGAGCTCGCGGGTGGCCATGTGTATAGGGTCGCAGGCTAGACACCCAAGGTGCCTAGACGGTCCTCGTGTCGGGGTGCCGGCCGGTGAAGTTCGGGGAGCGATGCTCAAGGAAGGAGGCGACGCCCTCCTGGTGGTCCTCGGAGCGGAAGCAGACGTCGATCGCGGCGGCGTGGGCCTCCATGTGCGTGGCGACGTCGCGGCCCAGGCCGTCGTAGACCAGCCGCTTGACGAGGCCCGTCGCCAGCGGGGATCCGGCGCTCAGCGTGGCCGCCAGCTCCAGCGCCGCGTCGAGCAGGTCGCCGGGCTCGACGATCGCGGTGACGAACCCGAGCGCCAGCGCCTCCTCGGCCGGCAGGAACGCGCCGGAGAACAGCAGCCGCAGCGCCGCGGGCGTGCCGATCTGCCGCGGCAGCAGCCACGAGCCGGCGCCGGTGTCCGGCACCAGACCGCGGTGGACGAAGTTCCAGGCGAAGCGCGCGGTGGTGCTGGCGATCCGCACGTCGCACTGGCACGCGAAGTCCGCGCCCATGCCGACGGCCGGACCGTCGATCGCGCCGATCACCGGCTTGGGGCAGGCGACCAGCGGCCAGCGCCAGGACTCCGCGGTGCCCGCCTCGTTGCGCTCCTCGGCGGTCAGCTCCGCCAGCCCGGAGAGGTCGGTGCCCGCGCAGAACGCGCCGCCGCGGCCAGTCACGACGACCGCGCGCACGCCCTCGTCGTCGGTCGCCTCCGCGATCGCGGCATGGAACGCGTCCAGCATCGGATACGACATGGCGTTGCGCTTCTCGGGGCGGTCGATCGCGACGATCGCGACCCCGTCCCGCGCCTCGTACTCGATGCCGGACGCGCTGGCCATCGCTAGGGGAAGATCCCCGAGTGGGTCCACGGGCCGACCTGCTGCGCCGTCCGCGCCCGGGAGCGCCGCAGCGCGCGGACGATCCGCGGCCGCGTCTCGCGCGGATCGATCAACTCGTCGAAGTTGAAGACCCGCGCGTCCGGGATCGGACCGGAGGCGTCGAGGTGCTCGCCCCGGACCCGCGCACGCTCGGCCTCGGGATCCTCGGCGCCCTCGATCGAGTTCTTGTAGGCCGCGCTGACGCCGCCCTCCAGGGGCAGGGCCCCGAACTCCGCCGAGGGCCAGACCATGGTGGCGACCTGCCCGCTGTCGGGGCCGGCCATCGCGACCGCGCCCATGCCGTAGGCCTTGCGGATCACGACGCTGACGATCGGCACGCGGTTGTGGGCCATGACCCAGGCGACGCGCATCCCGCGCCGCAGGATCGCCTCCCGCTCGGCCGCCGGCCCGACCATGAAGCCGGGGACGTCGGTGAGGAAGACCATCGGGATGTTGTAGGAGTTGCAGACCGAGATGAAGTGCGTGGCCTTGTCGGCCTCGGCCCCGGAGAACGCCCCGGCGCGGATCTTCGGCTGGTTGGCCAGGATCCCGACCACGTGGCCGTCGATCCGGCTGAAGCCGGTGATGAGCGCCCGGCCGAACTTCGGCTGGATCTCGAAGAACGTGCCGCGGTCGACGACGCCCTCGATGATCCGGTTCATGTCGTAGGGGTGCTGCCGGTTGCGCGGCACGACGTCGATGAGCCCGTCGTCGACGCGGAACGGGTCGTCGCCGGTGTCGACCACGGGCGGCGTCTCCCAGCAGCTCTGCGGCATGTAGCTGAGGTAGCGCCGGATCTGGGCGATCGCGTCGTGGTCGTCGGACGCGATGTTGTCGACGATCCCGGAGATCTGCGCGGCGACCTTGTAGCCGCCGAGCTCCTCCTTGTCGATGTCGAGGCCCAGCGCCGCCTTGACCAGCGGCGGACCGCCCGTGGCCAGCATGCCGCGGCCCTTGGTGATGATCTTGAAGTCGCACAGCGGCACCTCGAGCGCCGGGTCGCCGCCGAGGCCGCCCATCACGGCGGCGATCTGCGGGACCGCGCCGGCCAGCCGCGCCTGCACGAAGAAGTGCTTGCCGCTGGCCCAGCCGCCGAGGATCTGCTCCTGGCCGCGCGCGCCGGCGCCGTCGAGCAGGTAGATGAGCGGGAGCCGCTCGCGCCCGGCCATGTCCTTGAGCCGGTTGCGCTTCTCCAGCCCGGACCGCCCGGTCGAGCCGCCGAGGACCGTGAAGTCCTCGGCGAACGCGTAGGCCGGCCGCCCGTCGATCTCGCCGGCGCCGCAGACGACGCCGTCGGCCGCGGCGTACTTGCCCTCCAGCGGACCGCCCGGGGCGCCGCGGTGATCGGCCAGGATGCCGATCTCCTCGAACGTCCCCGGATCGAACAGCTCGTCGATGCGCTCGCGCGCCGTGAGCTTCTCGCGGTCGTGCTGGCGCTTGATGCGCAGCTCGCCGCCCATCTCGTAGGCCCGGGCGCGCTCGCGCTCGATGTTCTCGACCTCGGCGCGCCAGCCGATGACCGGCTCCTCCTCGCCGGCCTTGGGAGCCGTGTCGCTCACGTCGGTCATCAGACCCCGGTGCCCCGGACTCCCTTGCCCGCGATCAGGACGCCGATGATCAGCGCGATGCCGTCGAAGACCGGCGAGAGCCAGAACGGCACGCCCAGCAGGCTCAGGCCCGAGAAGTTCACGGCGAGGACGAAGATCGCGAGGATCGTGCCCCAGACGTTGAAGAACCCGGGACGGATGCTCGTCGCGCCGAGGAAGACCGCGGCGAACGCGGGCAGCAGCAGCTCGGGACCGTAGGTCGGGCTCGCGCTGCCGGACTGGCCGAGCTGCAGGATCCCGCCGAGGGCCGCGATCACGCCCGCCAGCATGAAGCCGGCGACCTTGGCCCAGGAGACCGAGATGCCGCCGAGGCGGGCGACGCGCTCGTTGCCGCCCACCGCGTACATCTTGCGTCCGAACGGCGCGTGGGCCAACAGGAAGTACACCAGGATGGTGCACACCAGCGCGATCCACACGGCCGAGTCGAACCCGAGGATCTGCGTCGTCGAGATCTTGCCGATGATCGGCGGGATGCCGTTGAACAGGTTCGAGCCGCCCGAGATGCCGACGGTCACGCCGCTGAGCGCGATGCCGACGCCGAGCGTCGCGATGAACGAGTTGATGCCCAGGCCCGCCACGAAGAACGCGTTGAGGCCGCCGACGGCCGCACCGGCCAGCAGCGCGAGCACGATGCACGTGAAGCCGTTGCCGATCGACGTCGGCCCGATGGCCGCCGCGACGACCGACGTGAAGCCGAGGACGTAGCCGATCGACAGGTCGAAGCCGCCGACCACGATCGGGATCAGCGCGGCGAGCGCGATGACCACGGGCACGGTCTGCTGCAGCAGGATGCTCTTGAAGTTGTCCGACGTCGGGAAGTCCGACGGCTGCAGGATCGAGTACAGGATGATCAGGAAGATCAGGACGACCAGCAGCGAGTACTTGGTCCCGTACTTCCGGATGGTTTCCTTCACGTCGACGGGCGCACGCTCGTGCTGACGCTCCGGCGCCGTCGCGGGTTCAGCTGAAGCATGCAAGGCTGATCTCCACCTCGTTGATGTTGTCGCCGGTCAGCTCCGCGCTGATCCGGCCTGAGCGCATGACCAGCACGCGATCGCAGATGCGCGCCAGCTGCTCGGGTTCCGTTGAAATGACGATGACGGCCGCTCCGCGGTCGGCGACGTCGGCCACCGCGCGGAGGAGGACCTCGCGCGCGTTGGGATCGACGCCGTAGGTCGGGTCGTCGAGCACCAGGACCTTCGGGTCCAGGAGCAGCCACTTGCCCAGCAGCGCCTTCTGCTGGTTGCCGCCGCTGAACTCGGCGAAGGCCTTGTCGGCGATCGGCGGCTGGACGTCGAGGCTCGTGATGACGCCGCCGACGTCCTCCTTCTCGGCCTTGCCCTTGCGCCAGTAGTGCGAGTAGCGCGGCAGCGACACGTTGTCGGCCAGCGACAGCGTGAGCACCCCGCCCTCGGCGTGGCGGTCCTGCGGGACGAAGCAGACGCCGGCGTCCATCGCGGCCCGCGGCGTCCAGTGCCTCGGCGCGTCGCGGCCGGCGATGCCGATCGTGCCGCTGTCGGCGGCGACCGCGCCGGTGACCATGCGGCCGACCTCGCTGGCGCCGCTGCCGACGATCCCGGCGAAGCCGAGGATCTCGCCGGGGCGTACGTCGAAGGTGACGTCCTCGATGCCGTGACCGGTGAGGTCGGCGACCGACACGATCGGCGCGACCTCCTGGTCGAGCACGCGCTTGACCCGCGCGTGGTGGACGGCCAGCGTGCCGTCGGCGGTCCGGCCGACCATGGCGTTGACCAACTCGTCGTGGTTGGTGTCGGCGACGGCGCCGTGGTGGACGACCGCGCCGTCGCGCAGGACGGTGACGTTGTGGCAGTAGGCGGTGACCTCGCTGAGGCGGTGGGTGACCATCAGGACGCCCACGCCTTCGGCGGCCAGCCCGGAGACGCGCTCGAGGATCGGCTTGGCGTCGGGCGCCGGCAGCAGCGCCGTCGCCTCGTCGAGGACGAGCAGGCCGTGGCCCGCCTCGATGTCGGTCATCGCCAGCGCGAGCGACACCTGGGCGCGCTCGGCGGCGAGCAAGTCCTTGGCGTACGTGCCGGGGTCGATCGACGCGCCGACCCGCTCCAGGGCCTCGCGCGCCATGCGGTACAGCGGACGGCGGCTGACCCACGGCCCCCGCCCGGTCGGGAAGCCGCGGTCCAGGCCGAAGTGCTCGGCCACCGTCATCTGCCCGATGAGCGGCGACTCCTGGTGGACGGTGCGCACGCCCATGGCGCGCGCATCGGCCGGCGACAGGTCGGCGCCGAACGCCTTCCCGTCGAGCGTGATCTCGGTCCCCGCGTCCGCGGAGTAGGTGCCCGTGATGAGCTTCACGAACGTCGACTTGCCAGAGCCGTTGGAGCCCAGCAACGCGTGGATCTCGCCGGGCGCGACCGTGAGGTCGACGCCCTTCAGGACCGCCACGTTGGCAAAGGACTTGACAACCCCCCGGCCCACGAGGGGCGATTGCCCCCCGGGCCGGGACGGCGTCTTGCCGTCGGTGATCTGGTTCTCGTCGGTGGTCTGAGCCATCACGGGCACCTTCCTTCTCGCCGCTAGTTTCCGGAGCCCGACAGGCCCAGCAGCGGACGCATCTTCGCCGGGTAGTCCATCGTGTCGGTCGCGACGTAGTCGGTCGTCGTGGCCGGCGGGCTGGTGGTGGTGAACAACTTGATCGGGACCTTGCCGCTGTAGGCGTACGCCTCGCGCGTCTCGCCCGGGACCTTCCAGAGGGGCTGCTTGGCGAGCAGGCGGTTGACCTGGTAGATCGCCATGTAACCCATGTAGGTGTTGTCGAACCCGGCGTCGGCCACCTGCACGTTGTTGGCCTTGACGTACTCCAGGTTCTGCTGGTTGCCGAGGCCGGCGACGACCTTGACCTTGCTCTTCAGGCCGGCGTTGCCGATGGCCGGGACCATGGCCGTGGCCGCGGGGTCGTAGGACCCCATGACGTAGTCGACCTTCGGGTGCGTGCGCAGCAGGTCGATGAGCCGCGGGCCGAGGCCCTTGGCGATGTCGGTGCCGACGAAGAACTGCGTGTCCTCGACCTTGCAGGTCGGGCAGGCCTTGACCGAGTCGATCGAGGCGTTCACGAACGCCACCGTGCTGGAGTAGGACTTGTCGTTGAACGGCAGGTAGTCGGCCTTGCCGTCGGAGTCGGCGACGACGAAGTCGCCGATCTGCTGGCCGAGCAGCGTGTAGTCGGCCCCGATGTCGAACTTGTAGCCGTCGGGGGACGGCGCCACGCCCTGGCTCATCGACGCGACGAGCACGCCCTTGGCCTTGGCGGCCTGGAGGCCCGCGCTGATGAACGACGGGTCGACGCCACCGGTGAGGATCACGTCCGCGCCGCCGGCCACGGCCTGCTGCACGGCGTTGTTGTTGTCCTTCGGCGTGCCCTTGCCGTCGTAGGAGCGGACGCGCCACCCCAGCTCCTTGGCGAGCTTGCCGGCCTCCTCGACGGGCCGCACACAACCGCGGATCGCGCCCGAGCACGGGATCGTGGCGAGCTCGATGTTCTTGGCGACCGGCACCTTCTCGGTGGGGCCTCCGTACACCGTCGGGCCCTTCTCGTAGCCCGCGACCCGCGCCTTGACCGCGGCCATGTCGAAGCCCGGGCTGCTCGCTGTCGTCGACGCACCGGTCGCCGCAGCCCCGCCCGAATCCGACTTGTCATCGCTGCTGCCGCAACCGGCGGCCGCGATGAGGGAGACCGCTGCGAGCACGCCGATGGCGGCCCGGACCTGCGTAACGCCGAGACGGCGCATGCGTACTCCTCTGCTGTGGATGAGAGACGACACGAGGACCACTAGGGGGGATTGGCCTCGGACCTGCAGTAAGGGGACAGCCCGGCGCGAGCGCCGGGGGAAAGCGCGTTCCGCTGCTACTTGACGGCCAGCGGGTTGATCGGGGTGCCGGCGCCGCGCGTGAAGGGCAGGACCGGTGCCGTGAACAAGAACTCGTAGACGCCGTCGGCCTCGCAGTCGTCGGCCAGCTCCTCGAAGTCGAGGATCTCGCCGAGCGTCACGCCCATGTCGCGCAACAGCACCATGTGGACGTTGAAGACCTGCTCCTCGTACTCGCCGGGCAGCACCTCGATCGCCCAGTTGTCGGAGGCGAGGGCCGCGACCTCGTGCTCGGAGGTCCACCGCACGGCGGCCATGCCGAGACCGGGCTCGCCGGCCATGAACTCCTCGCGGGAGCCCTTGTCGACGAAGAGCTTGCGCCAGCCGGTGCGGAACAGGACGATGTCGCCGGACTGCACCTCGACGCCCTGCTTGGCGGCGGCGCCGTCGAGGTCCTCGGGCGTGATGACGTAGCCCTGCTCCAGCCAGTCGACGCCCTTGTAGCGGGCGATGTCGAGCAGCACGCCGCGGCCGATGACGTCCTTCTTGAGCTTGTCGATCGACGCGTGCTTGAGGCCGTGCGACGTGACGTCGGAGGACGGGAAGCCGTTGTACAGGTGGTCGTCGTAGTAGACGTGACCCAGCGCATCCCACTGCGAGGACCCCTGCAGCGGCATGATGATGTAGTCGTCGACGTAGTGGAACGGCTCGGGGTAGGGCTGGTCGTCGCCCTGCTCGGACATCAGGCGCAGCGGGTTGTTGCGCACCTCGCCGAGCTGCGGGCCCGTCTCGTCCATCGGGATGCCGAGGTTGAAGACCTTGCCGGTCTTGACCAGCCCGGCGGCGGCGATCACGCGCTCGGGCGTGATGAAGTTCATCGTGCCGCGCTGATCGTCGTCACCCCACCGACCCCAGTTGCTCAGGCGCTTGCCGACCGCGCGAAAGTCCTTGAGGTCGGGAAAGTCGTCAGCCATGCGTGTCTCCTCCACTGTTGTTCGTCGCCGCTTCCGAAGGAAGGCGGTCATAGCTTCGGCTCGCGTCCGCGCTGCCGGGCCGCAGCCCGCCGCGCTCGGTCTGCCAGCGAGCGTAGAAATCCGGTAGGTCCTCGGAGAGGCGCAGCGGGAAGTCCGCGTCGCGCTTCTCCAAGAAGGACGCGATGCCCTCGGCGGCCTCGCCGCTGGTGCCCATGAAGGTGAGGGCCTCGGAGTCCATCTCGTGCGCGAGGTTCGGGTGGCCGGCGCCGGTCAGCTGCTGCCAGAGCAGGCGCCGGGTGAGCGCGACCGACATGCTCGACGTGCCCTGCGCCATCTCGGTGGCCAGCGCGCGGGCGGCGGGCAGCAGGTCGTCGGGGGCGTGGACGCTGCGCACGAGGCCGGCGCGCAGCGCCTCGTCGGCCAGGAAGATCCGGCCGGTGTACATCCACTCGGCGGCCTGGCTGATGCCGACGATCCGGGGGAGGAAGAAGGCCGACGCGGTCTCGGGGACGATGCCGCGGCGGGCGAAGACGAAGCCGAGCTTGGCGGTCTCGGAGACCATCCTGATGTCCATGGCCAGCGTCATGGTCAGGCCGATGCCGACGGCCGGGCCGTTGATGGCGGCGATGACCGGCTTGGCGTTGTCGAAGAGGCGCCGCCCGAGGACCCCGCCGCCGTCGGCGTCGTGCTCCATGCTGAACGCGCGGTCCTCGTCGGCGGCGAAGCGGTCCGACGCCGGGCCGAGGTCGGAGCCGGCGCAGTAGGCACGGCCCTCGCCGGTGAAGATCACGACCCGCACGCCGTCGTCGGCGTCGGCCTCGTCCAGCGCATGGACGACGTCTTCGAGCATCTGCTCGGTGAACGCGTTCATCCGCTCCGGACGGGCGAGCGTGATCGTGGCGATCGCGTCCTCGACGTCGTAGCGAATCGTGTCATAGCTGGTCTTCTTGACCTCCGGCATCGGGGCAACGCTAGGCCCGCCCCGAAGGGCTCGCCGAGACCCATGGCCGAGGCCCTGTGGAGTCCTCCAACCCAGCACCCAGGGCCGCGACGAGGGGCCCGGGTCCGCGCCCGTAGCTTGCGAGCCATGCGCGCGCTCGAGATCCAAGAACTCATCGGCCCCGACGGCTTCGCCCTGGTGGAACGCCCCGATCCGGAGCCGGCCGATCAGGTCCTGATCGACGTCCAGGCCGCCGGCGTCTCGTTCCCGGATCTGCTCATCAGCAAGGGCATGTACCAGCTGAAGGCCGACCTGCCGTACGTCGCCGGGCAGGAGGTCGCGGGCACGGTGCGCCACGCCCCGGCGGGCAGCCGGTTCGCCGTCGGCGACCGTGTCTGGGCGGGCTTCGGGACCGGCGGCGGCTTCGCGTCGATCGCCGCCGCCGACGAGCGCGACGTCCGCCCGCTGCCCGACGGCATGAGCTTCGTCGACGGCGGCGGGCTGAGCGTGAACTTCATGACCGCGGTCTTCGCGCTGCGGGTGCGCGACCACCTCAACGAGGGCGAGACGATCCTCGTGCTCGGCGCCGCGGGCGGCCTGGGCACCGCGTGCGTCGCGGTCGCCAAGCGCTACGGCGCGCGGGTCATCGCCAACGTCTCGGAGCCCGGCAAGGTCGAGATGGCCAAGCGGGCCGGGGCCGACGAGGTCGTCGTCGGCGAGGACTGGCGCGACGAGGTGCTGGAGCTGACCGGCGGGCGCGGCGTCGACGTCGTGGCCGACATCGTCGGCGGCGATCACACGCTGCAGGCCGTGCGCACCTGCGCGCCGCGCGGGCGCGTGATCGTCCTCGGGTTCACCACCGGCTCGATCGCGAAGATCGGCGTCAACCGCCTGCTGCTGCGCAACGTGACGCTCGTCGGTGCGGGCCTCGGCGCGCTCGACGACGCCGACCCGACCACCAACCCGACGGTCGAGGCGCTGCTCACCGAGCTGCTGCACGACGGCCTGCGGCCGATCATCGGCGCGACCTTCCCGCTGGAGCAGGGCGCCGACGCCCTGCGCGCGATGGAGAACCGCACCGCGCAGGGCAAGATCGTCCTGACGTTGTAGGTCGCGTCAGGCGGTGACGCGCGCTCAGCCGGCGATGCCGGCGAAGCGCGCGGCCTCGGCGAACAGGGCGGGCACGCCCGGCTCGAGGTCGCGCGCGTACTCGGGCGAGTTCAGCGTCCCGTGGACGTGGTTGGCGTAGGCGCCCTCGATGATCGCTCCGAGCTTCCAGAACGCGAGCGCCATGTAGTAGTCGAGGTGCTCCACCGACCGGCCGGTCGCCGCGGCGTAGCGGTCGGCCAGCTCGGCGCGCGACGGCGCGCCGGGCACGCGGGTCACGCCCTGCAGCAGCGGCATCGCCAGCGCGTCGGGCCGGTCGTTGCCCCAGAACCCCAAGAACGACGCCAGGTCCAGCAGCGGATCGCCGATCGTCGCCATCTCCCAGTCGATGATCCCCGCGACCCGGTCGGGGCGCACCGGATCCATCAGGCAGTTGTCGATGCGGAAGTCGCTGTGCAGCACGGCGGGCGCGCCGCCGGGCGGGCAGTTGGCCTGCAGCCACTCCGCGACCGTGTCGAACATCGGGATCTCGCGCACCTGGTGGCGCTCGTACTGCGAGCGCCAGCGCGGCACCTGGCGCTGCAGGAAGCCGTCGGGCCGGCCGAAGTCGCCGAGGCCGGCGGCCTGCCAGTCGACGAGGTGCACGTTGGCGAGCGCGTCGACGACCGCCTCCCCCATCGCGCGGACCGTG
>DASYBY010000546.1:0-11812 GCA_036500525.1 Baekduia sp. | reverse complement strand
GTACGGGAGCGACGCCGGGATGCAGATGATCATGAACATCTCGAGGAAGTTCGAGAAGGCCGTCGGGTTCTCCAGCGGGAACGACGAGTTCACGTTGAAGAAGCCGCCGCCGTTGGTGCCGAGCATCTTGATCGCCTCTTGCGAGGCGACCGGACCGCGGGCGATGCCGCCGGCCGTTCCGCCGAGCGTCTGCAGGACGCCCTGGGAGACGAGGAGGAGGGTCCCGACGATCGCCATCGGCACCAGGATGTAGAACGTGATCCGGGTGATGTCCTTGTAGAAGTTCCCCAGCTTGCCGTCGCCGCCGCGCGCCGCGATGCCGCGGATGAGCGCCACCATCACCGAGATGCCGACGGCCGCCGAGAGGAAGTTCTGGACGGCGAGGCCGGCCATCTGGCTGAAGTACGACAACGTGGTCTCGCCGCCGTAGAACTGCCAGTTGGTGTTGGTGAGGAACGAGGTCGCCGTGTTGAACGACAAGTCGGCCGACCCGGACCGGAAGTTCTCCGGGTTGAACGGGTGGATCGACTGCGTCCGCAGCATCACGAACAAGAAGACGCCGAAGAGCGTGGAGAAGACCAGCAGCGAGCGCGCGTAGCCCTTCCAGTCCTGCTCCTGCGTGGGATCGACGCGCAGGATCCGGTAGATCCCGCGCTCGATGGGGGCGACGACGGGCGTGAGGAACACGCGCTCGTCGCGGAAGACGCGCGCCATGTACCCGCCGAGCAGCGGGACGACGGCGACGACGATCGCGAAGAAGACGGCGATCTGGAAGAAGCCCTGGGTCATGGCCTAGAACTTCTCTCCGCGCAGCAGCGCGTAGAGCAGGTAGCCGAGAACGGCGACGCAGACGACCAGGCCGAAGAGGTCTGACGCGCTCATACGCGGTCCAGGAGCTCGATGAGGCCCAGCAGCGATCCGAAGACCGCGACGATGAGCACGATGGCGACGAGATCCATGGCCTAGACCTCGATGACGCGGTGCGAGAGAAGCATGCGATCAGCATGCGTCCGCCCCCGTACATGCCGCATCCGCGGCGGTGGGCCGCGCGTACAGATTTCGTACAGGTCGCCGCTCAGGCGGCGAAGCGGTACCCGATGCCCGGGTCCGTGCGGATGAAGCGGTGGCCGCCTGCGCCGTCGCCCGACTCGATCTTGCGCCGCAGGTTGGCGATGTGGCCGCGCAGGACCGTCACGTCGTCGGCGTACTCCGGACCCCACACCTCGATCAGCAGCGCGCGGTGCGTCATCAGCCGGCCGCGGTTGCGGGCCAGCGTCTCCAGCAGGCGGAACTCGATCGGCGTGAGGTGGACGTCCTGCCCGTCGCGCACCACGGTGTGCGCGGCGAGGTCGATCTCCAGCCCGTCGGCCAGGATCCGCGGCTCGTCGGTGCGACCCTGCACGCGGCGCAGCGCCGCCTCCAGCCGGGCGACCAGCTCGCGCGCGCCGAACGGCTTGGTGACGTAGTCGTCGGCGCCGGCCTCCAGCGCGCGGACCTTGGCGTCCTCGTCGCCGACGGCGCTGAGCACGATGATCGGCATCTGGCTCCAGCCGCGGATCTCGCGGCAGACCTCGACGCCGTCGCCGTCGGGCAACACCAGGTCGATGATCGCGCCGTCGGGCGGATGCACGGCCGCGCGGTCCAGCGCCTCCTCGGCGGTCTCGGCCGGCACGGCCTCGAAGCCCGCCTCGCGCAGAATGACCTTCAGGGCCCGCAGGATCTGGGGCTCGTCGTCGCAGACCAGGATCCGGCGGCGGTCGCTCATCGAGCCTGGACCTTAGACGGCGGCCGGCACGGCGCCGATCGGGAACTCCACCACGAACGACGCGCCCTGCCCGGGCAGCGACTCGACGCGGACGGTGCCGCCGTTGGCGGTGACGAACCCCTGGACGATCGCCAGCCCGAGGCCCGAGCCCGACGTCGTCGTGCCGGCGCTGCGGTAGAACGGCGTGAAGATCCGCTGCTGCTCAGCGACCGGCACGCCGGGGCCGCGATCGACCACCCGCACAACGAGCCGGTGCCCGACCGCGCGGGCGCGCACCGACACCGGCTCGCCGGCGCTGTGGGCCACCGCGTTCTCCATCAGGTTGGCGAAGGCGCGCTCGAGCTGGACGGCGTCGGCGCGCAGCGGCGGGAGGTCGCGATCGAGCTGCAGCGTGATGAGCTGCGGCCGCCCGATGTCGTCGCGCGCCGCGGTGAGCACCTCGCCGAGGTCGATCCACTCCAGCCGTGGGTGGGCCTCGCCGGTCTGCAGCCGCGAGAGGTCCAGCAGCTTGCCGATCAGCCGCTCCAGCCGCGCGCCCTCCTCGACGACCGCGCGGCTGAGCGCGACGCGGTCCTCCGCGTCCAGCGCCTCCGAGCCGAGCGCCTCGCCGGAGCTGATCATCGCGGTGAGCGGCGAGCGCAGGTCGTGGGAGACGGCCCGCAGGATCGCGGTCTTCAGGTCGTCGCTGCGCCGCAGCGAGGCGGTCTCGACGACCTCGTCCAGCAGCGCCTCGCGCTCGATCGCGCCCGCGAGGATCACCTCCAGCGCCGGGAGGATCCGCTCGCGCAGGCGCGCGTCGGCGCCCGGCGGCAGGGTCGCGGGAACGACGAGCGTGGCGATCGGCTCGCCGTCGCGGCGCAGGGCGAAGGCGGTCCGGCGGGGGTCGGGCTCGACCGTGCCGAGCGCGAGCTGCGCCGAGGGCAGCGCCAGCACCGCGGCGATCCGCTGCGCGGTCTGGGCCAGCCCGTCCTCGAGGCGGGCGCCGCCGAGCAGGATGCGCGCGGCGTCGGCGGCGAGGTCGGCCTCGGCGCGGCGCTCCTCCGCGTCCACCGTGCGGTCGCGCGCCAGCTCGGCCACCGCGCTGGCGGCGGCCGCCACGGCGAGGAAGGTGATCAACCCCACCCAGTTCTCGCTGGAGGCGATCGTGAACCGGCCGGTCGGCGGGATGTGGAAGAAGTTGTAGGCCAGCGCGCTGAGCAGCGCGGTGGCGATCCCGAAGGTCAGCCCCCAGTAGGTCGAGATGACCAGCACGACGAGGACGTAGACGACGCCGAGCGACAGCACCGGCGCGATCTCGCGCAGGCCGAAGACGAGCGCGGTCGCCGCCGCGACGCCGACGAGCGCCGTCGCCACGCCGGCCGCGGCGGGCGGCCGGGCGACCGAGCGCATGCGCGATCTCACGGACGCTCCGGGTCCGCCGCAGGCTCGGGCGGCGCCTTCAGCGCCCCGCGGATCATCCGCGCGGCCACGTAGAGCATCAACAACGCGAACAGCACCTCGGTCGTCCGCTCGGGGATCGCGTTGACGATCGTCACCCCGATGATCGCGCCGGGGATCGCCAGCACCCCGAGCGTGATCGCGTCGCGCAGCCGCAGGTTGCCGTAGCGGTGCTGGTTGGCCGCGCCGACGGCCGCCACCGGGATGATCGCCAGCAGCGACGTCGCCTCGGCGTCGACCTGCGAGAGGCCGAGGAAGATGACCAACGCGGGGACGAACAGCACCCCGCCGCCCACGCCGAGCATCCCGGCCACCAGGCCCGCGGCCACGCCGACGGCGATCGCGGCGGCGGTCACGGGATCAGCAGGGCGATCTCGGCGATCACCGATCGGGGCTCGACGGTCATGGGATCAGCAAGGTGATCGCGGTGGCCACCATGAGCGCGGCGAAGAGCAGCGACACGGTCCGGGGATCGACGCGCTGCTGGAGCGCGGTGCCGGCCAGCACGCCGCCGACGGCGGGCAGGCCGACGAGCAGGCCGTCGGTCAGATGGAGGTTGCCGTAGGCGCCCTGGGTCAGCATCGCCGCGGCCGCGATGATCACGATCGCCGCGAGCGAGGTGCCGGTCGCCTCGCGCGTGCCGTACCCCAGCCAGAGCACGAGGAGCGGCACGATGACCGTCCCGCCGCCGACGCCGAAGAGCCCGCTGAAGAGGCCCGCGCCGGTGGCGATCGTCGCCAGGCGCAACATGCGTTGCGCGCCCACGGCCATCGTCGGGTCAGCGCGCGGCATGCTGCGATGATAGGTCCGTGACTCCCGCCGCGACCCTCGAAGCCGTCCTCGCGCCCCTGCTGGCCGATCCGGGGCGGGCCGCCGTCCTGCTGGACATCGACGGAACGCTCGCGCCCATCGTCCGCCACGCCGACGACGCGCACGTGCCCGAGCCGACTCGCCTGCCCTTGATCGCGATCGCCAAGCGGTACGGCCTGGTCGCCTGCATCAGCGGCCGCCGCGCCACGACCGCGCGCCGGATCGTCTCGCTCGGCTCGATCACCTACGTCGGCAACCACGGCGCCGAGATCCTGCGCGGTGGGCAGACGACGCCCGAGATCGACCCCGAGGTCGCCGACTGGGCGCGCCGCGTCCGCCGCTTCGGCGAGGACCAGCTGCGCGACGACGAGCTGCACCGCCTGCGCATCCGCGGCGAGGACAAGGACGTCATCTTCGGCTTCCACTGGCGCGGCGCGCCGGACGAGGACGCCGCCGAGGTCGCCGTGCGCGCGCTCGCGGCACGCGCCGAGGCCGCCGGGTTCGCCACGCACTTCGGGCGCAAGATCCTCGAGGTCCGCCCGCCGGTCGAGCTGCACAAGGGCAAGGGCGTCGATCGTCTGCTGGAGGACTCCGACGACATCGACGTCGCGATGTACGTCGGCGACGACCGCACGGACCTCGACGCGTTCGACGCGCTCCGCGAGGCCGTCGGCGACGGCCGCCTGCGCCAGGTGGTCTGCATCGGGGTGCGCTCCGACGAGACGCCCCCGGAGCTCGAGGAGTCCGCCGACCTGCTCGTCGACGGCCCGCTCGGGGTCCGCTCGGCGCTCGAGGTGCTGGCGGGATCCGCGTAGGGAATGCGCTTCGTCGACTTCCTGCGCGCAACGGTCCTGCTGAGCGCCGGCGCCGCCACGACGCTGGGCGTCCTGACGATCGTCGGGGGCAACGCCACCCAGAACGAGGACGTCGTCCCCTACGCGGTCGGCTGGTGGGTGCTGGCCGTGCTGATCGGGACGTTCATCGGGCGGCGCAACGCGGTCAACCCGCCGATCGCGAAGCTCCTGGCCGACGCCAAGGCGGCGACGATGATGCCCGAGGTCCGGCCGGGGACCACGCTGGCCAACCGGCTGTGGCCGCTGTTCGTCGTGGTCGTCGCGGCCGGCGCGCTGTCGTTCCTCGGCCCGCAGATCCCGGGGATCGCCACCGGGTTCACCATCATCTGGTCGCTGGCCTGGCGCCGCCAGGAGAGCGCGGTGCAGGCGATCGAGGAGCGTGACGGCGTCTCGTTCTTCGTCGAGCGCTCGTCGCCGGTCGCGCCGATGCAGCTGATCCGCGTGCCGGGGCTGCGCCGCGAGCGGCCGACGGTCAACGGCGTCGGGCAGCCGTAGGGCGGCGCGCCGCGTCGCTCAGAAGAGCGACGCCATCCCGGCGATCGCCGGGGCGAGGACGAGGGCCGGCAGGAAGTTGCCGACCTTGACGTCCTGGATGTCGAGGAGCTTGAGCGACAGCCCGACGATGAGGACGCCGCCGGCCGAGGTCATCGAGAGCAGGGCGTCGCTGCCCGGCGTCAAGATGGTGTCGAACAGGCCCGCGCCGAGGGTCAGCGCGCCCTGGTAGACGAGCACGCTGAGCGCCGAGAGCGCCACGCCCCAGCCGAGGCTCGCGGCGAGCGCGACCGAGGCGAAGCCGTCGAGCAGGGCCTTGGTGTAGAGCGTGTCGTGGTTGCCGGTGAGGCCCTCCTGGATCGGGCCGACGACGGCGAGCGCGCCGACGCAGAACACGAGGCTGGCGGTGAAGAAGCCCTCGGAGACCGTGGAGTCCTCGGCGCCGCCGCGGCGCTGGAGCTGGGCCTGGGCGCGGTCGCCGAGCGCCTGGAGGCGATCCTCGATGTGCAGCGCCTCGCCGGTCAGGCCGCCGAGCAGGACGCCGCCGAGGACGAAGAGGAGGTTGGTCCCGCGCCACTGCAGGGCGTCGTCGATGCCGATGACCAGCACGACGAGGCCGAGGCCGTGGAGCACGCGGGTCTGCAGGTCGGTCGTGAGGCGTCCGCCGACGACCCGGCCGATGAACGTGCCGAGCAGGATGGTGCCGACGTTCACGAGCGTTCCGGTCATCGGGTGGGGCGGCGGTCGCGCGGGGCCGGTGGTGGTGGGGCCGGCACGCGCGCGGGCGCGAAGCCGGAGAGAATGGCAGCTGATGCCTTCGCCCGACGTCCTCCTGGTCGGCCTCGGGTCGACGCACGGCCTGCGCGCGGCCGAGGACGAGCTGGCCGGCGCGCTGCGGCGGGCGGGCGCCGAGGTGCGGCTGGCGCGCGCGGCGGCGCCGGCGCGCGCGGTGCGGACGTTCGCGCTGACCGACCTGGTGTGGGCGCGGGCGGCGCGGCGAGCGGCGGTGGAGGCGCTGGCTTCGGGGACGCCGCGCGCCATCGTCTACTCGACGACCACGGCGGCGCTGCTGTGGCCGGCGCGGGGCGCGATCCGCTTCGACGCGCCGGCGGCGGCCAACCGGCCGGGGCGCCACGGCGTGTGGCAGCGGCCGGTGGAGCGCCGGCGGCTGGCGCAGGCGCCGCTGCTGATCCCGCAGGACGCGGGCGCGCTGGTCGAGGCGGGGACGCCGGCGACGCCGTCGCTGATCGTGCCGATCCCGGTGGAGCCGTCGGGGGACGGCGCGGTGTCGCGCGATCTCGCCGCGGTGACCTACGCCACCAACCCCTACAAGAAGGGGCTGGACCGCGTGCTGGCCGCGTGGCGCGTGGCACGGCGCGACGGCGAGGAGCTGGTGGTCGCGGGCCTGGACGGCGTCGACGGCGAGGGCGTGCGCTACGTGGGGACGCTGGCGCCCGAGGCGTTCCGGGCGCTGCTGCGCCGCGCCCGCGTCTACGTGACCGCACCGCGCCGCGAGGACTACGGGATCGCGCAGCTCGAGGCGCTGGCCGACGGCTGCCGCGTGGTGACGACGCCGTCGCCCGGTCCGTACGCGGCGCTGCCGCTGCTGCGTGCCGGCGGCCTCGGGTGGGTCGCCGAGCCCGACGCGCTCGGCCCCGCCCTGCGCGCCGCCCTCGATTCCGAGGACCCCAACTACGCGGACCGCGCCCTCGCCGCGATCGCGCCCTTCCGCCGCGCGGCCGTCGACGCGCTCGTGGCCACCCAGCTCCTCCCCCGCCTCCTCCGGGGTCAGACCCCTTCTCGCACCCCCACTGCGTAAAGGGGTCTGACCCCTTTTCGCACGGGTACTGCAAGAAGGGGTCTGACCCCTGATCTACGCTGATCTACGCTCGGGGGATGAGCGCACCAGTCGTCCTCATCACCGGCGCGACGCGGGGCATCGGCCAGGCGGCGGCCATCGAGTTGGCGCGGCGAGGCGCCGAGGTGGCGATCGTCGGGCGCGATCCGGAGCGGGTGCGCGAGACGGCGGTGGCCGCGCGGGCCGCGGGCGGCGGCGCGCCGGTGCACGAGCACGTCGCCGACCTCGATCGCCAGGACGACGTACGGCGGCTGGCGGCCGAGGTGCTCGACCGCCACCCGCGGCTCGACGTGCTCGCCAACAACGCCGGCGCGATGTTCACCGAGCGCCGCACAACGCCCGACGGCTACGAGCAGACCCTCGCGCTCAACCACCTCGCGCCCTTCCTGCTCACCGCGCTGCTGCGCGACCGCCTCGCGGCCGACGGCGGCGGGCGCGTCGTCACGACCACCAGCGACGCGCACTCCGGTGGCGAGCTCGACTTCGACGACCTCCAGTGGGAGCGCCGGCCGTTCCGGGCGATGAAGGTCTACGGGACGACGAAGCTCGCCAACATCCTCTTCACGCGCGAGCTGGCGCGGCGCAACGCGGGCGGGACGATCACCGCGACGTGCTTCCATCCGGGCGTCGTCCGCACCGGCTTCGGCAAGAACGACGGGCTGCTCTACCGCGCGGGCCTCACCGCGATCGGCCCGTTCCTGCGCTCGCCGGCCAAGGGCGCGCGCTCCCTGGTGTGGCTCGCCCTCGACCCGGCCGCGGCCCAGGTCGACGGCGCCTACGTGATCGACATGAAGGTCAAGCAGCCGACCGCGGCGGCCCGCGACGCACCGCTCGCCGAAGGCCTGTGGGAGCGCTCCGAGGCGCTCACCGGCGTCTGACGCGGGGCGCGGGGCGCGGGGCGCGCTACTTCGCCCGCTTGCGCAGCGCCGCGAACCGCTTCCACGGCAGCGTGTTGGCGACGTCGGCGGCGGCGAAGCCCGCGCGGCGGGCGGTCGCCACGCCCCAGCGGACGTTGCCCTGCGTCGAGACGCCGTGGGCGTCGGTGTTGATGATGATGGGCACGCCCGCGGCCTTCGCGGCGCGCGCGTGGACGTCGTTGATGTCGCGGCGATCGGGCGCCGAGTTGATCTCGATCATCGTGCCGGCCCGCGCGGCCGCGGCGAAGATCGCGTCGGCGTCCAAGTCGTACGGCGGGCGCGACTCGATCTTGCGACCGGTCAGGTGGCCGATGCAGTCGATCAGCGGATGCTCGATCGCGGTGACGATCCGCCGCGTCATCTCGGCCTGCCCGATCCCGAAGCTCGTGTGCACCGACGCGACGACCCAGTCGAGCTGGGCCAGCAGGTCGTCGTCGTAGTCGGGCGAGCCGTCGGGCAGGATGTTGGTCTCGGTCCCGGCGAGGACCTGGATGCCGTCGAGCTTGTCGTTGACCGCGTGGATCGCCTCGATCTGACGCTTGAGCTGGTCGGGCGAGACGTCGTTGCCGAAGCCGTGCGTCGCCGAGTGGTCGGTGATCGCGACGTACTCCAGCCCGCGCTCCAGCGCCCCGCGCGCCATCTCCTCGATCGTGTTGCGCCCGTCGGAGGCGATCGTGTGGCAGTGCAGGTCGCCCTTGAGGTCGGCGACCTCGATGAGCTGCGGCACGACGAACCCGGGCTCCAGCTCGCCGCGGTCCTCGCGCAGCTCGGGCGGGATCCACGGCAGGCCGAGGCGCTTGTACACGTCCTCCTCGGTGGCGCAGCGCAGCGTGTCGCCGGTCGCGTCGTCGCCGATCCCGTACTCCGACACGTGCAGCCCCTTGCGCACGGCGCGCTCGCGGATCCGCATGTTGTGTTGCTTGGAGCCGGTGAAGTGCTGCAGGAGGTTGCCGAACTGGTCGGGGGCGACGACGCGCAGGTCGATCGAAACGCCGTTGTGCGTGCGGGCGCGCGCCGCGTTCTCGCCCGAGGACGACGCGCTCTCGACGATGTCGAGCTCGGCGAGCGCCGCGGCCAGCGCGGGCGGGTCGTCGGATGCCGCGACGATGTCGAGGTCCTTGACGCTGTCGGCCAGCCGCCGCACGCCGCCGGCCAGCTCGACCTGCACGGCCGCCGGGTGCGCGCGCAGCTCCGCGACGATCGCGTCGCCGAGCTCGATCGCCTTGTGCAGCAGCAGGCGCGGCGCGGCCTTCTCGGCGACCCCGGCGGCGAACGCGGCGAGCACCGACTCCTCGAACTTGGGGCCGAAGCCCTTGACGCCGCGCAGGCGCTCCTGCTCGGCCGCCTCGCGCAGCGACTCCAGCGAGTCGATCCCCAGCTCGTCGAACAGCTTGCGGGCGCGCTTGGGGCCGAGGCCCGGCAGGCGCGTGAGGTCGATCAGCCCGGGCGGGAACTTCGCGCGCAGCTTCTCGGCCGCGGGGATCGTCCCGGTCTCCAGCAGCGCGCGGAGCTTCTCCTCCAGCGTCTTGCCGATCCCGGGCAGCGACGTGACGCGCCCTTCGCGGGTCAGCGCGCTCACCGAGGTGGGCGCGTCGCGGACGGCCTTGGCCGCATTGCGGTAGGCCAGGACGCGGTGGATGACGGCGCCGTCGAGCTCGTAGAGGTCCCCGAGCTCGTCGAAGGCCGTGGCGATCGCGGCGTTGGAGGGGTCAGACATCGTCTGACAGCCTACGTCCCTAGGGTCTGCGGGCCTCGATGCCCGGACCCGCATGGCTGATCCTTCCGACCTTCGACGAAGCCGAGAACATCGGGCTCATCGTCGACGCCGCGCTGGGCGTGCTGCGCGCCGCGGCGCCGGAGGACTTCCGGATCCTGGTCGTCGACGACGACTCGCCGGACGGCACCGGCCGCATCGCCGACGAGCTGGCGGCCGAGCACCCCGAGGTCGAGGTGCTGCACCGCACCGAGCGCACCGGCCTCGGTCCCGCCTACCTCGCGGGCTTCGCCCACGCGCTGGGCCACGGCGCCGGCTACGTCTTCGAGATGGACTCCGACTTCTCGCACGACCCGGCCGATCTGGCGCGGCTCCTGGAGGCCGTGCGCGACGGTGGCGCGGACGTCGCGCTCGGCTCCCGCTACGTCGCCGGCGGCGCCGTGCGCGACTGGGGCGTCGTGCGCCGGGTCGTCAGCCGCGGTGGCTCGCTGTACGCGCGCGCCGTGCTCGGGCTGCCGGTCCACGACCTCACCGGCGGCTTCAAGTGCTTCCGCGCCGAGGTGCTGGAGGCCATCGACCTGCCGACCGTGCGCGCCCACGGCTACGCCTTCCAGGTCGAGCTGACCAACCGCGCGATCCGGCGCGGCTTCCGCGTCGTCGAGGTGCCGATCACCTTCCGCGACCGCCTGCGCGGGCGGTCGAAGATGTCGGCCCGCATCGCCATCGAGGCGATGTTCCTCGTGCCGCGCCTGCGCCACCGCGACCGCTGACGGCGCTCACCGCGGGCCGCCCGCCGTTCAAGCGCACCGCCACTTCAGCCGATTCACGGGGAGATGGCCCCCGAGCTCGTCCTGGTCCAAGGCCTGCGCGACACGCGCAGCGTGCTCGCGCGCTGGAACGCGCGCCCGCTGGCCACCCTGGGACCGTGGTTCGCCGGCGCCGCCGCGGTCTGCGCCGGCCTGCTCGTGACGGTGTTGATCGTCGCCCACTTCTCCACGCCCGACCCGAGCGGCGTCCTGCTCCCCGGCCTCAACGAGCCCGCGACGCTCGGCGCCGTCGGTCACATCCTCTTCCGCAACTCGCTGGTCCTCGCGCTGCACGGGATGGCCTGCGTGGCGGGCTTCATCGCCGGCAGCACGCTGCCCTCCGAGGCGGAGCGCTACTCCGGCCTGTGGCGCAAGGTCCACGACAAGGCGGGACCGCTGGCGATCCTGTTCGTCATCGCCGCCACGACCTTCTCGCTCGCCACCCAGGCCTACAGCCTCGGTCAGTCCGCCGCGACGCTCGCGGCCCAGGGCGACATGTCGTCCGCCCTGCTGCTCGTCGGGATCCTCCCGCACGCGATCCCCGAGCTCATCGGGCTCTTCCTCCCGCTGGCCGCCTGGACGATCGCCAGCCGCCGCGGCCAATGGGACGAGCTGCTGGCCGCGACCTTCGTGACGGTCGGCCTGGCCATCCCGATGGTCGTCGCCGCCGCGTTCATCGAGGTCTACGTGTCGCCGCACCTGATCCTCGCGCTGCGCTGACCGCGCCCGGGGTAGGCTCGCGCGTAACGCACGCACCCCTGGCGAGACCACATCTTGTCGCACTTCACTTTGTATAGTGCGTCCTCTCACCCCTCTGAAGGAGCCTGACATGGCCGGAACCCTTTCCGAAGTCACCGACAACAGCTTCCAGGCCCAGGTCCTCGAGGCCGAAGGCCCCGTCCTCGTCGACTTCTGGGCGCCCTGGTGCGGCCCGTGCCGCGTGGTGGCCCCCGTGCTGGAGGAGATCGCGGCCGAGCGCCCCGAGCTCACGATCCTCAAGCTCAACGTCGACGAGAACCAGCAGACCGCCGCCAACTTCGAGGTGCTCAGCATCCCGACGCTGATCCTCTTCAAGAACGGCGCCGTCGCCAAGAAGGTCATCGGCGCGTACCCCAAGCGCAAGCTCGAGGCCGAGCTCGAGCCCGTCCTGTCGGCCTAA
>DASYBY010000545.1:0-2532 GCA_036500525.1 Baekduia sp. | reverse complement strand
GACCTCGCCGGGATCGGTCCCCATCCACTGCGCGAGCAGGCTGCCGTAGACGCGGCGGAAGTCGACGGTCACCTTGAGGTTCTTCTCGGCGTCGAGGTCGGTGAGCGACGGGTACTCGGTGAGGATCCCGCCGAGCGCGCGGGGGCCCTGGACCCACGCGACGCCGCCGGCGCCGTGGTCGGTCCCGCCCGAGCGGTTGGCCATCGGCCGGCGTCCGAACTCCGACCAGACGAAGGTCAACACGCGATCGGCGATGCCGCGGGCCTCCAGGTCGGCCTGGAAGGTGGCGAGCGCCTCGCCGACGGCGCCGAGGTCGTGCTCCAGCGTCGCGGCCTGACCCTCGTGCGTGTCGAACGCGCCGTCGGCGTCGACGGTCGCGACGCGGATGCCCAGCGGCTGGGCGAGCAGGCCCGCGAGGACCTTCAGCCGGTCGGCGGTGTCGTTGTCCTCCGGGTAGGCGACCGATCCGGCCAGCGGGTCGGCGTCCTTGGTCTTCTGCAGCGGGGCGAGGCGCGCGGCGACCGTGTGGGCGAGCCGGGCGGCCTGCGCGGCCGCGGCCGGGCCGTCGGCCCGCGGCCGGGACTGCGCGAGCGCGGCGTAGGTGTCGACGGCGGCGGTGCCCCAATCGCCCCAGACGCTCCACATCGACAGCTGGGCGTCGTTGGCGTCGGTGACCGAGGCGACCGGCGCCTTGACCGACTGCAGCGTCGGCGAGAGGCCGTAGCCGGCGCTCAGGCCCTGCAGCGGGTTGTCGGCGCTGCCGTGGTGGTCCAGCCAGCGGCCGAGCCAGCCCGAGACCGACTGCTGGGAGACCATGCCGGTCTCCCAGAACGCGCGCGAGGCGAAGTGCGACAAGTTGGGGTTGGCGTAGTCGATCCCGGGGAGGAAGCCGACCTGCCCGCGGTCGTACAGGCCCTTCAGGCCGCCGCCCGGGCCGCGGGCCAGCGCGGGGTGCAGCGCGAGCGAGGTGGTGCCGAGCGGCAGCGGCGCGGCAGGCGCGACGGCGCCGCGCAGGTCGCGCAGCGGCCCCTCCTGGCCCAGCGGCGCGAGGGTGTCGAGGAGGTCGAGACCGCCGGGCAGGAAGACCGAGACGAGGATCGGCGCGTCGGGCGCCGCGGCGGCCTCGGCGGCGGCGGCGTCGAGGAGGTGCATCGTCGGCAGCGCCTGCGCCGCGTAGACCGTGACGCCCGCGCCGATGCCCCACTTGAGCATCTGGCGACGCGTGAGGACGTCGCGGCGCGACGCCTCGCTGGCGCGGTGGAAGTCCTGGCAGGCGGCGTACGCGCGGATCCGAGGCATGGTGATTGAGTCGACCTAATGCAGTTGCGCGTCGGGGGCGGACATCAGCAGGTGGCGCATCGCGCGCTGGGTCATGTCGGCGGCGACCTGGCGCTGCCACTTCTCGCCGGCCATCGCGTCATAGCCCTTGGCGAGCGAGAGCAGGGCCTTGCGCATCCGGGGCGAGATCGTCGGATGGCCGGTGGCGTCGAGCGCCCGCGCGAGCTGTTGCTCGGGCTTGAGGTCGACCGGCGTGTCCTCGTCGTCGACCTTCAGGCCGGGCTGCGCGAGCGCGACGTTGGCCGCGACGAACCGCGCGCGCATGCCGTTGGACGACATCCACGCGGTCCCCCAGTCCCAGCCGGCGACCGACGGCGGGGAGAAGAGCGTCTGCCCCATCCCGCTGGTGACCCACACCCAGTCGTCGGTCTTGACGCCCAGGCGCGTGGCGCGCAGCATCCCGGCGACGGCGACCGCGGGGGACTTGACGAGGGTCGGCGCGGAGAGGTCCGCGTAGAGCGCGGGGTGGTCGAGGATCGCGCCGACGACGGGCTTGACCGCGTGGCCGGAGTTGACGTAGGTCTTCTGCAGCCGCAGGCGCGTGGCGCGGTCCAGCGGCTCGTCGACGAAGAAGGACCACAGCTTGCGGACCAGGAACTCGGGATGCGCGTGGTGCTCGACGCAGAGGCGCAGGACGTCGTGCGGGCGGAACTTTCCCTGGTGCCCGAAGATGCGCTTGGTGCCGTCGTCGTGGTTGTCGGGCTCGAACTTGGTGGTCTTCAGGACGCCGCCGACCGTGCGGCCGGCGACGATGCCGGTGAGCGCCCGGGCGGCCTCGCGGACGTCGGACTCCGTGTAGCCGTTGCCCTCGCCGAGGGTGAAGAGCTCCATCAGCTCGCGGGCGAAGTTCTCGTTGGGCTCGTCCTTGTAGGACCCGATGAGGTTGAGGAAGCTGCCGAGCGCGGGGTCGTCGGCGACGTCCTTGAGCAGCGCGGGGAACGTGCCGAGCGCGTGGGCGCGGAAGAGCGCGTTCTGGCGGAGCATGAGCGGCGTGTCGACGTCGCGCGTGGCGAAGTGGTCGTGCCAGAAGAACACCATCTTCTCCTCCAGCGGGCGCGTGGTGCGGACCATGCGGTCCATCCACCAGAGGACGTCGTGGCCGTAGACGTTGGCCGGGTCCAGGTGCATGGGCTTGGGCCCGTGCTCCAGCGGCGCCGGGTGCCCGTTGGGCGTCAGCAACCAGCGCAGCGTCGC
>DASYBY010000544.1:0-2058 GCA_036500525.1 Baekduia sp. | reverse complement strand
ATCAGCGACCTGCGCGACGGCGAGTCGGCCGAGGACCTGCGCGCCGAGGCCGACGCCGCGCTCTACGAGGCCAAGCGCGGCGCCGGGCACGTCGCGCACTTCGACGAGATCCGCGATCGCGTCACGATCACCACCTCCGCCCGGACCGACCGCGTCCGGCGGCTGATCGACGAGACGCGCATGACGATGGTCTACCAGCCGATCTGGGACTTCGCGTCGCAGCGGCTGCTGGGGATCGAGGCGCTGATGCGGCCCCATCCCGACGACGACCTCGCCGGCCCCGCCGAGGCCTTCGACCTCGCCGAGCAGATCGGCCGCGTCCACGACCTCGACGTGCTGTGCGTCGGCCAGGCGCTCGCCGCGGTCCCCGAGCTGCCCGGCGGCGCCCTGCTCTTCCTCAACCTCGCGCCGCAGACCCTCGACCTCGACGCCGCCGGCAGCGCCTGGCTGCTCGCGCTCGTCCGGGGCGCCGGCCTCGCGCCCGACCGCGTCGTCATCGAGGTCACCGAGCGCTTCGGCGCGCGCACCGACGCCGTCGTCGCCTGCCTGCGGCGCCTGCGCGCCGAGGGCTTCGGCCTCGCGCTCGACGACGTCGGCACCGGCAACTCCGGCCTGGAGATGCTGCAGAAGGTCAGCGCCGACTACGTGAAGATCGACCGCGGGATCGTGCTCGCCGCCGCGACCGACCGCAGCGCGCGCGCCGTGCTCATGGCGATGGCGACCTACGCGCGGCAGACCGGCGCCTACGTCATCGCCGAGGGGATCGAGGACCAGGAGACGCTCGACTTCCTCGCCGCCATCGACGACCACGACGAGCGGCCGCAGCGCATCATCCAGGGCGGCCAGGGCTTCGGGCTCGGCCGGCCGGCGCCCGACGGCGCGGTCGGGCAGGCGCCGGGCCTCGTGGCCCAGCACCCGCGCCCGGTGTAGACGCCACGCCGCTCAGCGCGCGTGCAACGCGGAGCGTCCCCGACCGCCGAGGGCGCCGAGCGCGCACCCGAACGTCGCGGTGACCGCCGGCAGCAGCGCGGGCACCGGGCCGAGCGACGTCTCGGCCGTCGTGCCCGCCAGCGCGTGGCCGAGCAGCACCGACCCGCCAAAGAGCAGCCCGCCGGCCACCCCGCGCCGCGCGCCCGCGCGGGCGCCCTGATGCTCGAAGCCGCCGGCGACGCCGCCGACCGTGGCGACGACCTGCAGCGCCCAGTACGCCGCCGCCGACCAGCCGATCACCACGCCGCAGAGCACGCCGAAGAGCACCGGCACGACGAGCGCGCCGACCACCTGCTCGGCGCGCGACCGCTCCCGGAAGGGAACCAGCAGGCGCGCGACGACCGGGTGGAGCGGACGGGCGGCGGGCGTGGGAGGGATCACGGACCGCGCAGCCTCGCAGGACGCGGCACCCCGTGCCGCGTTCCGGAGGGATGGAAGGGCCGCGCCCCTAGGAGGGTGGGAACACGACCGCGACCGGCGCCGACGGTACGGGGATGCTCGGCGCGTGCCGGGGCGTCTCGAAGCCGCCGACCGGCTCCAGATCGCGCCCGCCGCAGCACCCGCACGAGGCGATCCGCGTCGGGTCGACGACGAACACGTGCGTTCCACACCGCACACAGGCCTGTCGTAGCGCGCCCGACTGCTGCTTGTGGTCCCAGATGCTGAGCATCGTGCTCTCCTCGTCGTCTTCCGTGAACAGAGGATTCACCGATCGATGCACCGCTAAGCGGAGCTGGACGAACGGCGTCTCAGCCCGCCGGCGCCACCGTCTCGAACCGCCGCCGCTCGTCGGGCGTCACCGACCGCGCCGCGCGCGCCTCGCGGTCGAAGGCCACCATGATCGAGACGCCCTGCGCCGCCGTGGTGCCGTCGGGCCGGATGACCTCGTGGCCGAGCGTCACGCTCTTGTCGCCGATCGCGCTCACCGTCGTGCGGACCTCGGCGAACCGGTCGCGGTCGGAGATCTCGGCGAGGTGGTCGAGCTCGACGCGCCGCAGGATGTAGTCCATCAACTCGCCGTCGTTGGCCGCGCGGAAGAAGCGCACGCGCGACTCGCCCAGCAGCTCG
>DASYBY010000543.1:0-9471 GCA_036500525.1 Baekduia sp. | reverse complement strand
GCGTCGACGGTCTCGCCGGCGATCCGGCCCGGCATGCGCCGCAGGTAGGCCTCGGTCGCCGCGAAGAAGCCGAACGACGGGCCGCCGAAGTCCAGGCGGTTGCCGAGCGTCTGGCCCTCGCCGACGCACACGTCCACCCCGCACTCGCCGGGCGGCTTGAGGATGCCCAGCGGGATCGGGTCGTACTGGCCGACCACGATGACACCGTCCCCACCCACCCCGTCCTTCGCCGCCGCCGCCAGCGCGCTCGCGTCCTCCACCGCGCCGAGGAAGTTCGGCTGCTGGAAGAAGACCGCGCCGGTCTCGCCGTCGATCGCCGCCGCCCACGCCTCGGGGTCGGTGACGCCGTCCTTGAGCGGCACCTCGACGATCTCCGCGCCGAAGCCGTGCGCGTAGGTCTGCAGCGTCTCGCGCGAATGCGGGTGCAGGCCGCGCGAGACGACGAACTTCGGCTTGCCGTTGGCCAGCCGCGCCAGGTAGCCGGCCGAGGCGACCGCGGACGGGCCCTCATAGACCGAGGCGTTGGAGACCGGCAGGCCAGTCAGCTCGCTGATGGCCGTCTGGTACTCGAACATCGCCTGCAGGTTGCCCTGCGAGACCTCGGGCTGGTACGGCGTGTAGGGCGTCAGGAACTCGCTGCGCCCGAGCAGCATGTCGATGACCGCCGGGACGTAGTGGTCGTACATCCCGGCGCCGAGGAACGTGATCTCGTCCTCGGCGCTGACGTTCTTGGACGCCAGGTCGCGCAGGTGGGCGTAGACCTCCTGCTCGGGCATCCCGTCCGGCAGGTCCAGCGCGCGGCCCAGCCGCACGTCGGCCGGGATCTGACGGTCGAAGAGCTCCTGAACGGAGCTGACGCCGATCGCGGAGAGCATCTCCGTCAGATCGGCGTCGGTGACAGCGGTGTACTGCGTCAAGAGCGTCCTTCGGGTGTTAGGAGAGCGTGCCCTCGTAGGCGGCGGCGTCCATGAGGCCGTCGAGCTCCGACGTGTCGGAGAGCTTGACCTTGATCATCCAGCCATCGCCGTACGGGTCGTTGTTGATCGCCTCGGGGGTGTCGCCGAGACCGAGGTTGACTTCCACGATCTCGCCGGTCAGCGGAGCGACGACGTCAGAGACCGCCTTGACGGACTCGACTTCAGCGTAGGACTCGCCGGCGGTGACCGTCGAGCCGACCTCCGGCGGGTCGAAGAACACGACCTCGCCCAGGGCGTCCTGGGCGTACCAGGTGATCCCGAACACGGCGGTGTCGGGGTGGGTGGGATCTACTCGTGCCCAGTCGTGCTCGGGGTGGTAGAGCAGTTCAGCGGGGTAGCTCGCGTCGGCCATGGGCGGACCCTACTTCTTGAGGAGGGGCTTCTTCGCGACGGTCGCGGAGCGCAGCTTGCCGCGAACGTCGATCTGGAGCTCGGTGCCCTCGGCGGCCTGCGCCGCCGGGACGTAGGCCATGCCGATCCCGATCTCCAGCGAGGGCGACATCGTGCCCGACGTCACCTCGCCTCCGCCGACCACCGGGTTGCCCTGACGGGCGATCCCGGAGCTCATGGTGAAGGCGACGAGCTTCTCGGCCGGGTGGGCGGGGTCAGGGTTCCGGGCGGCGCGGACGGCCTCGGCGCCGATGAAGCCGGTGTCCTCCTTGCACGCCCAGCCGAGGCCGGCCTCGATCGGGCCGCGCGACTCCATCAGGTCGTTGCCGTAGAGGTGGTAGTTGACCTCCAGGCGCAGTGTGTCGCGCGCGGCCAGGCCGGCCGGGTGCGCGCCGCGCTTGACGATCTCGTCCCACAGCATCGGCGCGTCGGCGGGGTCGCAGAGCAGCTCGACGCCGTCCTCGCCGGTGTAGCCGGTGCCGCAGACCAGGACGCGCTTGCCGCGCAGCATCCGGTGGCGGCAGGTGAAGCGGTCGGGCAGCGGCGCGTCGGCCAGGGCCTGGACGATCTCGCGCGCCTGCGGGCCCTGGACGGCGAGCATCGCGTAGCGCGGCGCCGCGTCCTCGAGCTCGACGTCGAAGCCGGCCGCCTGCTGCTGGAACCACGCGAGGTCCTTCTCGTGGTTGGCGGCGTTGGTGACCGTCAGGAAGTCGGTGGCGCCGAGGCGGTAGGTGAAGAGGTCGTCCAGCACGCCGCCGTCCTCGCGGCAGAGGACGGAGTACTGCGCGCCGCCGGTCTGGAGCTTGGTGATGTCGTTGCTCAGCAGGCGCTGCAGGAACGCTTCGGCGTCCGGCCCGCTGGTCGCGATCTCGCCCATGTGCGAGACGTCGAAGACGCCCGCCGTGGCGCGCGTGGCCAGGTGCTCGGCCTTCACGCCTTCTTCGTACTGGACGGGCATCTCCCAGCCCGCGAACGGCACGAGCTTCGCCCCCGCGGCGACGTGCCTGTCGTAGAGCGGGGTGCGCCGGAGCGCGGTGTCTGTCGGAGCGGCGGCCACGGCGGCGAGGCTAGCAGTCGGCCTCGCCGGCGCCGGGCCGCGTCAAGGGTCCTACTCGCCGGGATGCGTGCCCGGCGTCTCGCGGGCGAGGTACTCCTCGAGGAGCATCGGCACCGTGGCCGTGCGCTCGGCGACGGCGAGCAGGTCGGACATCGAGGACTCCTCCTCGGTCTGCTCCTCCAGGAACCACTGGAGGAACTGCTCGGAGCGGAAGTCCTTGGTGTCGCGGGCGACCTCGAACAGCTCGCTGATGCTCACCGTGACCGTCTGCTCCTGCTTGAGCGCGAGCCGGATCGGGGCGATGTGGTCCTCGAAGTCGGTGCGCGGCGCGTCGATCGACGTGAAGGTGACGGGCGAGTTGGTGTCCTGCAGGTAGCCCACCATCTTCAGCGCGTGCTCGCGCTCCTCCTCGGCCTGCTTGTAGAAGAACGCGGAGAGCTGCGGGTAGGTCACGTCGGCGTAGTAGGCGCCGATCGCCGTGTACTGGTGGGCCGCGGCGAACTCGCGGGCGACCTGGTCGTTGAGGGCGTCGACGAAGCGCTCGGAAGGCATGCGCCGACCTTACCGGGAGCGCCGCGGTCGCTCCATTTGGGAGCCCTACGGGTTCTTAGGGCGCCCTACGGCTTTCTTGCTACGCTCGTGGCGGTCATGCCCTCCTCGAAGCGCTGCTGCCGCGATAGCCCGCGCTGTGCCGACTGCCCCGTGCTGGTGGCGGCCGCCGGCCGCGCACGCCGCCACGAGGGCACCGCCATCGCCGCGCTGGTCGACGAGGTCTTCGGCGGCTTCCCCACGCGGACGCTGCCCGACTGCGTGACGCAGACGCTCGAAGCGCTGGACCAGGCGCGCCGCGGCACGCCCGTCGTGGCCTGAGCCGCCCGGGCCGGCTCAGTTGTCCTGCGTGCTCTTGGTCGGGTAGGGCCGGACGAGGAAGTCGGTGAGGAGCTCGTCGCGTGAGTCCTCCGTGCTCAGCTCGAGCTGCGTCAGCAGCTCGGCCAGCTCGTCCGTGGTCATGTCTTGCATGTGCTTTGCGTCCTTGCTGGGCGACGAGGTGGAACGAACCTGTTCCAGGTCAGTGTCGTCAATCCCGATGGTCGGCACCATCCCTAGTTCTTGGGATCTTGCCGTCCGACGGAGGACCGGATCTGGCCCTCCGCCCTGATATTCGCCTCGTTTTGCCGGGTTGGCGTCCGTCACCGGACGCGAACGCTGATCAGCGCAAGAACGGCGGGATGTCGATCTCGTCGTCGCGGATCTCGAGCGACTCGCGCTCGACGCGCGGCGAGCGATCACGACGGCGCGCACCCTCGCGCGCCTCCTCGCGGGCCTGCCGCGGCCGCGCACGGCCGTGGTCGAACCCGGTGGCGATGACGGTGACGCGCACCTCGTCGCCCAGCGACTCGTCGATGACCGAGCCGAAGATGATGTTGGCGTTCGCGTCGGCGGCACCCTGGACGATCTCGGCCGCCTCGTTGATCTCGAACAGGCCGATGTCGGGCCCGCCCGTGATGTTGAGGAGGATGCCCGTGGCACCCTCGACCGACTGCTCCAGCAGCGGGCTGCTGATCGCCGTCTTGGCGGCGTCGGCCGCACGGGTCTCGCCGCCGGACTGGCCGATGCCCATCAGCGCCGAGCCGGCGTCCTGCATGATCGTGCGGACGTCGGCGAAGTCCAGGTTGATGAGGCCCGGGATCGTGATGAGGTCCGTGATGCCCTGGACGCCCTGGCGGAGGACGTTGTCGGCCTCCCGGAACGCCTCGAGGATCGTCGTGCGGCGCTCGACGAGCGCCAGCAGCTTCTCGTTGGGGATCACGATGAGCGTGTCGACGACGTCGCGGAGGCGCTGCACGCCCTCCTCGGCCGGACGCATCCGCTGCGTGCCCTCGAACTCGAACGGCTTGGTGACCACGCCGACCGTCAGCGCGCCGATCTCGTTCTTGGCGATCTCGGCGATGACGGGCGCAGCACCGGTGCCGGTGCCACCACCCTCACCGGCGGTGACGAACACCATGTCGGCGCCCTTCAGCGCCTCCTTGATGTCGTCGCGGGACTCCGCCGCCGCGCCGAACCCGACGTCCGGGTTCGCGCCTGCGCCGAGGCCCTTGGTGAGCTCGTGCCCGATGTTGAGCTTGATGTCGGCGTCGCACATGGCGAGCGCCTGGGCGTCGGTGTTCGCGGCCACGAACTCGACGCCGCGGAGGCCGGCGTCGACCATGCGGTTGACCGCATTGATCCCACCGCCGCCGACGCCGACGACCTTGATGACCGCGAGGTAGCTGCCGCTTTCCATGTGCTTGAAGTTCCTGTCCGACCCTCTAGGTAGCGTCGAGACTTTGGGCAGGGGTAGGCCCGTCTCGGCCAATGCACGGTACGCATCGGCGTTCTTGCGTGTCAACGCGAAGTCTAGGGCGCAATCTTGCTTGCAGTTTGCGGAAGTCTTGACTCGACCTTGAGACTCGGCAGCTTACCGAGGCTCAGGCTCTGATCGAGCCTGTCAGGGCGCGGTCCCCGCAGCGGGGTCCACACCGGTGGTCGTCGCAGACGGATCGGCCGAGTTCACGGCCTCCGGATCGTGCTGCGTCGTCGGGTCCTCCAGCGCCCCGGCGGCGGGCCGCTCGGGATAGCGGAGGTCAAGGTAGGTGGCGCCGGCGGAGTCCTTGTCGGCCAGCACGGCGGCGGCCGAGGCCCACTTGGCCGAGAGGCGATCGGCGCCGCCGAAGCGCAGCTCGGGACCGTCGCGCAGCGCCATGGTGAGGCCGCCCTCGCGGGTCGTCGAGGCGTGGATGACGCGGTCGCGCAGCACCGCGGGAGCGGCGGCGAGCGCGGCGACGGCGTGCATCGCGGTGGGGTCGGTGACGCGAGCGCCGGCCGGCGGGACCTTCAGCGGGACGATGGGCAGCGAGCCCGTGGCGGCGCCGCGCAGGAGGCGGCCGTCGCCGGCGACGGGCGTCTTCTCGCCCCCGGCCATGACGTCGGCGACCGCGACGTTCTCGACGATCGTGATCCGCATGGTGTGCGGGAAGTCGGTCTGGACCTTGACCGCCTTGACGACCGGGAAGGGCGCGACGACGGCGTCGAGCTGGTCCTGACGGACGTGCAGCGTCGTCATGTCGCGCGCGGCGTCCTCGAGGAGGTTGGTGATGCGCTGGCTCTGCGGACCGGTCGCGCCGGTGACCGTGACGTGGTCGACGCCGACGAGCCCGGAGTCGCGCACCCAGAACCCGCCGGCGACCAGGAGGGCGACGACGGCGAGGACCCAGACCATGGCCCGCGGCAAGCGCGGGACGGCCCGGACCCGAGGAAGGGTGGCGGCACGGTGCATCCGGCAACAGTGTTCGCCGCTGGGCGACGGACACCTGCCCGCCGGTCAGGCGGGCGACCCGAGGAGCCACCGGCGGCATGGACGGACAGGGCGGGGCGGCGGCACGCCCCGGTTCGCCCTCGCCGTCCCGTGCCACCGACCTGACCGGCTAGACCGTCGACCGCGGAACTAGCCTGTCAGCTCTCGATGCGGGCGAAGACCGCGATCGGGGTGATCCAGAGATTGTTGTGCTCTTCGTCCAGGTTCGCCGTCATGCCGAAGACCGCCGCACGTACGTCTCGTGACCCGTTCACGAGCCGGCCCTTACCGCTATCTGTGAGCTTCGCGGGGTCGAACTTTGCCACGAGCGCCATGTCGCCAGGGATGTCGACGAGCGTCGGGACCTCGGGTGGGTTGCCGTAGCCGGGTCCGGGCGGGTACTCACCCTGGCGCAGCTTCGTCAGGGCCATCCAGTACACATCGTCACCGACCCTGTCGACTCGCCACGTGCTCTCAACAAGAGCGAACTTCGGCTCCTGCGCGATGAAGCGCCACCGATCAAGGATGCGTTCTTGGGTCGCGGTCTCCTGCAAGGTCCGAATCGCCTGTCGTGCGGCCTCGAGTTCGGGCGACTGCTTAGCAGCGCGAATCATCTCGTCGAGCGTGTCGCCCGAGAAGGCGACCGCCCCAAACGACTCATCAAGATCATCAGCGAGGTGGCCGTCATCGGCGATTTTTCCCAACACTTTGACGAGTAGGGCGTTCGGGTCCTGCGTCAACTCGTAGAACTCTTTAACGTCGTCCCGTCGCTCGCGGCCGATGCGGGCACCGATGCCCTTCGGCCTTGCGTCCAGACTGCCGCTCGTCGTGGTGCCTTCGCCGCGCTCCACGCGAACCGGCTCCGGTGCGACCGACTTCTGCCGGGCGATGCTCGTCAGTACCGGAAGGTCTACCCAGTCGCAAATGACGGTGCCGCGGGTCACCGGGCGACGGTCGTACGCGTCATATCGACTGGAATTCCTCCACCTGCGCGTCTCCCACATGTCCCTGAGGATGAAGCCGAACGAAATGGCCGCGACCGTCAGGATGGGGATCGCAATGCCCGTCCACGTGTCGCCGATGCCGATCGGATCCCAGGCCATAGGGGGCGCAAGGCTCGCCATTGCGCCAGAGAGTAGGCGGCGAGCCGGTCGGACCCGAACGATCCCGCTGCTAGCGCCTCTCCCCTTGCCCATCCAGCCCGATCGAACAACGCGCACATCGTTGAACGGCAGTAGCTGGGGCCGCGCCTCGCACTAGCTCGCTAGCTGGATGCGAGCCGACGAGCTTGTTGCATCTGCAAGCCGAAGGTCGAGCGCGGGCTCAGCCGACCAGCGCGCGGCCGAGCGTGTCGATGTCGCCCGCGCCCAGGACGAGCACGACGTCGCCGGCGCGCAAACGTGGCGCGAGGACGCGCTCCGCGTCGGTGAGAGTCGGCAGCCAGAGGACCTCGCGGCCCGCGGCGGCGTCGGCGGCGGCCTCGGCGATCAGGCGGCCGGAGACGCCGGGGAAGTCCTCGGCGCGCTCGCGGGCCGGGTAGACGTCGAGGACGACCGCGACGTCGGCCGCGGCCAGCGCGCGGCCGAACTCGCGATGCAGCTCCTGGGTGCGGCTGAAGAGGTGCGGCTGGAAGCAGGCGATGAGGCGGCGCGGCTGCAGCGAGCGGGCGGCGGCGATCGTCGCGGCGACCTCGGTGGGGTGGTGCGCGTAGTCGTCGACGACGAGCGCGCCGGAGGCGGTGGTGCCGAGCCGCTCGAAGCGCCGGCCGGCGCCGGAGAAGGACGCCAGCGCGGCGACCAGCGCGGCCTCGTCGGCGCCGGTGAGCCGGCAGGCCTCCAGCGCCGCGGCGGCGTTGCGGGCGTTGTGCTCGCCGGGGACGGTCAGGTGGACCGCGTGGCCGCGCCAGGTGAAGCGCGAGCCGCCGGGCTCGAGGGTCAGGTCGTGCGGGGCGAAGACGATGTCGTCGGGGTCGCGGGCCAGCTCGGGCGCGACGACGACGGCCTGTGTGGCGTTCGCCCGGAAGGTGTCGAAGACCTCGTTCAGCTCGACCAGCGACGCGTACGTCGCGTGGTGGTCGAGCTCGATGTTGAGGACGACCGCGACGTCGGTGTCGAGCGCGAGCATCGACTTGTCGGACTCGTCGGCCTCGACGACCAGCCACTCCCCCGCGCCCCAGTCGGCGTTCTCGCCGGTCGAGCGCAGCGCGCCGCCGATGAGGTACCCGGGCTCCATGCCGGCGCCGAGCAGCGCGTGGGCGGCCATCGAGGTGGTGGTGGTCTTGCCGTGGGCGCCGGCGATGGCGATGACGTGCTTGAGCTGGGTCAGCTCCCGGAGCAGCGCGGCCCGCGGCTGTGCGCGCTCCACCCGCTCGGGGTTGTCGGCCGGGATCGCGGTCGAGACGAAGACGTCGGCGTCGGGCGGGACGTTGGCCGCGTCGTGCCCGACGTGGACCTCGATGCCGAGAGCGCGCAGCTTGTCGAGCACCGGGGACTCGACGCGATCCGAGCCGCTGACCGTCGCCCCCAGCTGCTGCGCCACCCGCGCCCACCCGTTCATGCCGGCACCGCCGATGCCGACGAGATGGATCCGCCGGCCGGCCCAGGGCAGAGCCGTCATGCCCGGCCTCCGCCCGTGCGCCGACGCGCTGCGTGCGCCGAGCACCGGCGTGTCATGCCGCCGCCCCCGCCGCAGCGAGGACCTCGTGCGCGATGTCGCGCGCCGCGTCCGGCCGTGCCAGCGCCCGGGAGGCGGCTGCCATCGTCGCCAGGCGGGCGGGGTCGCTCAGCAGCGCGCCGACCTCGTCGTCGAGGCGCTGCGGGGTCAGCTCGGCGTCGCGGATGACGGTCGCCGCGCCCGCGTCGACCATCCACTGCGCGTTGGCCGTCTGATGGTCGGCGCTGGCGTGGGGATAGGGCACGAGGATCGCGGGCAGGCCGTGCGCGGCGACTTCGAAGATCGAGCCGCCGGCGCGCGCGACCGTGAGGTCGGCCGCCGCGAGCGCGTCGCCGAAGGGCGTGATGTAGGGCTGGAGGTCGTAGCCGGGCGGCGGCGGGTCCCCGAGGCGCTCGCGCAGCGCGTCGTAGTCGCGCGTCCCGCAGGCGTGCAGCACGCGGAACGGCGCGCCGGCGAACGCCGCGACCGCCGCCTCGTTGACCGAGCGCGCGCCGAGCGAGCCGCCGAAGACCAGCACGCACTGCTCGCCCGCCTCCAGGCCGAAGCGCGCGCGGGCGGCCGCCCGGTCGGTGGTCGGCGGCGGCACGGGCCGCCCCGTGACGAGATACCGCGCCCCGTCGCGACCGGCCAGCGGGAACGCGAGGCAGACCCGCCGGGCGAAGCGCGCCAGCAGGCGGTTGGTCAGGCCGAGGTGGCTGTCGGCCTCGGTCAGCACGAGCGGGATCCGGCGCGCCACCGCCGCGGCGCCGACCGGCCCGGCGACGTACCCGCCGCCGCCCATCACGGCGTCGGGTGCCAGCTCGCGCAGGATCGACCGCGCGGTGCCCAGCGCCGCTCCCGCCTTCGCCACGCCGCGCGCGGCCTTCAGCGGGTTGGTGCGGCTCAGGCCCTCGACCGCGATCGTCCGCAGCTCGTAGCCCGCCTCGGGCACGAGCGTCTTCTCGGCCCGCTCGCCGCCGACGAAGACGACGCGGGCGCCGGCCTCAGCCCGCAGCGCGTCGGCTACCGCCAGCGCCGGCACCACGTGCCCGGCTGTC
>DASYBY010000542.1:0-3500 GCA_036500525.1 Baekduia sp. | reverse complement strand
GCGACATCGGGGCGCCGATACTACACATCGGAGGCCTGCCAGCAAGGCACGGCGGGGCAATTTGCCTGGACCTCCACCTGAGGTAGACCCTTCTTCACCCTGGTTGACGGTCGCGCGGGTGTTTGCAGGGACTTTGGCGCGTTTCCCGATCTACCGCAAAACGGTGCGCAAGGCACTTGAGCCCGGGTCGTTTGGTGTTGGAGCCCTTGTCGCGCAAGGGATCTCCCGCGCGCTCATGGACACTCGTCTGAGCCTGAACGTCTTCGTGCGAACGCGGCCCCTCAGGGCGGGCTCGAACCCTCTGCGGCACGCGCCAACTTCGCGAGCCCGCGCTGCATCCGGGACGGCCAGAGCGGACCGTTGTAAATGAACGCGGTGTACGCCTGGACGAGGGTCGCACCGGCCTGCAGTCGCGCCCAGGCGTCTTGCGGGGTCTGCACGCCGCCGACGGACACCAGCACCATGTCCTCCCCCACCCGCTCGCGCAATCGGCGCAGGACGGCCAGCGAGCGGTCGGCGAGCGGCGCGCCGGAGAGACCGCCGGCGCCGGCCGCCGCGACCACCGCCGGATCGGTCGCCAGCCCGTCGCGCCCGATCGTCGTGTTGGTGGCGACCAACCCGTCGAGCCCGGTCTCGACCGCGAGCTGCGCGATCGCGTCGATGTCGGCGTCGGCGAGGTCGGGGGCGATCTTGACCAGCAGCGGGACGGTCCGTCCCGCCTCGGCCATCGCCGCGCGCACGGTCGCGATCAGCGTGCGCAGCTCGCCGACGGCCTGCAGGTCGCGCAGCCCGGGCGTGTTGGGCGAGCTGACGTTGATGACGAGGTAGTCGGCCAGCGGCGCCAGCCGCGCCGCCGAGGCGTGGTAGTCGGCCGCGGCGTCCTCGGCGAGCTTCGTCTTGCCGATGTTGACGCCGACGATCGTGGCGCGATCGCGCGGCGCCGAGAGCCGCGCCGCCGCCGCCTCCGCGCCATCGTTGTTGAACCCCATGCGGTTGATCAGCGCGCGATCGGCCGGCAGGCGGAACATCCGCGGGCGCGGGTTGCCCGACTGCGGCTGCGCGGTCACCGTCCCGATCTCCACGAACCCGAAGCCGAGCGCGGTGAGCGCGTCGACGTGGCGGGCGTCCTTGTCGAAGCCGGCGGCCAGCCCGAGCGGGCTGGGCAGGACCAGGCCGAGCGTCCGGACGCGCAGGACGTCGTCGCGCGGCATCAGCGCCCGGCGCACCACGCGGCGCACCAGCGGCGTGCCCAGGCCGAGGCGCAGCGCTGCCGCGCCCCAGCCGTGGGCGGTCTCGGCGTCGACGCGCCGCAGGACCAGGCCGAACAGCGCCCGCCAGATCAGGACCCGGCTCCGGTGGTGCTCGGCGTCGTCGTCCCGAGCCGCGCGGCGTGCAGCTCCTGCAGCGAGACGACGCCGATGTCGCCCTGGCGCGCGGCCGCGATCGCGCGCGCCGCGCTCAGGCCGGCGCTGAGGGTCGTCAGCGCCGGGATGCCGCGGGCCACGGCCGCGCGGCGGATCTCCCAGCCGTCGGTGCGGGCGCCCGAGCCGGTGGGCGTGTTGACCACCAGGTCGACCTCGCCGCTCTCGATCAGGTCGACCACGTGCGGCGAGCCGTCGGCGATCTTGTTGACGACGTCGGTCGGGATGCCCCAGCGCTGGATCGCCTCGGCGGTGCCGCGCGTCGCGACGATCGTGAACCCGAGGTCGTGCAGCAGCTGCGCGACGGCGACCGCCGCCGGCTTGTCGCTGTCGGTCACCGTGATGAACGCCGTGCCGGAGTCGGGCAGCGCGGCGCCCGCCGCGGCTTGGGCCTTGGCGAAGGCGCTAGGGAAGTCGCGGGCGACGCCCATCACCTCGCCGGTGGAGCGCATCTCCGGGCCGAGGATCGCGTCGGAGCCCTCGAAGCGGTCGAACGGCAGGACCGCCTCCTTGACGCTGACGTGGTCCAGCGGCGCGTCCTCGGCGGGCAGCCCGAGGTCGGCGATCTTCTCGCCGAGCATGATCCGGCAGGCCATCTTGGCCAGCGGCACGCCGATGGCCTTGGAGACGAACGGCACGGTCCGCGACGCCCGCGGGTTGGCCTCGATGACGTACAACTTGCCGCTGTGGACGGCGTACTGCGCGTTCATGAGGCCGACCACGCCGAGCCCGAGCGCGATGCCGCGGGTCGTGGCGCGGATCTGCTCGAGCATGTCGGGGCCGAGCGAGTGCGGCGGCAGCACGCAGGCGCTGTCGCCGGAGTGGATCCCGGCCTCCTCGACGTGCTGCATGATGCCGCCGACCCAGACCTCGTCGCCATCGCAGAGCGCGTCGACGTCGACCTCGATGGCGTCCTCCAGGAAGCGGTCGAGGTAGATGTTGCGTGGGTGGGTGGGGTCCGGGTCCGCGTGGCGCGTCAGGTAGTCGGCCAGGCCCTCGCCGGAGTAGACGATCTCCATCGCCCGGCCGCCGAGCACGTAGCTCGGCCGCACGAGCAGCGGATAGCCGACCTCCTCGCCGGCGGCCAGCGCGCCGTCGATCGTCGACGCCGTGGCGTAGGGCGGCGCGTGGTAGCCGAGGCGCGCCAGCAGGTCGCCGAACCGGCCGCGCTCCTCCGCCAGGTCGATCGAGTCGACGCTCGTGCCGAGGATCTTCACGCCTGCGGCCTGCAGGCCGTCGGCCAGCTTGAGCGGCGTCTGGCCGCCGAACTGGACGATGACGCCCTCGGGCTGCTCGATCTCGATCACGCCGAGCACGTCCTCGAGCGTCAGCGGCTCGAAGTACAGGCGATCCGACGTGTCGTAGTCGGTCGAGACCGTCTCGGGGTTGCAGTTGATCATCACCGCGTCGCGCCCGCTCTCGCGGACGGTCATCGCGGCGTGCACGCAGCAGTAGTCGAACTCGATGCCCTGGCCGATGCGGTTGGGACCGCCGCCGAGGATCACGACCGACGGCTTGGGTGGGTGGGACCGAGTCACCTCGTGGGCGGCCTTGCGCTCCCAGCCCGAGTAGAAGTACGGCGTCTCGGCGGCGAACTCCGCGGCGCACGTGTCGACGGCCTTGTAGGAACGCTCGCCCTCGAACGGCTTGTCGGGATCGGCCGCGATGGCCTCCAGCTCGCGCAGGAACCACGGATCGATGAAGGTCTTCTCGTGGATCTGGTCGCGCGTGACGCCCTGGCGGTAGGCCTGCAGCAGGATGTCGAAGCGGTCCGAGGTCGGCCGCTCGAGCATGCTCAGCAGCGTCGCTGCGTCGAGGCCGTCGAGCTGCGGCGGCGCGTCGAGCTCGCGCGAGCGCATGGCCTTCAGGAACGCCTGGGAGAACGTGCGGCCGATGGCCATCGCCTCCCCCACCGACTTCATGTGGGTCGACAGCTCCGCGTTGGCGCCGTGGAACTTCTCGAAGGCGAAGCGCGGCCACTTGACGACCACGTAGTCGATCGTCGGCTCGAAGCTCGCCGGCGTCACCTGCGTGATGTCGTTGGGGATCTCCTCCAGCGAGTAGCCGACCGCCAGGCGC
>DASYBY010000541.1:0-1942 GCA_036500525.1 Baekduia sp. | reverse complement strand
CAACTTGAAGTCCAGGGTGTTCATGGTGTTGCTCCTTGGTCGAACGGTGGGTCAGGATCGTGGTAGACGCGGGCGGCGGCGAGCCTGCCGCTGTCGCCGCGCACGTAGACGCCGAGGCCCGCCTCGGGGGAGCGCGCCGTCGGGCTCCGGGCGACCGTGTTGTACTCCAACGCGCAGATCCGACCGTCGTCGGTGACCGAGCACGGCTCCAGCGTGATGCCGCCGCCGTCGGAGAAGAGGTGCTCGTAGAGGGTGCGCAGCTGGGCGGGGCCGCGGTGGACGCGGGTGTCGCCGTCGGGCTCGCGCAGGTAGCCGTCGGGCTCGAACGCGGCGAGGATCGCGTCCACGTCGCCGGTCGCCAGCGCGCGCCGGTACTCGCCGACCACGTCGGGGCCGTCGAGGTCGCGGTCGGGCCGCGGCAGCGGCGGGCAGCTCGAGCGCCGGCCGAGCAGCGGCCAGGTGCTGAAGTACAGGCGCATCTCGGTGATGCGCTCGTTGTCGTCGTGGTCGGTGGCGAACGCCAGCGGGAGGCCGATGCGCCCCTCGTCGCCGTCGAGGCGCAGGACGACCTCCTCGATGCCGCGCGGCGTCGTGATGAGGATGTTGACCTCCTCGACCTCGACGTGCCGTTCGGTCAGCCACGCCCGCGTGTCGCCGACGAACCGGCGAAACGCGTCCTCGCCCCGGATCCACCCGCGCACCGGGTGATGGAGGGCGGGCGTGCCCGAGAACGACGCGACGAGCGCATCGGTCTCCCCCGACAGCAGGCCGTCGAAGAACGGCACCGAGCGAAGCCGGTCGCGGCGGTACTTGTCCAGCACCTGCTGCAGCGCAGGAGCAGAGAAGAGCTCGGGTGCCCAGGCACGCGGACAAGCATCCCACGGGCAGCGCGCTCCGTGGCGCCGAATGTGGCGCGCTGGCGGAGCGCCTCGGCACGCGCGCCCAGGCCTGGCTCCGGCTCGCCGCTACTTGAGCTTCGCCGCGGCCTGCTTCTCGCAGGCCGCCAGGACCTTGGCGTGGGGGTTGGTCTCGCCCGACTGCATCTTCGCGGCGGCCTGCTCGAACTGCTTCAGCGTCAGCTTCTTCTCGATGCACTTCAGCGCGCTCTTGCAGTAGGCCTTGGCCTGGGACTTGGTGATCTTCTTGCCGCCGACGGCCTTGGCCGTCTTGGCGCAGGTCGACTCGAAGGACTTCTCGTACTTCGCCGGGTAGTGATGGGTGTCGGAGGCGGCGCCGGCCACCCCGCCGAACGAGCCTGCCGCGAGCACGGCCGCGGTCACGGTCCCCACGACAGCCTTCCGGCCGCCCACAACGTTGCCGATCATGTGGACTTCTCCCCTTGGTGGATGGTCGACGTCATAGTGTCCGACGGCCTCGCCGGGGAAACACGGGTCAGCTCGACGCCATCTCCAGGGTGCGACCGAGGTTGTCGAGGATGTTGCTCCACCCGTAGGTGTGCGAGCGGACGGAGGCCTCGTCCCACAGGTTGCTGTGGGTGAAGCGCACGGTGGTGGCGCCGTCGACCTCCTCGAAGTCGATCTCGATCAGCGTGCGCCGCGTGTCGCCGTCCCAGAGCCAGGTGAACGCCAGGCGCGTCGGCGGATCGATCTCGGTGTACTTGCCGCCACCGCCGTGCGCGACGTCCTTCTCGGGGTCGTGCATGACGACGCGCACGTCGCCGCCGACGCGCAGGTCGACCTCGGCCTCGCTGGTCTCCCAGCCGCGCTCGGCCTGCCACCAGCGGCGGAGCACTTCCTCGCTGGTCCACGCGTCGAACACCTTCTCGGCGGGCGCCTGGTAGGTGCGCTCGATCTGCAGCGAGTGGACCTCGGTCATGCGTGCGGTCCCCGCCGGCGGCGCAGGCGCAGCGACAGCCACGCGCGCGCGATCACCAGGCCCGTGCCGCTGCCGGCGGCCAGCGCCGGCAGCATCTCCTCCACCG
>DASYBY010000540.1:0-2734 GCA_036500525.1 Baekduia sp. | reverse complement strand
CGACGGCACGGGCCTCGTGCACACCGCGATCGCCTTCGGCGAGGACGACTTCCGCCTCGGCGCGCAGTACGGCCTGAAGGTCGTCAACCCCGTGCAGCTCGACGGCACCTACGACGAGCGCATCAAGGGCTACGAGGGCCGCTTCGTCAAGGACGCCGACGCCGATCTGGTCGAGGAGCTGCGCAACAGCGGCCGGCTGCTGCGCGTCCAGGAGTACGAGCACAGCTACCCGCACTGCTGGCGCTGCGGCACGCCGCTGCTCTACTACGCCAAGCCCTCCTGGTACATCGCGACGTCGAAGCTGCGCGACCGCCTGCTCGACGCCAACGAGCAGGTCACGTGGCATCCCGAGCACGTCAAGCACGGGCGCTTCGGGCGCTGGCTGGAGAACAACGTCGACTGGGCGCTCTCGCGCGAGCGCTACTGGGGCACGCCGCTGCCGGTGTGGCGCAGCGAGGACGGCGAGGAGATCCACGTCATCGGCTCGTTCGCCGAGCTGGAGGAGCTCTCGGGCGTCAAGCTCGAAGACCCGCATCGCCCGTACGTGGACGAGGTGACGTTCACGAGCCCCAAGTCGGGCAAGCTGATGACGCGCGTCCCCGAGGTCATCGACGTGTGGTTCGACTCGGGTGCGATGCAGTTCGCCCAGTGGCACGCGCCGTTCGAGAACGAGGAGCGCTTCGAGCAGGCCTGGCCGGCGGACTTCGTCTGCGAGGCGCTGGACCAGACGCGCGGGTGGTTCTACTCGCTGCTGGCGGTGTCGGTGCTGCTGTTCGACAAGGCGCCCTACCAGGACGTCGTCTGCCTCGGCCTGATCCTGGACGAGGACGGGCAGAAGATGTCCAAGTCCAAGGGCAACGTGGTCGACCCGTTCGCGGTGCTCGACAAGTTCGGCGCCGACGCGCTGCGCTGGTACTTCTTCTCCTCCAAGCAGCCCTGGGACGGCTACCGCTTCTCGGAGGAGACGATCGCCGAGGGCGTGCGGCTGTTCTTCAACACCCTTTGGAACACGTACGGGTTCCTGGTGTTGTACGAGAACGCGGCGGGCGAGGCGGCGACGGCCGAGCCCGGCCCGGCGACCGACCTCGACCGCTGGGTGCTGTCGCGCCTGGGGGCGACGGTCGAGACGGTCACCGAGCGGATGGACGCGTTCGACGCGACGGTCGCCGCGCGGGAGATCGCGGCCTTCGTCGACGACCTCTCCAACTGGTACGTCCGGCGCTCGCGCCGGCGCTTCTGGGACGGCGATCCGCGCGCGTTCGCGACGCTGCGCGAGTGCCTGCTGACCGTGTCGCAGCTGCTGGCGCCGTTCGCGCCGTTCATCGCCGACGAGATCTTCGACAACCTGGACGGCTCGACCGGGTCGGTGCACCTCACCGACTGGCCGGTGGCGCCGGCGCGCGACCTCGAGCTGGAGACGGCGATGGCGACGGCCCGCGAGGCCGTGGCGCTGGGCCTGCGGGCCCGCGCGGGCGCGAAGGTCGGCCTGCGGCGCCCGCTGCGCGAGGCGGTCGTGGTGGCCGCGGGGCGCGAGCGCGTGTCGCTGGAGGCGATGGGCGACATCGTGGGCGAGGAGCTCAACGTCAAGTCGCTGCGCTTCGTGGACGAGGCCGACGAGCTGGGCTCCTACGACCTCAAGCCCAACTACCGCACGCTCGGCCCGCGCTTCGGCAAGAACATGCCGCAGGTGGCGGCGGCGATCGAGGCGCTGGACGCCGACCGCGTCGCGGTGTCATTGCGCGAGGGCCGGACCGTCGGCGTCAACGTCGACGGCCACGACCACGAGCTGACGGCCGACGACCTGCTGGTCGGGCTGCAGCCGCTGGACGGCTTCCAGGTCGAGCGCGAGGGCGGGCACGCCGTGGCGCTGGATCTGGCGATGGACGACGAGCTGCGCCGTGAGGGCTGGGCGCGCGAGGTGGTGCGGGCGATCCAGAACGCGCGCAAGGACGCCGGGCTGGAGGTCTCCGACCGCATCGCGCTGGACCTCGGCGGCGACGCGGAGATCCTCGACGCGGTCCGCGAGCACGAGACGTTCGTGGCCGGCGAGGTGCTCGCGACGTCGGTCGCCTACGGGGCTAACGGCGCGGGGACCCAGGCGACGGTCGACGGCCACGCGGTGACGATCGTGGTCGCGAAGGCGTAGGTCCGCGCGCGGACTGCGGTCGGGCGGGGCGGGGGCGAGTCTTCGTCGCCCGCGCCCTAGTCGGTGCATGAGCGATGCACTGACGATGGACGTGGCGGAGACGGCGACCGAGGCGGAAGCTCCGGTCAGCCGCATGGACGACGGGTCGCTGCGGGCGACCGTGGCGGCCATCCCGCGGGGACGCTGGATGAGCTACGGCGACGTGGTCGCGCTGGCGGGCGGCGTGCCGCGGCAGGCGATCGGCATCAACGCCCGGCTCACGCGGCTGGCCTGCGAGGGCGCGCACCGCGTGCTGAAGGCGACGGGCCGGGTGTCGGCGGCCGCGCTCGGCGATCCCGAGGGCGTGCGGCGGCGGTTGGAGCACGAGGGCCTCGCCTTCGACGTCGGCGGCAAGGCCGACGCGGAGGCGAGGCTGGTCCCCGAGGCTGCGGGTCCTGCGGGTGGCCCTTAGGCCGACAGGACGGGCTCGAGCTCGGCCTCGAGCTTGCGCTTGGGGTACGCGCCGATGACCTTCTTGGCGACGGCGCCGTTCTTGAAGAGGATCAGCGTCGGGATGCTGAGCACCTCGAAGTTGGCGGCGGTCTGCTG
>DASYBY010000539.1:0-2680 GCA_036500525.1 Baekduia sp. | reverse complement strand
TTGACCGACTTCGCCACCAGCCGCAGGCCGAGCACCCGCGTGTAGAAGTCGAGGTTCTGCTGGGCGTCACCGGTGATGGCGCTGATGTGATGGATGCCCTGGAGCTGCATGTCCGGCCTTCCGACGCGGGGGAGAAGTAGTTGCGGGCGCAAGTATAGCGCTCGTTCGGCGCCACTTCAACCGCCTGCCCTTGACATGTGACCGTTTGGTCACGTAACTTCGTTCGGGACATGGCCGACGACGAAGACCGCGTCTTCAAGGCACTCGCAGACCCGACGCGCCGCTTCCTGCTGGACCTGCTCTACACGCGTGACGGCCGCACGCTGACCGAGCTGGAGTCCGAGCTGGAGATGACGCGCTTCGGGGTCATGAAGCACCTGCGGGTCCTGGAGGACGCGGACCTCGTCGTCACCCGGCGGTCGGGCCGGGAGAAGCTGCACTACCTCAACCCGGTGCCGATCCGCCTGATCCACGACCGGTGGATCGACAAGTACACGGAGCGCCGCGTGTCGGCGCTCGCCGATCTCAAGCACGAACTGGAGAACCCGGAATGACCGAGACGACCCAGACCGGCGTGACCACCCAGGTCTACCGCGTCTACATCAAGGCGACGCAGCAGGCGGTGTGGGACGCGATCACCTCCCCTGAGTGGTCGCAGAAGTACGGCTACGGCGGCACGGTGCACTACGACCTGCGGCCGGGCGGCGCGTTCACCGCGGAGACGAGTCCCGAGATGCGCGCCCAGGGCGCCCCCGATCTCGCGATCGACGGCGAGGTCATCGAGGCCGATCCCCCGCGGCGGCTGGTCCTCAGCTGGCGCATGGTGATGGACGAGGACTTGAAGGCCGAGGGCTTCACGCGCCTGACCTACGAGATCGACGAAGGGGCGTACGGCGGCACGCGCCTCACGCTCATCCACGACCTGTCGGGCGCGCCGAGGCTGGCGAACCTGCTCAGCGGCGGGCTCGAGGCCGAGGGCGCCGGCGGCGGCTGGAGCTGGGTGCTCAGCGACCTCAAGACGGTGCTGGAGACGGGCAGCCCGATCGCGGGCTGAGCGGCGCGCGCCGCCAGCCCTCGCTGGCCCTCGCGCGATCCGGGTCGCTGAGCGCTGTCCATGACAGCTCTGAGCGACCCGGATCCGCGGGGCGCGCGGCCGTCAGGCCTGCGTCGCGCCGGCGCCTGCGCCCGGCGCGAACGCGCAGCCGCTGAAGTAGTCGCCGGCGGGCGAGGCGAGGAAGGCCACCAACTCGGCCAGCTCATCGTCGCCGGCGCCCGCGCGCGGGACGATCGCCGTGGTCCGCACGCCGAAGCGCGACCACTCGATCGAGAGCGTGCGGGCCGCGTTCTCCAGCGCCGCGCCGACCGCGCCGGCGTGCTGACCGGCGTCGGGGCCGGGCGCGAGGAGCACGACCTTGCCGCCCACCGGCTCGCCCTCGGCGGTCCACCCCGCGTTGACGATCGCGCGCACGGCGTTCCAGCTGCCGTCCACGGCGGTGCGCAGCGCGGCCATCCCACCGCCCGCAGCGACGAACGGCGTGGCCGCGTCGACCACGAGCACGTCGACGCGCCCGAAGGCCGCGACCTCGGCGGCGACCGCGTCCTCGTCGGCCAGGTCGGCCGTCACGGCCACGATGTCCGCGCCCAGCGCCGCCAGCCGCGCGCGCACCGGGCCGCCGTCGCCGTCACCGGCGAGGCACACCGCCAGCCCATCGAGGATCCCCGGCCGCAGCACGTCGAGCACGCGGCGGACCCTAGTGGGCCGCTGCCCGCGAGGCCTCGCAGGGCCGCCGCCGATCGCTCCCATCGGCTCCGCGGTGACGCTCGCTGAACGAACGCCTGCGCCCCTCCCACTCCAGCCGCCCGCCCTGATAGCGTCCCGAATCGACAACAAAAAGCGGCCCGGCGGTGCGCAAACACCCCGGGCCATGGCCCAAGGAGCTGTAACTCCATGAGCACGACCCAGCGTAACGGCGCGCCGAACCCGGCCGTCGTCACCCTGTCCCTCCGCGACGCGCTGCCGATCCGCGCAGCGATCCTCCGCGAGCTGGCCGACGCCGGCCGCACCATCACGTCGCTCGCCGACCAGCACAAGCTCGACCCGCTCGACGCCCTGGGCGACGACGTCGAGGTCACCATCACCCGCACCCTCGACATCGCGGGAACCCTGCTGGAGACCGTCGTCGCCCTCGACGCCCAGGGCATCTTCGACACCGAGGCTGAGCCCCTGGAGTAACGCGCGCGCGGGGACCATCCGCCGCGCACCCGCGTCCGACTCGACCCGAGGCCCCTATAGGGCCATGCCTCGAGTCGGACCCGCGGCGGGTGTCCCTACGCCGCCGCCCCCACGCGCCGCGGCCGCAGCGTCTCCTCGGCGCGCACCAGCTCGTCGAGCATCGCGTCGGCCGCCAGCTCCATGGTCTCGTTGGCCTGCACGCGCCCCTCGTCATCCATGAACTGCGTGTGGAACGGGATGTTCACCGACTCGAAGACCGGGAGCATCTTCAGCGTGGTCACGACCTGCTTGAGCATCTGCACCGCGCGCGTGCCCGCCGCGACGCCGCCGTAGCTGACGAACCCGACCGGCTTGTGCTGCCACTCGGCGTGCAGGAAGTCGATGGCGTTCTTCATCGGCGCGCTGAACCCGTAGTTGTACTCGGGCGTGACGATGACGAACGCGTCC
>DASYBY010000538.1:0-5600 GCA_036500525.1 Baekduia sp. | reverse complement strand
CACCGGCGGCGGTCACCGCCGGACCATCCGAACGTCGCGCGTGGTCGCGGCCGCCGCACTGACGGCCGGCTGTCTGGCCGTCGCGGCATGTGGCAGCTCGGGCGACGACTCGAGCACCGCCTCCTCCGGGAGCAGCGGCGGCGGCGGATCGCCGATCAAGGTGATGGCGTTGGGGCAGTTCCAGGCCTCGACCTTCGCCTACCCGCAGGGTCCGCCGGCGATGAAGGCCGCCATCAAGAAGATCAACGACGCGGGCGGCGTCAACGGCCACAAGATCGAGCTGACGGTCTGCAACGACCAGGCCAGCCCCGAGATCGCCGCGCAGTGCGCCCGCAAGGCCATCTCCGACAAGTTCGCGGCGGTGTTGGGGTCCTACTCGGTGCAGTCGACGAGCTTCCTCCCGATCCTGGAGGCCGGCAACGTCCCGTACGTCGGGGCCGACGCCACCAACAGCCTCGAGGGCAACAGCAAGGTGTCGTTCCCGCTGGAGTCGCAGTACCAGCTCTACGCGTCGATGGGCTACGCCGCGGGCTTCGACAAGACGTGCAAGGTCGCGGGCCTCATCACCGAGGACTACGGCGCCAGCACGAAGGTCGAGGACGAGTACGCGGCCAAGGGCTTCGCCGCGGCCTCCGGCGGCGGCAAGCTCGCCAAGATCGTCGACACCGGCCAGGGCGCCGCGGATTACGCGCCCGCCATCGCGTCGCTGCTCTCGGCCGGCGCCAAGTGCATCATCTCGCCGATGCCGCCGACCGAGCTGCCGAAGGTCATGGCCAGCGTGCATCAGAGCAGCGCGCCCAAGACCCCGGTCTCGGTGACGGCGGCCTCGCTGCCGGCCTCGGTGCAGAAGCAGCTCGGCGACGACGCCAACGGCATGATGGTCGGCTCCGCCGCGTACTCGACGGGCGCCACCGGCAACGCCGACATCGACGGCGTGATCTCCGAGATCCACGCGCTCGACCCGAAGGCCGACATCAACTCGTTCAGCATCGAGGGGTACGCGGCCGTCCAGATCCTCGCCCACGCGATGGGGACCATCTCGGGCGACGTCGACGCGAGCAGCACGCTCGCCGCGATGCAGAAGGTGGACAACTTCGAGACGAAGATCGAGCCGCCGTACAGCACCACCAAGCCCGGACCGCTGAAGGGCCTTCCGCGGATCTACGGCATGGGGGTCGTCGTCTACAAGATCGCCGACGGCAAGCAGAAGCTCGTCTCCGACGGCTTCGTGGACCTCGGCAGCCAGCTCAAGTAGCCGGAGGACAAGACGATGACCGACGTCGTGCAATTCGCCATCCTCGGGATGGCCTCGGGCTCGCTCCTGGCGCTGCTCGCGCTCGGGCTGGTCATCGTCTACCGCGGCTCGGGGGTGGTCAACTTCGGCCACGGTGCGATCGGGATGGTCGGCACCTACGTGTTCTGGGAGCTGGACGTCCACGCGGGCTGGGCCTACCTGCCGGCGTTCGTCGGCGGGGTGCTCAGCTGCGCGGCCCTGGGCTTCCTGATCCACCTGCTGATCATGCGGCCCCTGCGCTCCGCGGCGCCGGTGACCCGCATGATCGGCACCCTGGGCGTGCTCACGGTCCTGGTCGAGGCGTCGGGGCACATCTACCCCTCCGACGTGCAGGTGATCCACCCGGTCCTGCCGACCGGGACCGTGCACCTCCTCGGCGCCACGATCGGCGCCGACAAGCTGATCCTGCTGGGGATCAGCCTCGCGCTGGCCGCGATCCTCGGCGCGATCTACACGCGGACGCAGTTCGGCCGCGCGACGACCGCGTCGATCGAGAACCCGCGGGCGCTCGCCGCCCTCGGCTACTCGGCCGACCGGATCGCGGCGGTCAACTGGATCGTCGGCAGCTCGCTGGCCGGCGTCGCGGGGATCCTGCTCGCGCCGATCACCGGCCTGCAGGTGACGCAGCTGACGCTGCTCGTCTTCCCGGCGCTCGCCGCGGCGGTCGTCGGCCGGCTGACCTCGTTCCCGCTGACGGTCGTCGGCGGGCTGGTCATCGGGATCATCCAATCCGAGATCAGCCGCTACGTCGCGTCGCCCGGCTGGGCCGACGCGGCCCCCTTCCTCCTCATCCTGGTGGTGTTGATCGTGCGGGGGCACGACCGCTCCCAGCGCACGCGGATCGCCGAGCGGCTGCCGCGGCTGGGCACCGGGCGCGTGCGGCCGCAGATCGTCATCCCCGTGGCGGTCGCGGCGCTGGTGGTGGTGCAGCTCAACCTGCCCGCCGACTGGCTGGACTCGATCACGACCACGGTCGCGGTCGCGGTCATCCTGTTGTCCTTCGTCGTGGTCACCGGCTACTCCGGGCAGCTCTCGCTGGCGCAGTTCGCCTTCGCGGGCTGGGGCGCGTGGGTCGCGGGGCGCATCGTCGCGACCACCGACATCCCGTTCCTGCTGGCGGTGGCGATCGCGCTGCTGGCGACGCTGCCGCTGGGCCTGATCCTCGGCGCGATCTGCCTGCGGACCCGCGGGGTCTACCTGGCGATCGCGACGATGGGGCTCGCGGTCACGCTCGAGCACCTCATCTTCACCAACGCCAAGTACACCGGCGGCGTGACCGGCACGGTGGTCGGGACGCCGAAGCCGCTGGGCTTCGACATCGACGCGATCCTCCATCCGGAGCGCTACGCGAGCGTGTGCATCGTCGTGTTCCTGGTCGTCGCGCTGATCGTCGCCAACGTGCGGCGAGGGCGCAGCGGGCGCCGCCTGCTGGCGACCCGGGCCAACGAGCGGGCCGCGGCGTCGCTGGGCGTGGACACCACCAGCGCCAAGTTGTTCGCCTTCGGGCTGTCGAGCATGATCGCGGCGCTGGGCGGCATCCTGCTCGCCTTCCGCAGCCCGGTCATCGTCTACACCTCGTTCAACACGCTGGACTCGGTGCAGTTCGTGGCGCAGTCGGTCGTCGGCGGCATCGGCTGGATCGCCGGTCCGCTGATCGGCGGCCTCGGCCAGGTCGGCGGCATCATCACCCGCGCGCTGACCCCGCTGGGCGGCGGCGTCTCCAGCTACGTGCCGCTCGGCGCCGGCGTCCTGCTGCTGCTGACGATCGTGCAGGCGCCCGACGGCGCCGCGGCGCTGATGTGGCGCCAGATGAACGGGCTGATCCCCGCGCGGTGGCGCAAGCCGCCCAAGCCGCCGGCCTTCGCCGACGGTGGCGGCGCGCCCCGGCGCGTCAAGCCGCGGACGCTGTCGGTGGACCACGTGACCGTCGCCTTCGGCGGCGTGCGCGCCCTGCACGACGTGTCGCTGACCATCGCCCCGGGCGAGATCCTGGGGTTGATCGGCCCCAACGGCGCGGGCAAGACGACGCTGATCGACACGGTCACCGGCTTCGTCCGCCCACGGGACGGCACGGTCCGGTTGGACGACAAGATGCTCACGACGACCAGCCCGAGCAGGATCGCGCGGGCCGGGCTCACGCGGTCGTTCCAGTCGCTGGAGCTGTTCGACGACATGACGGTCCTCGACAACCTGCGCACGGCGTCGGAGCCCGACGACCTGCGGGCCTACCTGACCGATCTCGGCCTGCCGACCACGCCGCCGCTGAGCGCGGCGGTCCATGCGGCGGTGATGGACTTCAAGCTGGACGACTGCCTGAGCGATCTCCCGACCGACCTGCCCTACGGGCGGCGGCGGCTGCTGGCGATCGCGCGGGCGGTGGCCGTCGAGCCGAGCGTGCTGTGCCTCGACGAGCCGGCCGCCGGCCTCGACGACGCCGAGCGCGAGGAGCTCTCGACGCTGCTGCGGCGCCTGTCGCACGACTGGGGCATGGGGATCCTGCTCGTCGAGCACGACACCGACCTCGTCATGCGGACGTGCGATCGCATCACGGTGCTCAACTTCGGCGAGCAGATCGCCACGGGCACGCCGGCGGAGGTCCGCAACGATCCGGCGGTCATCGCGTCCTACCTGGGCGAAGTCAGCGAAGAGCAGGCGGTGTCGGCATGAGCGCGATCATCGAGGCCGAGGGCGTCTCGGCCGGGTACAACGCGATGGCGGTGGTCCACGACCTGAGCCTGCGGGTCGAGCCCGGCGAGGTCGTCGCGCTGCTCGGCGCCAACGGCGCGGGCAAGACCACCACGTTGCTCACGCTGGCCGGCGAGCTGAAGCCCTTGGAGGGCAGCGTGGCGTGGAAGGGCGACACGCGCTGGACGCCGCTCTTCCAGCGCTCGCGCGCCGGCATGCGGTTCATCACCGAGGAGCGGTCGGTGTTCATGTCGATGACGGTGGCGCAGAACCTGCAGCTGGGCGGCGTGGCGGCGGACGACTGCTTCAAGCTGTTCCCCGAGCTGGAGCCGCTGTTCGGGCGGCGGGCGGGGCTGCTCTCGGGCGGCGAGCAGCAGATGCTCACGCTCGCCCGCGCGCTGGCCGGCAAGCCCGACCTGCTGCTGGCCGACGAGCTGTCGCTCGGCCTCGCGCCGCTGGCCGCGCAGCGCCTGCTGCGCGCGGTGCGCGCCGCCGCCGACGAGGGCATGGGCGTGCTGCTCGTCGAGCAGCAGGTGCGCCAGGCGCTGACGGTCGCCGACCGCGTCTACGTCCTGCAGCGCGGGCGCGTGATGATCGAGGGGACCGCCGACGAGGTGCGCGATCAGCTCGCCAAGGTGGAGGCGTCGTACCTGTCGGGGATCCCCGCGGAGCCAGAGACGGCGCCGGCCCCGACCGGGAGGACGGCATGAGCGCGCTCCCGCAGACCGTCGCCGACGCCGCGCGGCAGCTCCGCGACGGCGCGGTCTCCAGCGCCGAGCTGACCGCGGCCGCGCTCGCGCGGGCCGACGCGCTCGATCCGCGGCTCGGCGTGTTCGTCACGCGCTTCGCCGAGGAGGCGACCGCGGCGGCGCAGACCGCCGACCGCGAGCGCGCGGCCGGCCAGGACCGCGGGCCGCTGCACGGCGTCCCGGTGGGGATCAAGGACATCATCTCGGCCGCCGAGGGGCCGACGACCGCGGGCAGCCTCGTGCTCGACCCGGCGTGGGGTGCGGGCCGCGACGCCACCGCGACGACGCGGCTCCGCGAGGCCGGCGCGGTGATCGTCGGCAAGACCACCACCATGGAGTTCGCCTTCGGGCCGCCCGACCCGGCCAAGCCGTTCACGCTGCCGCGCAACCCGTGGGACCTCGACACGTGGCCCGGCGGGTCGAGCTCGGGGACCGGCTCCGGCGTGGCGGCGGGCTGCTTCCTCGCGGGCCTCGGCACCGACACCGGCGGATCCATCCGGCTGCCGGCGGCCTACTGCGGCGTGACCGGCATGATGCCGACCTTCGGCCTCGTCGCCGGCGCGGGCGTCGCGCCGCTCGGCTACAGCCTCGACCGCATCGGCCCGCTCGCCCACACCGCGGAGGACTGCGCGCTCGTGCTCGCGGCGATCGCGGGGCAGGACGACACCGACCCCTACTCGACCGCCCGCCCGGCGACCGACCTGATGGCCAAGGTCGGGCCGTCGCTGGCGGGCCTGCGGGTCGGCGTGGCGCGCGCCGCGTTCGACGGCGCCGAGGGGCGCTTCCCGCCCGACCCGGCGCTCGAAGGCGTGTTCAACACCGCCTTGGACGTGCTCGTCGATCGCGGCGCGGAGCTGGTCGAGATCGCCCTG
>DASYBY010000537.1:0-3287 GCA_036500525.1 Baekduia sp. | reverse complement strand
CGACGACGCGTGGGGCGGGATGCGCCGCATCGCGACCGACCGGCCCGAGCTGGTCGCCGCGGTGCTCGACGACATCCGCGCCCGCGGGCCGCTGACCGCCGCGCAGCTCGCCCACCTCGACGCGCCGCGCGAGGCCAAGGGCCCGTGGTGGGACTGGTCCGACGTCAAGCGCGCGCTGGAGTTCCTGTTCTGGAGCGGCGAGGTGACCAGCGCGCGGCGGGTGCGCTTCGAGCGCCGCTACGACGTGCCCGAGCGCGTGCTGCCCGCGGCGATCGTGAACGCGCCGACGCCCGACGACGACGAGGCTCAGCGGACGCTGCTGCGGACCGCGGCCCGCGCGATGGGCGTCGCGACCGAGCCCGACCTGCGCGACTACTTCCGCCTGCCGTCGGCCGACTCCAAGCTGCGCGTCGCCGAGCTGGTCGAGGCGGGCGACCTGCTGCCGGTCGCCGTGGAGGGCTGGAAGGCGCCCGCCTACCTGGCGCCGGGCGCCCGCGTGCCGCGCAGCGTCGACGCCCGCGCGCTGGTCGGCCCGTTCGACTCGCTGATCTGGGAGCGGCCGCGCGTCGAGCGCGTCTTCGGGTTCCGCTACCGGATCGAGATCTACGTGCCCAAGGAGCAGCGGGTGCACGGCTACTACGTGCTGCCGTTCCTGCTGGGCGACGAGCTGGTCGGGCGCGTGGACCTCAAGAGCGACCGGGCGGGGCGCGCCCTGCTCGTCCAGGCCGCGCACCGCGAGCCGGACGCGGCGGCGAGCGACGCGGACATCGCCGAGCCGCTGGCCGCCGAGCTGCGCCGCCTCGCCGCCTGGCTGGACCTCGACGACGTCGTGGTCGTCGGGGCGGGCGACCTGGCGCCGGCGCTGGCCGCGGCGCTGCGCGTCTAGCTGGCGGGCACGCGGTCCCACGCCTGCGCGAGCAGCTCGTAGGACCGCAGCCGCGCACCGAAGTCGTAGGCGTCGGCGGCGACGACGACCTCGCGCGCCCCGGTGCGCTGCAGCAGCGACGCCAGCCCGGCACGGACCGTCTCCGGGCTGCCGACGATCGCCTCGCGCAGCTGCGCCTCGCTGGACGCGCGCTCCATCGGCGTCCAGAACGCGTCGAGGTCCTCGATCGGCGGCTGGGTCTGCCGCGGGCGCCCGCGCATCAACAACGTGTGCTTGGCCTGCGTCGAGGTGAACAGCCGCCGCGCCTCTGCGTCGGTGTCGGCGACCAGGACGTAGGCGCCGACGATCGCGTACGGCTCGGGGAACGTCGCCGACGGCCGGAAGCCTGCGCGGTAGAGGTCGAAGGCCTCCACCATCATCTGCGGCGCGAAGTGCGCGGCGAAGGCGAAGCCCAGGCCCTCCTGCGCGGCGAGCTGGGCGCTGAACGTGCTCGATCCGAGCAGGAAGATCGGGAGGTCCGACCCCGCACCGGGGACCGCGACGATCCGCTGGCCGGGGCGCGCCGGGGCCAGGAAGTCGCGCAGCTCCTGCAGGTCGGCCGGGAACTGCTGCCCGTCGTCCATCGCGCGCCGCAGCGCGTGGGCGGTCTGCATGTCGGCGCCGGGCGCGCGGCCGAGGCCGAGGTCGATCCGGCCGGGGAAGAGCGCCGCCAAGGTGCCGAACTGCTCGGCGATCACCAGCGGCGCGTGGTTGGGCAGCATCACGCCGCCGGAGCCGACGCGGAGGCGCTGCGTGGCCGCCGCCACCTGGCCGATGAGCACCGCCGTCGCGGCGCTGGCGATGCCCGGGAAGTTGTGGTGCTCGGCGAGCCAGAAGCGGTGGTAGCCGAGCGCGTCGACGTGGCGGGCGAGCTCGAGCGTCTGCTGGAGCGCGCCGGCGACGGTGCCGCCCTCGCGGATCGGCGCGAGGTCGAGGACGGAGAGCGTGGGGCGGACCATGGGGAGCGGTCGATGGTAGGACGGGGGCGTAACGTTGCGTCGAGGCGATCGACCGGCTGATCGACCCGCAGCAGCTCGATCTCCCGGGCGCGCTGGCCGCCGCCGGCGTCATCGGCTTCGCCGGCAACGAGCTCGCGGCGCGCGTGCGCCTGCGGGCGGGGCGCCGCCTGGACAGCGCGGCGCTGACCGCCGACGGCCGCCATGCGCGGGCCGACGGCTACGTGTCGCTGGCCGTGGTCGGCAGCGCGGCGACGGTCGCCCTCGGCTTCGACCTCGGAGATCCGCTGATCGGTCTGGTGATCACCGTGGTGATCCTGCGGATCACCGTGCAGTCGTGGCAGACGATCCGCGCCGACCGCCGCACCTGAACCCTCAGCCCGTCGCGCTCCACCCCGACCAGCGCTCGACGTCGACGACCACCAGCGCGCCGGCCGGCGGCTGCGCGCGGTAGGGCGCGTAGCGCTCGATCAGCGCCGCGACCGCCCGCTCGCGCAGCGCGGGCTCTTCGTCGGCCTCGACCACCCGCGCGCGCCCGTCGGCCCGCACCCACCACAGCTGCGCCCAGTCCTCGGCGTAGTAGTCGGCGAGCACCGCGACCTGCGGGTTGGCGGCGATGTTGGCCAGCCGCCGCAGCGCGACCGTGCGCTTGGGCTTGTGGTCGATCGCGCTGACGATCGTCGTCGCGTCGAGCACCGCGAAGGTGATCGGGACGAGGTGTGGTTGGCCGTCGGCGCCGGCCGTGGCGAGGTGCGCGACGCGGGCCGCGGCCAGCCGGGTGCGGGCGGCCTCGGCCTGCACCGCGGTCACTCGCCGTTGTACTCGGCGATCGCCGACTCCCAGCGCTCCAGCGCGCGCTCGACGTGCGAGCGCCCGCCGGACGGCAGCCAGTGCGTGACGCGCGTGACGCCCTCGGCCTCGCAGCGCTCCAGGTGGCGCGGGTCGGCGCGCAGGCCCATCATCTGCACCTCGATCGGCCGGTCGGCGCGGGCGCGCAGCTCGGCGGCGCGCGCGAACAGCTCGTCGGGCTTGCTGTAGGTGGGGAACCAGGCGTCGCCGAAGGAGAGGACGCGGTCCAGGACCGTCGGGCCGTCGCCGCCGACGAGGATGGGCGGGTGCGGGCGCTGGACTGGCTTGGGCTGCGACCAGATCGGGTCGAACGCGACGTGCTGGCCCGCGTAGGAGGCCTCGTCCTGCGTCCAGATCGCCTTCATCGCCTCGACGCGCTCGCGCATGATCTCCATGCGCTGCCGGGGATCGGTGCCGTGGTTGCGCATCTCCTCGCGGTTCCAGCCGGCGCCGACGCCGAACTCGAAGCGCCCGCCGGAGAGGTGGTCGATGCTGGCGACCTCCTTGGCGGTGATGATCGGGTCGCGCTCGATGACCAGGCAGATGCCGCTGCCGAT
>DASYBY010000536.1:0-4961 GCA_036500525.1 Baekduia sp. | reverse complement strand
CAACTACTGCTTCCTGACGGAGTAGCGCCGGACGGTCGCCCGGGCGCCTTCGGGGATGGTGAAGAACGAGCGCCCGTCGCGGCTCAGGGCGAGCGACTCGCCCTGGCCCTCGCGCAGCAGGGGCGCGCTGCCGGCGCACGGGGAGCGCTTCAGCGTGGCGGCGAGGGTCGCGCCGGCCGGGCGCGTCCAGGCGTACAGCGTGGTGTAGGTGCGCACGGCGACGGTGCGCCCGTCGCCGCTGACGTCGCCGCCGGTGGCAAGCCCGCCGAGGCCGAGCCGCAGCGTCGTGACCCGGCGCAGCGTCTGCTCGCCGCCGGCCGACACGCTCCCGACGTACACGCCCGAGCGCCCGTCGACGCGCTTGGTGATGACCACCAGCTCGCCCGTGCGCGGGTCGGCGAGGAGCGTCTCGGCGTCGTGCGCGCCATCCGGGTAACGCAGGCGCAGGCGGGTCGCCGGCGCGGTCGCCGTCGGGTTCTGCGACAACTTGGGCTCGGGGATCCGGTAGACGTCGATGCTGTCGCGCACCGAGCCGTTGTCGCCGATGTCGCCCAGCAGCAGCGTGTCGCCGGGGCCGGCGGCGATGTCCTCCCAGTCGACGGCCTCCGCGTCGGGCACGTCGAGCGACGCGATCTCCGAGCCGTCGGTGCGCAGCGCGAAGATGCGCGCGCGGTCGCCGGAGTCGTTGTGCGCCCACAGGACGCCGGGCTGGGTCGGGCTGCGGACGAGGCCGGAGATCTCGGTGGCGTCGGGCGCGCCCACCGTGCCGGTCGCGGCGACCGTGAGCGGACCGCAGATCGCGGGGCGGGCCGCCGCCGGCTTCGGCGCCGGAGCGGTGCGGGTCGTCCCCACCGTCCCCGTCGCATCCCCGCCCCCGCACGCCGCCACCGCCACGGCCGCCGCGCCGAGCGCGAGCAGGCCGGAGTGCGAGGGACGAAGGCGCGACACGAGACCGGCACCCTAGACCGTCAGGCCGCGGGCGCCGCGGCCCGAGCGCGCCGCCTCACCGCCGTCGCGCGAACCCGAAGCCCGACCCGCGCGCCCGCCACTCCTCGGCCTCCCGCGCGGCCGATCGGCGCTCGCGCGAGTTCTCGGCGTCGAGCCGCAGCTCGCGCTTGAAGCGCCGCACCTCGCGCTCGATCCGGCGCTCCTGCGCGGGAAGGCGGAGTTCCAGGAGACGTGCGGGCACGAGCCGCATGGCCCTGACGACGGTACGCCTCTGCCGCCCTCGCGGCAATGCCCATTGCACGCCGTCGGGCGCGCCCCGTAGCGTCGCGCGGATGTTGAGGGAGGCCAAGAACGGCGCGTGGACGCTCACCGGCCGCTGGCTCTGGCGCCGCCACGTGTTCACGTGCGGCAAGCTGGTCGCCGCGCGTGGGCTGCGCCCCGCCGAGCACGCGGAGCTCGAGGCCGAGCAGCGCGACGCCGCCGTCGAGGTCCTCCGCGCCCCCGGCGACCGGACCTACTGGTGGTCGATGGACCGCTTCTTCTGGGAGGACGCCGGCCTCGCCGCGCCCGACGTCTTCGCCCTGGTCTACGAGCGCCACGTCCGCGCGCAGCGGCGGCTGGAGCGCGCCCACGCGACCGTCGCCCTCGGCCAGGCCCCGGCGGCGCCCCGCCGCGAGGGCATCCCCCGCGACGTTCGCCTCGCCGTCTGGGAGCGCGACGGCGGCGCCTGCGTGCAGTGCGCCGCCACCTTCGAGCTCCAGTTCGACCACATCATCCCCGTCGCCCTCGGCGGCGCCACGACCGCCGAGAACCTCCAGGTCCTGTGCGGGACGTGCAACCGCACGAAGGGCGCGAGCCTGGGCTAGCGGCCCGCCCGGCCCGCCCGCCCGCCCCGCCCCGCGCCTACGTCAGGTGCCAGTTGCCCTTGGCATCGCGCTTGTTGCAGTGCAGGCCGTAGCGCGCGTAGTCCTTCATCGCCCGCGCGTTGTGGGCGCAGAACTGCCCGCGCGCGATGCACTTCGACTGGCCCGCGATGCGCGCCTGCGTGCAGGCGATGTGGGCGATCGGCGCGCCCGGCGTCGAGGAAGCCTGGGCCGCGGCGAGCGGCAGCGGAACGGCGAGGGCCAGCAACGAGCCGGCCAGGACGAGATGACGACGCACGGTGGAGCGCTCCAGTGTCGGGATGGTGCGACGGCTCAGACCTGCTGAGCGCCACAGCGCCAACATACTCGCCTGCGTCTCCGATTCGCACGCGTCCTGGACCTTCGCGGGGGCGAACCTACGCCCGCCGCAGCGCCGCCCGCGCCGCGGCGTCCCCCGGCACGCCGTGCACCGCACCGCCCGGGAACGCCGCCGCGCTTCCGAGGTACAGCCCCTTCAGCGGCGTCGTGTAGGGCGACGGCAGCGGGACCGGGCGGAAGACGACCTGGCGGAGCCTGTAGCTGCCGCCGCCGACGTCGCCGCGGATCAGGTTGGCGTCGCGGGCCTCCAACGCATCGGGCCCGAGCACGTGGCGCGCCAGGATCCGATCGCGGAAGCCCGGCGCGAAGCGCTCCACCTGCGCCTCCATCCGCGCAACGTGCCGGTCCTGCTCGCCCGGCCAATCCACCCCCGCGCGCGGCCCGTGCGTGTAGGCCCACGCCGTGTGCCGGCCCGCCGGCGCGCGGGTCGGATCGGCGACCGACTGCTGCCCGAGCAGCATGAAGGGCTTGGCCGGCAGGCCGCGCGCCGAGACGGCGATCGACTGCAACATCTCGGCCTCGCTGCCGCCCACGTGCACCGTCCCCGCCCCGCGGACCTCCGCGTTCTCCCACGGGATCGGCCCGTCCAGCGCCCAGTCGACCTTCAGCGTCGCCGGCCCGTAGACGTACCGACGCAGCGCGCTGCGGTACCAGCCCGCGAGCGCGTCGCCCCCGAGCGCCGCCAGCGCGTGCGGCATGACGTCGGCCACGACGACCGGCGCCGCGACATGCGAGCCGCCCGCCACGTCGACCCCCGTCACGCGCCCGCCCACCGACGTCACGCGCTCGACCCGGGCGCCGACGCGCACCATGCCGCCGAGGCTCTCCAAGTACCGCACCAGGGCCGAAGCAAGCCGACCAGCCCCGCCCCGCGGACTCGGCCACCCCACCGCGTGCCCCAGCAGGTTCAGGTACGCCGCGGCGATCGCTCCGCCCCTCCCCGCCGGCGGCACGTCCCCGTGCATCGCCGCGCCGTACAGCCACGCACGCGACCCGTCGCCCTCGAACAGCCGGTGCGCGAGCCCCACCGCCGACTCCGGCAGCAGCCGCGCGAAGCTCATCAGCGTGCTCGGCCCGCCGCTCACCAGCAGCCGCACCGGCCCACCCACCGGCGGGAACCCGGCGAGCATCGTCGCCCGCAGCGCCTCGTAGTTGTCCAACAACGGCTCGGCGAACCGCGCCCACGCCGCACCGTCGCCCGCACGCACACGATCGAGCGACGCCACCGTCGCCCCCAGGTCCCGGTAGAGCACCGCCGCCTCCCCACCCGGGAGCGGCTGCGCCGACGCCGCCGCCGGATGCACCCACTCCAGCCCGAACGCGGCCAGCGGCATCCGCGCGAACACCGGCGACGCCGCGGCCGCCGGGTACACCGCCGAGAACGTGTCGTGGTGGAAGCCCGGCAGCGTCAGCTCCTCGGTCGCCACCGCGCCCCCGGCCCGCGCGGCGGCCTCCAGGACGACCACCGACCGTCCCGCCTCCGCCAGCCGGATGGCCGCCGAGAGCCCGTTGGGACCGCTGCCGATGACGATGGCGTCGGCCATGCGACAACCTACCGCCGGTCGCCTCGCGCGCGCACGCGTCACCCTCTGCGGATGAGCGAGGACACGGTGCTGTGGTCGATGACGTGCGGAGCGTGCGACCACGAGTGGATGCAGACGACGCCCGAGGGGTCCGACACGACCGCCGAGGAGATCCAGTGCCCGGAGTGCGGCAGCACGCTGCTGGACGCGGCGTACGTCGGGAGGTCGTAGCGCCCGAAGTGCCCGCTGACCGATGAGTTGCGGCCGCTCCGACCGTCTTACGGATTGATGACCGGAGACGCCGAGCGGCTGTCGTTCCTGGGGCGCGGCGTGCCGCCGGCCTTCGAGATGCGCACCGTCGCCATCGCGCCCGGCGAGTCGCTGGCCTTCGTGGAAGCCCAGTGGCTGGACGCGCTCGTGGTGCTGGAGTCCGGCGATCTGGAGGTCGAGTGCCTCCAGGGCGGCCGGCGCCGCTTCGCGCCCGGGGCGGTGATGTGCCTCGCCGGACTCGATCTGCGCACCCTGCACAGCCTGGGACCCGACGGCGTCGTGCTGACCGCAGTGTCGCGGCGCCAGATCGGGCTGTGAAACGCGGGAGGTCGGGGCTCGGACACGCGGCAGGAGTTACGCTCTCTCAGGACTTGAGCGATCCAGCGCGCGTCATCCTCGTCGAGGACAGCCTTCCCATGCGGCAACTGCTCGTCGCCTACCTCGAGCGGGAGCAGGACATCACCGTCATCGGCGTGGCCGAGAGCGGCGAGGAGTTCCGTGCCCTGCTGCACGAGCAGGCGCCGGACGCGGTCGTACTCGACCTCGGCCTGCCCGACAGCCGCGGGCTCGACCTGCTGCTGCACGTCAAGGCGGTGAGCCCGGCGACCGCGGTCGTCGTGTTCTCCGGCAACGACGTCAGCGCCCGCGGTGGCGCGATGACGATGCTGGGCGCCGACGCCTTCATCGAGAAGCCCGACGTGGCGCTGCTACACCGCACGATCGTCGACGTCGTCGCGCAGCGGCGCGCCGGCGACGACGCGCGGTAGGGGCGCCAGACGCGCTCGGCGCGCCGGAGGGCCGTCCCTCCGGCGCGGGCGGATCGGTCGCCGCGGTGCGACCTACTTGGTGCTGGCGTCGAGCTGCTTCTTGGCGTCGTCGAGCGCCTTCTGGGCCTCGTCCGACATGCCGGCCTGGCTCTTGGCGGCGTCGATCGCCTTGTCGGCCGTGGTGTTGACCTTGTCCTGCAGGTCCTCGGTCT
>DASYBY010000535.1:0-23419 GCA_036500525.1 Baekduia sp. | reverse complement strand
CAGCTCGTCCTCGGCCGTCGCGAGCCCGCCCGTGATCCGGACGGTCGCCCCGGCCTGGTCGGCGCTGTCGGCGTCGGTGACCGTGACGCCGGCGTCCACGACCGTGCCGCCGCTCTGGCCGGTGCGGAAGGTGTCGGCGATCCCCGACGTGGTGACCACGGGCGCCTCGGCGACCGGCGTGATGTCGATGGTGCCGCTCACCGGATCGCCGATGGTGCCCTCCGCGTCGACGGCGACGATCTGCGTGGACTCCGTGGCGGGCGGGTCGTGGGAGGTGGAGGTGAACGTCACCGCGCGCAAAGCGGCCTGGTACTCGGCGACCGTGGCCGCGCCGGTCAGGGTCAGCACGCCGGGGCCGTCGTCGAAGGAGCCGGTGATGTCCGCGGTGTCGCTGAAGGCGAGCGCGTCGGTCGTCCGGTCGTAGCCGGTGGTCAGCTGCACCGTCACGTCCTGCAGCTGCGCGGAGTCCGGGTCGGTGATGGTGGCCTCGGGCGCGACCGCGGCCGGCACGCCGCGCTCGGTGTAGGCGCCGTGGGCGGCGCCGGGGTCGACGACCGGCTCGTCGGGCACCGGCGTCACGGTGACGTCCCGCGTGACCGGGGTGCTCAGGTGGTTGGACGCCGCGCCGTCGTCCACCGTGAACGAGACGGTCCGCGTCGCGGCGCCGGGGTCGTCGCCCGTGGCGCGGAAGCGGATCGACCGCAGCGCGTCCTGGTAGTCGGCGAGCGACGCGGTGCCGGTCAGCGTCAGCGTGCCGGTCCCCGCGACGAACGTGGCCGCGATCCCGTGCAGCGGCGTGTAGTCCAGGATGTCGGTGGTCGCCTGCCGGTTGGTGGTGATCTGCACCGTGGCGCCGGCCAGCGTGGTCGAGTCGCTGTCGGTGACCGTCAGCGCGGGCGCGACGGTGGCGCCGAAGCCGTCGCCCTCGGTGAACGCGGCGGTGCCGGTGCCGGCGTCGACGACCGGCGCGTCGTTGATGGGCTGCACGGTGACGCCCCGCGTCGCCGGGGCGCTGACCGTCCCCTGGCTGTCGCGGGCGGTGAAGGTGATGCTCCGCGCCGTGCCCGGGTCGTGGCTCGGGTTGGTGAACACGACGCTGCGCAGGACCGTCTCGTACTGGGCGACCGTCCCGCTGCCCGACAGCGTCAGCAGCCCGGTGCCGCCGTTGTAGAACGCGCTCATCCCCGAGAAGCTGTCGGAGATCACCTGGTCCGCGGGGAGGCGGCCGGCGCCGATCTGCACCGTCGCGCGGTTCAGCATGGCCGAGTCGGGGTCGGTGAGCGTCAGGGCGTCGTCGACGGCGACCGGCGGGCCGCCCTCGGTGAACGTCGCGGTGCCGGACGAGAGCGTCAGCTGCGGGGCGTCGTCGTGCGCGGCGACCGTGACGTCGCGGGTCAGCGCGTTGCTGAGGTTGCCGGTCGCGCCGCCGTCGTCGACGACGAACGAGACGTGCCGGGTCGCCGGGCCCGGCTGGTCGCTCGCCGTGCGGTAGGCGACGGAGCGCAGCGCGTCGCGGTAGTCGGCGAGCGAGGCTGCGCCGCTGAGGGTCAGGACGCCGCTCACCGTGTCGTAGTTGCCGTGGATCGCGCCCTGGTCGGTGAAGTCCAGGCGGTCGCCGGCCTCGAAGCCGCTGTCGATCGAGACGGTGGCGCCGGCCAGCTGCGCCGAGTCGGGATCGGCGATCGCGATGGCCGGGTCGACGATCGCCGGCGTGCCGTCCTCGGTGTAGGCGACGTCGCCGGTCGAGGTCGTGCTGAGCACCGGCGCGTCGTTGATGGCGACCACATCGAGCGGCCGGGTCGCAGGGTCGCTCAGGTCGTGGGCGGCCTCGCCGTCGTCGGCGCGGATGGCGATCGTGCGCGCGGTGGCCGACGGGTCGTCGCCCGCGGTCGTGAAGGTGACGGCACGCAGCGCGGTCTCGTAGTCGGCGACGGGCGCCGTGCCGGTGAGGGTCAGGGTGCCGGTGGCGGAGTCGTAGGCGCCGTGGATCCCGACCTGGTCGGTGAAGTCCAGCGTGTCGTTCACCGCGTCGAGGCCGTCGGCGATCGCGACGGTCGCGCCGGCGAGCGTCGTGGAGTCGACGTCGCCGACGGTGAGGCCGGGGGCGACCGCGACCGCCGCGCCGTCCTCGGTGAAGCTCGCGCGGCCGGAGCCGGCGACGACCACGGGCGCGTCGTTGACGGGGGCGACCGTGAGGTCTACGGTCGCCGAGGCGCTCCCGCCGCGGCCGTCGGAGACCGTGTAGGTCACCTCGTCGGTCCCGTTGAAGTCCGCGGCCGGCGTGTAGGTGACGCGCGGGCCGTCGCCGGTGACCGTGCCGTGGGCGGGAGCGCCGGTGACGGCGAAGGTCAGCGGGTCGCCGTCGGGGTCGGCGGCGGCGAGCGTGAACGAGACCGGCGTGTCCTCGTCGGTCGTCTGCGCGCCGGCCGCGGCGGTCGGCGCGCGGTCGACGGGGGCGGGCGGCGGCGGCGTCGCCGGAGCCGCCGGGGCCGCGGGGGAGGGCGCGGCCGGCGCCTCGGGCGCCGTCGTCGCCGGGAAGATCTCGACCGGTGAGACGAGCGGCGCGTCGAACGCGGTCGCCTTCAGGCCCACGGCGCGCCCGAGCATCCAGCCCATCAGCGAGCCCGACGGCTGCGCGAGCGCGTGGTCGACCTCGGCCGGGTCGGCCGTGAAGCGCCCCAGGCCGCCGATCAACCCGTTGGTGAACTCGAGCAGGTGCTGGGGGTTGCCCGGGTTCTGCACCGTGCCCGCGGCCCCGGTGAGCGCCGGCAGGTAGCGGAAGCTCGGCTCCTTCGGCCCGCCCGACGTGAGGAGCACCGACACGTTGGGCTGGCCGCGCAGCACGTCGGCCATGCGCCCGGTGTAGGGCGCGTCGAAGACGAGGTCGAAGGCGACGCTCGGGTTCGCGCGCACCAGGCGGGTGAGGTCGGCGGCGGTCAGCGTCTGCCAGGTCAGGTGCCCGGTGGTGCTGCGCACGCCGATGACGACGCCCGGGGCACCGTCGCGCGCCGCGCCGCCGGCGGCGTAGATGAGCAGGTCGCGGCAGCCGTTGCGGTCGATGAGCCGCTGCGCCTCGGCCGGCGGCGTGCGGCCGACCGCGGCGACGTAGCGGTCGGTCACGAAGCCCGGCGACAGCGTCGCCAGCCGCTTGAAGAACAGGCCGAGCTGGGCGCGCGTCTTGTCGACGCGGCCGAAGTCGTAGAAGTCGCCGAGCGTGTCGGAGTACCGCAGCGCGCACGCGTGCTCGGCGGCCAGCGCGGCGGCGGTGCGGCGGTCGGCCTCCGTGGCGCCGGCGGTGAGGTCGGTGAGGGCGGCGGCGCGCGAGGTGGTCCGCGCGGCGCTCGCCGCGGGCGAGGACGGCCACGGCCGATCGAAGACCACGTACCGCCGGCCCTCGTAGCCCGCGGCAGACTGGAAGAACGCGGGCAGGCGCCCGGCGATCAGCGGGACCCAGCGCAGCGTGCGGCTCAGGGTGACGCGGCCGGTCCGGGCGCCGACGAGCGCGATCCGGCCGGGGTGCTCGAAGGCCTGGAACGGCCCGCGGTCGGCGTAGAAGAGCCAGACGGGCTCGGTCGCGGGGGTGCGCAGGACGCTCGCCGCGGGGCCGGTCCGCACGGCGGTGGCGGGCGAGACGGTCGCCGGCGCGCCGCTCGCCGCCGCGGACTCGGTGATCGCGGTGCGCGCCGGGATCGTGGCGCTCGTCCCGAAGACCCGGACCGCCTGCGCGCCGTGGGTGACGCCCAGCGCGTGCAGGGCCTTCGCCGTCGCGGCGCTCCGCGAGACCGCTGCGTCGGCGAGCGCGGGCACGAGCGAGAGGGTCAAGAGGAAGACCGCAAGCCCGAGTCCGAGGCTGCCCGCTCGCGACGAGCACCGTGCACGCATATGGCAGGAACCTATTGAGTGCTCCAGACGGTTCGTAGCCGGACAGCTCGGCGTGGGGCTTTGGCATACTCAAAGCGCACAAGATTGATTGACAAAGTCTGCATGAGAAAAGGCCGTACCCCGTGATCGACTCTTCCCCGCCTCCGCTCCCCGTCTCCGCCGCGTCGCCCGAGGCGCCGTCGTGACGGTCGCGCCGGCGCGCGGGGTGGACCCGCGCCGGCTCCGCGCCGCGATGGGCCACTTCGCCACGGGCGTGGGCGTGCTCACCGCGGCCGACGCGCGCGGCCGGCCGTTCGGGACGACCGCCAACGCCATCAGCTCGCTCTCGCTCGACCCGCCGCTCGTGCTCGCCTGCCTGCGGCGGGAGTCCGAGACGCTCACGGCGGTCCGCGAGACCGGGCGCTTCGCGGTGAACCTGCTCGCCGCGGGGCAGCGCGAGCTGTCGGAGCGCTTCGCGCGGCGGGCCGCCGCCGGGCTGTGGGACGGCGTGGCGCACCGGCTTCCCGACGGCGTGCCGGTGCTCGACGGCGCGCTGGCGGCGGTGGAGTGCGCGGTGCACGAGATCGCCGACGGGGGCGACCACGTCATCGTCATCGGGCGGGTGCTCGCGGTGGAGCATCCGGTCGAGCACGTCGACCCCTTGGTCTACTACCGCGGCGCGTACGCCGAGCTGGTGGCGCCGCCGGTGGTGGCGCCGGAGATCGCGCTGCCGTCCGGGCTGGGCGCGCTGCGCATGGTGCCGCTGCCGCAGCGCACGGCGGCCGAGGTCAGCGTCGCGGTGCTGGTCGGCGAGCCGCGCGGGAGCACCGGCGCGTTGTTGTACGTGCATCGCGGCTGCCTGCTGGGCGACGCGCTGGGGAGCACGGTCTGCGGCGGGCGCCGGCGGCTGCACGCGGTGGTCGCGGAGATGCACGAGGCCCGCGGGCCGGGCGTCGTCGTCTACCACCGGGAGGCGGAGGCCGGGTTCGGCACGTGCTGCCTGCGCGGCGACGACGATCCTGCGCTGTCGTCGGAGCCCAGCGCGGCCGAGCGCACGGCCGTGCGCGACGCGATCGCCCTCCTGGAGCTCCGCGCGCCGGTGCGGCTCGGCGCGGAGACGCGCGACCTGCGGATGACGGGCGCGTAGATTGCGGGGATGAGCCCCTCCGAACGCGACGGTCAGGCGTGGGCCGGCGAGCCGCTGCCGCGCGGCCGGCACAAGCTCGCGCGCGAGGCGGTCAAGGCCTCGCAGCGCGAGCGCCTGCTGCGCGCCATGGAGGAGCTCGTCGGCGAGCACGGCTACGAGGCGACCAGCGTGCCGCAGGTCGTCGCCGCCGCGCGCGTGTCCAGCAACGCGTTCTACGGGTTGTTCACCGACAAGGCCGACTGCTTCATCGCCCTGTGCGAGGAGCACGGCGACCAGCTCTTCGCCGCGCTGCTGGCCGGGGGCGGACCGCCCGCGAGCCGCGAGGAGGCGCTGGCCGCGCTCGACCGCGGGATCGACGTGTACTTGAGCTGGTGGCGCGACCGCCCGCGGATCGCCCGCGCGTACTTCCTGGAGCTGCCGGCGGCGGGCGCGCGGGCGATCGCCGAGCGCGATCGTCAGTACGAGCGCTTCGCGGCGCTGCATCGCGCGATCGGCGAGGGCGCGCGCGCCGTGGAGCCGGGGCTGGCGCCGCTGCGCGACGTCGACGTCACCGCCGCGGTCATCGTCATCACCGAGTTGGTCGCGCGCGAGATCCGGGCGGGTCGCCTGGAGCGGCTCGACGAGCTGCACGGTGACCTGCGCCATCTGCTGTTGAAGCTGTTGGTCGGCCCGCCGGCGGACTGGGCAGACGCCGGCGCTTGACTTTGGATTAGCGTACGTACTTCAATGGAGCGCATGGCCTTCTCCCCACCTCCGCCTCCTCCGCCCGTTCCCGGCAAGACCTGGCAGCACGTCACGCCCGCCGCCGCGGGCTTCGACGGCGCCGAGCTCCAGCACCTCAGCGGGCTCGCCGAGCAGGGCAAGTCCACGTGCTTGATCGTCGCGCGCGGCGGCAAGCTCGTCGCCGAGTCCGACTACCGCAAGACCGGGCCGAACTCCGTGCAGGACATCTACTCGGCGACGAAGTCGATCGCGAGCGTGCTGGTGGGGATCGCCCAGGACGAGGGGAGGCTGGACGTCGACGACCCGGCCTCGCGGTGGATCGCGCCGTGGCGTGGGACGCCGTCGTCCGGCGTCACCGTGCGGGACCTGTTGAGCAACGACTCGGGCCGGCAGTGGAGCCCGCAGATCGACTACCAGCAGTTGCTCGGGGCGCCGGACCGGACGGCGTTCGCGGTCGGCCTGTCGCAGACGAGCGTACCGGGGAGCGTGTGGGCCTACAACAACTCCGCCGTGCAGACGCTGGAGCAGGTGCTGCGTGTGGCGACGGGGGAGGGCGTGGCGAAGTTCGCGCAGGACCATCTGTTCGGCCCGCTCGGCATGGACCACACCAAGATGGCCGTCGACCGGGCGGGCCACGCGCAGCTCTTCGAGGGCGTGCAGTCGACCTGCCGCGACTTGGCGCGCTTCGGGACGCTGATGGCCGACGATGGCCGGTGGGGCAAGCGCCAGGTCGTGTCGAAGGCGTGGGTGCGGGCGGCCACGGGCGCGCCGTCGCAGAAGCTCAACGCGGCCTACGGGCTGTTGTGGTGGTTGAACCGGCCGGGGACGATCGCCGAGGATCCGCTGGTGGCGACCGACCTCGCCGCGGCGACCGACCCGCAGGCCAAGCACGGCCAGGTCGTCGCCGGCGCGCCGAGCGACATGTACTGGGCGCTCGGGCTGGGCAATCAAGTCGTCCAGGTCGATCCGGGATCGGGCACGGTGGTCGTGCGGCTGGGCACGGCGGAGCGGCCGAAGCCCCCGACGTTCGGCCCGGCGCAGGCGGCCGCGGTGGTCACCAAGGCACTACGGCAAGGACACCATCATGGATGAGAACCGCTCGATGCCGCCGTCGGACGTGATCCCGGTGCTCGGGTATCCCGACGTCGGCGGGGCGGTCGCGTGGTTGGGGGAGGCGTTCGGCTTCCGGGTTCGGTGGCAGGCCGGTGGGCACCGGGCGCAGCTCGCGGTGGGCTCCGGGGCGGTCGTGGTGACCGAGGCGCCGGGCGATGCGGCGACCATCATGGTGCGGATCGCCGACGCCGACGCGCACCACGCGCAGGCCCACCGCGCCGGCGCGACGATCCTCTCACCACCCACCGACCAGCCCTACGGCGAGCGCCAGTACACCGCGCAGGATCCCGCGGGCCACCGGTGGACCTTCTCGGAGACGATCGCGGACGTGGCGCCGGAGGCGTGGGGAGGCCGCTCGTTCGAGCCGTGACCGCCGCCCCTCAGCCCTCCGCCATCACCTGCGCGATCACCGCGGCCTGGCTGATGTCGGGGTCCTTGGTGGCGGTGAGGAGGGTGACGGTGCCGTGGCGGCTGCGCTCGATCACGGAGGCGAGCGCGGCGGCGGGCTCGGGCTCGGCGAGCTCGGCGCGGTAGCGGTCGGCGAACTCCGCGAAGCGCTCGGGGTCGTGGCCGTACCACTGGCGCAGCTCGGTCGACGGCGCGATCGCGCGGCACCAGTCGTCGAGCTGCGCGGAGGCCTTGGAGAGCCCGCGCGGCCAGAGCCGGTCGACCAGGACGCGCGCGCCGTCGTCGGAGGTCGGCGCGTCGTACACGCGCGCGACGCGGACGTGAGCAGAGGCGGACACCTCCGGATCGTCCCACGCCGGTGGTTCAATCGTCTCCATGCACGAGACCGACGACGACCTCCGCGCGCTGCAGGAGCTGATCGAGCGCAGCTACGCCACGGCCGGCCGGCATCTGCTGAGCATCCACGAGCCGCAGCGCCGCCTGCGCGCCGAGCAGGTCGCCGAGCGGCTCGACGGGATGTGCCTGCTCGCGCTGGCGACCTCGACCGCCGACGGGCGGCCGGTCGTCGGCCCGGTCGACGGGATCTTCTACCGCGGCGCGTTCCACTTCGGCTCCGCGCCCGACTCCCTGCGCTTCCGCCACATCCGGGCGCGGCCGGCCGTGAGCGCGACCTACCTGCCGGGCGAGGAGCTGTCGATCACCGTCCACGGCCGCGCGGCCCCGATCGACGTCGGCAGCCCGCAGGACGCCGGCTTCCGTCGGGCGTTGTTGGACATCTACGTGCCGCGCTACGGCGCGAAGTGGGAGGAGTTCATCGACTCCGGCCCCGTCTACGCCCGCATCGAGGCCGAGCGCATGTTCACGTTCTTCATGCCGCCCGGCCAGGAGGCGACGCTCTAGACGGCCTGCAGGCGGCCGTCGGGAAGCCAGCGGGCGCGGTCGCCGGTGCGGTGGGCGCGGCCGGGGGCGAAGGGGTCGTCGACGAACGCGCCCGCGATGCCTTCGCCGGCGATCACCAGGTCGCCGGGGACGCCGACGGCTGCCGGGCGGCCCGCACCGTCGAGGACGTAGGCGCGCGTGTTGGCGATCGGACGGCCGAGGGTGACCGGCTGCGCTCGTTCGACGCGCCCCAGCGTCGCGACCTCCGTGGTCTCCGCGGTCCCGTAGGCGTTCCAGAGGATCCGGCACCGCGCGAGGATCGCGTCGGCCAGCGCCGGGGAGAGCGGCCCACCGCTGCAGAGGCCGCGGAGCGAGCGCGCGGGCTTGAGGCCGGTGTCGATGAGCGTCTGCCAGGTGGCCGGCGAGGCGTGCAGGAAGCTGACGCCCTCGGCCTTGATGAACCGGCTGAGCTGCGCGCCGTCGGCCGCGGCCTCGGCGGGCGCGACGACGATCCGCGCCCCGGCGAGGAGCGGCAGCCAGAGGTCGAGCACCGGCGTGGCGTAGAGGGCCGGCGGCAGGACGAGGACCGTGTCGGCGGGGACGAGGCTGAGGTCGGTGGCGAGGGCCGTGGCGACGTTGACGACCGCGGCGTGGCGGAGCGGGACGGCGCGCGGCGGGTCGTCCGTGTACTGCACGCAGCACACGGCGTCCGGCGCGGCGGGCTCCGCGGCGAGGTCCTCCTCCGGGCCGTCCTCCCCGAGGACCAGCACGCGCGCGGGCGGGGAGGTCAGCGTGGCGGCGAGCCCCGGCGCCGCGAGCAGCGCGGTCGCACCGGAGTCGGCGATGAGGAAGTCCAACTGGTCAACGGGAAGATCCGGGTCGAGCAGCAGGTGCGCGGCGCCGGCCTGCAACACGCCGAGGGCACCGGCGATCAGGTCGATCGAGGGCGGCGCGCAGCAGGCCACGACATCACCCGGGACCACGCCCGCCGCCCGCAGACGGCGCGCGATCGTGGCGGCGCGCGCGTCCAGCTCGGCAGCGTCGACAGCCTGCCCGCCCGCCGACACGGCCGCCCACCGCGCCGCGACCCGCTCGTGCACGCCGCCCGGCGGCAGGTCGGTCGCCGTGGCGTTCCACTCCACCAGCTGGCGGTGCTCTTCGGCCTCCGTCAGCAGCGGGATCTGGGAGGCGGTGAGGGTTGGATCGGCGGCGACCGCCTCGACCAGCCGTGACCAATGCTCGGCGATGCGCGCCGCCGTCGCCGGCTCGAACAGGTCGGTGTCGTAGATCAGGCGGCCGGCGAGGTGGCCGTTGGGGCGTTCGTCGAGCTCCAGCTCCAGGTCGAGCTTGGTGGTGCCGACGGCGTCGCCGATCTCGCCCTCCATCTGGTGCAGCGACCAGGCCGGGTCGGGGGCGGCGGTGGTCGGCTCCAGCACGAGCATCGTCTGGTAGATCGGGTTGCCGCCGCCCGGCTGCTCGGGCTGCAGCTCGCGGACTAGGCGCTCGAACGGCACGAGGTGGTCGAGGCCGTCGAGCAGCTCGTTGCGGACCCGCACGACGAGATCGGCGAACGGCAGATCGCCGCTCAGATCCACGCGCATCACCAGCGGCGTCAGGCAGTAGCCGACGACCGACTCGAACTCCGGCCGCTGGCGCATGTCGGCGGCGGTGCCGAAGACGACGTCATCCTGGCCCGAGTAGCGGCCGAGCAGCAGCGACCACGTGGTCGCCAGCACCTGGAACAGGCTCGCGCCGGCGCCCTGGCCGACGACCCGCAACCGGTCCACCGCCTCGCGCGGCACCGAGAGCGCGAGCACGCCGCCGCGGTACCGCGGCTCGGCCGGCCGCGGATGGTCGAAGGGCATCGACAACGCCGGGAGCGGGGTCAGCCGCTCGCGCCAGTGCTCGAACCTCCGCGCGACCCGCGGCTTGGCGATCCACTCCTGCTCCCACCGCGCGTAGTCGGCGTACTGCGCCTGGGGCGCCGCCAGCGGCGACGGCTCGCCCGCGGCGAACGCGTCATACAAGGCAATCACCTCGCGCAACACCACGCGGTACACGCTGACGCCGTCGAAGATCACGTGGTGCAGCGCCAGGTAGAGGCGATGGTGCTCGCCCGGGAACCGGATCAGCCGCGGACGCACCAGCGGCCCGCGGCGGACGTCGTAGGGGACCCGCGACGTCTCGGCGACCAGCCGCACCGCCGCGTGCTCGGCCTCCTCCTGCGTCAGCCCGCTGAGGTCGACCAGCGGCAGGTCGAAGTGCGACGGCGGCGCCACGACCTGCACCGGCACGCCGCCCACACGGTCGAACGTCGTGCGCCAGATCTCGTGCCGCGCGACGATCTCGTCGAACGCCCGCCGGAACGCCGCCACGTCGAACGGCCCGTCCTTGCGGATCGAGACCGTCTCGTTGTAGCTGATGCGGTTGGGCGCCAGCAGGCTGGCGTACCACAACGCCTCCTGCGCGACCGACAGCGGTGCGGCCTCGGCGCCCTCCGTCACCGTCATGCCGTGAGGACGTGCAGCTCGTTCAGCCCGCGCAGCCCCAGGTTCGGGCGCCACTGGATGTCCTGGTCGGGCGCCAGCGACAGGTTCGGGAACCGCTCCAGCAGCGTCTCGAACGCGATATGCCCCTCCATCCGCGCCAGCGGCGCGCCGAAGCAGAAGTGGCTGGCCCAGCCGAAGGCGAGGTGCCGGTTGTCCTCGCGGCCGAGGTCGACCGCGTCAGGGTCGGCGAAGCGCTCGGGGTCGCGGTTGGCCGCGCCCATCACGGCGATCACCGCCGCGCCCTCGGGGATCTCGTGCTCGCCCAGCACCGCGCCGCCGGCCGGCGTCAACCGCGCCGTGTGCTGACTCGGGCTCTCGAAGCGCAGCAGCTCCTCGACGGCGCTCGGCATCAGCGCGGGATCGGCCCGGAGCCGCTCCAGCTGATCGGGCCGGCGCAGCAGCGTCAGCAGCCCGTTCCCAATCAGGTTGGTCGTCGTCTCCTGTCCGCCGACCATCGTCACGATGACGTTGGCGACGATCTCCTCCTCGGTGAAGCGATCGCCGTCGACCTCGGCGGTGACCAGCGCGTTGATGAGCCCGTCGGTCGGGTGCTCGGCCTCGCTGAGGACCGCCGCCTTGAAGTAGGTGACCATCTCCTCGACGCTCTGCAGCGTCTTGCGCGCCCGGCCCGGGTTGTGCTGGAAGTTGCCCAGCATCTCGGCGAAGTCCTGCGACCAGTCCTTCAACAACAGGTGGTCGCTCGTCGGCACGCCGAGCATCTCGGCGGTCACGATCGCGGGCAGCGTGTTGGCGATGCCGGCCATGACGTCGAAGCGCGGCTGCCCCTCCAGCTCGTCGACCAGCTGCACGGCGATCTGCTGGATGTGCTCGCGCAGGTGGGCGATCCGGCGGGGCGTGAACGCCGCCGCGGCCAGGCGCCGCACGCGACCGTGGTCGGGCGGGTCGAGGAACAGCATCTGGCGCACCATCACCGCGGCGATCGGCGTCAGCTCGCCCATGCCCAGCGCGTCGAGCCGCTCGGGCGCCGGGGTCCGCGCCGCGAGGAAGTCGTGGAAGACGCGCGAGACGTCCTCGTACCGGGTGACCACCCACGCGTGCAGGTACGGATCCCAGTACACCGGCGTCTCCTCCCGCAGCCGCTGGTAGAGCGGGTACGGGTTGGCCAATACCTCGGGGTCGAGCAGCTGGTAGAGGCTGGCGGGCGCGGAGCCCGCGTCGGTGCTCACGCCGCCACCGCGCCGTCGGCCTGCTGGCGCTCGACCTCGGCCGCGATCTCGGTCACGGTCGGATGGTCGAACAGGAAGCGCAGGCTGACCTCGACGTCGAAGAGGTCCTCCAGCCGGACGATCAGCTGCGCGCCGAGCATCGAGTGCCCGCCCAACATGAAGAAGTTCTCGTCGGTCCCGACCGCCTCGACCTCGAGCAGCTCGGCGACGATCCCGGCGACCGCGGCCTGGACGGTGGACGCGGCCGGGCCCTCGGACGGGGCCGGCGCCTCGACCAGCGCCGGCAGCGCCTCGCGGTCGATCTTGCCGTGCGCGGTCACCGGCAGCGCGTCGAGCCACACGTACCGCGAGGGCACCATGTACTCGGGCAGCGAACCCCCGAGGAACCGGGCGAGCTCGTCGCGCTCGGGGCGCTCGGCGCCGGTGGCGACGACGTAGGCCACCAACTGCCGGTCGGCGCTGGAGCGCCCGGCGCCGACGGCGACGCTCGCCTCGATCGCCGGGTGCGCGTTGAGCGCCGCGGCGACCTCGCCCGGCTCGACGCGGAAGCCGCGGATGCTCAGCTGGTCATCGAGGCGGCCGAGGAACTCGATCTCGCCGTCGGGCGCCATGCGCACGCGGTCGCCGGTCCGGTAGCGGCGGCCGTGCGGGCCGTCGAGGAACCGCTCGGCGGTGAGCGCGTCGCGGTTGAGGTAGCCACGGGCGACCGCCACGCCGCCGATGATCAGCTCGCCGTCGGTGCCGGGCGCGACCGGCTGCAGGTCCTCGTCGACGACCTCGATCTCCACGCCCGTGATCGCGCGCCCGATCGACGCCGCGCCCTCGCCCTCGGAGGCGACCGTGCCGGAGGTGGCGACGACCGCGGTCTCGCTCAACCCGTAGTTGTTGACCACCGTGAAGGGGAGGTCGGCCGGCGGCCGGCGGGTCAGCGCGTCGCCGCCGGTCAGCAGGTGGCGCAGCGCGACGTCGCCCGGCCAGGCCAGCCCGATGACGCCCTCGGCGACGGCCGTGGGGAGGAAGGTCACCGTGATGCGCTTGGCGACGAGCCAGTCGCGCAGGCCGAGCGGATCGCCGCGCAGCTCCTCGGGGACGATGTGCAGCGACGCGCCGGTGGCGAGCGTCGGCCAGATCTCCCAGACCGCGGCGTCGAAGCCGGGGCTGGCGATCTGCGCGGTGCGGTCGTCGGCGACCAGGGCGAACGTGGCGCGATGCCACGCGACGAGGTTGGCCAGGCCGGCGTGCTCGACCAGCACGCCCTTGGGTTGGCCGGTCGATCCCGACGTGTAGACGACGTAGGCGAGGTCGGTGGGCTGCGGCGCGGCGGGGAGCGGGCCGGCGTCGACGTCGGCGTCGGCGTCGGGCGCGTCGCGCAGCTCGCCGGCGTCGGCGACGACGACGGTGGGGCGGTCGCCGGCGCCCAGGCGGCCCGCGATCTCCGCGTCGGTCACGACGGCGACGGCGCCCGAGTCGGCGAGCATCCAGGCGATGCGCTCGTCCGGGTAGTTGGGGTCGATCGCGACGTAGGCGGCGCCGGCCTTCACGATGGCCAGCGCGCCGACCACGAGGCTGACCGAGCGGTCGAGGCAGAGGCCGACGAGATCGCCGGGTGCCACGCCGAGTTGGCGCAGCCGCTGCGCCAGCTGGTCGGAACGAGCGGCCAGCTCGCCGTAGGTGACGGCACCGTCGCCGCCGCGCACGGCGACACGCTCGGGGGACTCGGCCGTGGCTTGATCGATCAGCGGGAGCACCGTCGTGTTCATGGTCACCGTTTCGGCAGTCATGTGCTGTTCCTTCCTTGGATACAGGGTGAAGCGTGCTGCGTCGAGAAGAGCGGACGCAAGTCCGGATTCTAACGTGCCAGATTAAGGGGAAGCTGAGGATTCCAGGGTCCGAGCGTGGCGCCGGCGACCGCCCCGGCGAAGTCAGGACCGAGCTCGACCGAGTGGATCGTCCAGGTGGACACCGCCATGGGGGCAGTCCTTCCCGTCCAGACGTCGAGCGCCCGCAGCGCGCCGGTGATGCCGTCGCCGGTGCCCTTCACGTAGGCCTCCTTCCGGGTCCAGCACGCAAACGACGCGGCCGATCGCTCCTCCGGCGGGAGCGCCGCCAGCGCCCGCTGCTCGGTCGGGCTGAAGAACCGCGCGGCGAAGGCGTCGACGTCAGCCATCGGCCGGATCGCCTCGACGTCGACGCCGACCTCCATCGTCCAGCTGGTGGCGAAGAGCGCGACGCCGGCGCTGCGCGACGCGCTGTAGCGCAGGTCCGAGCCCGCGACCGACGGCTTGCCGCGGTCGTCGACCACGATCCGCACGTCGCCGGGCGTGCACGACAACTCCGCGGCGAGCAGGCGCCGCAGCCAGCCGCGGGCCGCGACGAAGCGCGCCCGGTCGGCCGGATCGCGCAGGTGCCTGGCGCGTTCGCGCTCCTCAGGCGAGAGCAAGGCCTCCAGGTCGGTCGCGTCCGCCACGTCCAGCGGCGCCCACCACAGCGACACCGGATCAGCGGACGGCACGCGGCACCGAGCGGCGGACGACGTCGGCGAGCAGCTGCGGCGCGGTCAGGTGCGCGACGTGGCCCTCGCCCGCGAGCGTGACGATCTCCTCCACGTCGGGCAGCACCGCCGCGAGGTCGGCCAGCCGCGCGCGCAGGTGCGCCGGGCTCGCGTCGCCCTCGATCAGCACGGTCGGCAGGTCGAGCGCGGCGTAGCGCGCGATGCCGACGCCCAGCGCGTCGAGCGCCTCGCACTCGGCGATCTGCGGTGCGGCGTACCGCGCGAGCTCGGCGCGGAGGCCGGGCAGCGCGAGCAGCGCGTCGACCTCCGCGCCGGGCATCCGGACGATTTCGCGCAGGTGGATCTCCATGGCGCCGCCCGGGTCGCCGCCGTCCAGCGCGGCCCGGGCGCGCGCGGCCGCCTCGCCCGCCACGAGCGTGCTCGTCGCCAGCGGCGGCTCGTAGAGCACCATCTTGGAGAACGCGTCCGGCGCGACGAGCGCGGCCTCCAGCGCGGCGACCGCGCCCGACGAGTGCCCGACCAGCAGCGGCCGGTCCAGCAGGGCCGCGATCGCGAGGACGTCGGCCGCGTCGCGCGCCATCCTGTGCGGCAGGGCGATCGTCGCGCCCGCGGCATACAGCCGGCGCTGCACACGCACGACCCGCAGCTCGCTGGTCAGCAGCCGCGCGACGCCGTCCCAGCTCGACGCGCCGGCGCCGCCGGGATGGACGACGAGGACGGTCGGCCCGCTGCCCTCGTCGATGGCCTCCACCACATCGCCGCCGGGGGCCGTCGCACGAAGGATCGACATCGGGCCAGTGTGACGCGGCGGGCGGCGGGCTGGAGCAATCTCCCACCGGCGCTACGTCGCGCCTGGCGCGCGCGCCCACGCGGGACGTAGCGTCGACGCACCATGACCGATCGCTCCAGCACGCCGTCCACGACGCCGACCGCGACGCTCGCGGGGAAGGCCATCGTGGTGACGGGCGCGTCGCGCGGGCTCGGGCGCTCGATCGCGGTCGCGCTGGCCGGCGCGGGCGCCGCGGTCGTCGTCAACGGTCGCGACGCGGACAACATCGACGCTCTCGTCGGAGAGATCGGCGCGGCGGGCGGCCGGGCCATCGGCGTCGTCGGCTCCGTCGCCGACGAGGCCGTGGCCGACCGGGTCGTCGCCACCTGCGTCGAGGAGCTCGGGCAGATCGACTGCCTCGTCAACAACGCCGGGATCGTCCGCGACCGCACGACGATGCGCATGAGCGCCGAGGAGTTCGACGACGTGATCGCCGTCAACCTGCGCGGCACGTGGCTGTGCGGCCGGGCGGCGGCGCGCGCGATGAAGGACACCGGCGGTCACCTCGTCAACGTGATCTCCAACGTCGCCTTCCACGGCTCGGTCGGCCAGTCCAACTACGCGGCGAGCAAGGCCGGCGCCGCGTCGCTGACGCGCTCGTGGGCCTACGAGCTGGCGCGGTACGGCATCCGCGCCAACGCGGTGTGGCCGGTGGCGCTGACCGACATGACGCAGGTCGTCCTCGACCGTGCCGTGCAGGCGGCGACCGCCGAGGGCGCGCCGGCGCCGGAGGCCGGGGCGATCGGCATCGGCGACCCCGACGAGGTCGCCAAGCTCCTCGTCTATCTGGCGAGCGACGCGGCCGCCCACCTCAACCACCAGATCATCACCTTCAACGGCGGGCGCCTGTCGCTCTGGACGCACCCGAGCGAGGTCGAGGTCCGCGAGCAGCGGAGCTGGACCGTGGACGAGATCGCCGCCGCCTTCTCGGGCGACGGCGCGATCGCGCCCCAGGCCATGCACGAGCCGGCGCTGCCGCCGCTGCTGTCCTGAGGCGCCCTAGGCGCTCATCCCCACCAACAACCCGCCGGTGACGTTCAGCACCTGCCCCTGCACGTAGTCGCTCCACGGCGAGGCCAGGAACAGGATCCCGCCCGCGGCCTCGCGCGGGGTGGAGGTGCGCCCGAGCGGGACGAGCACCTCGGTCATCCCGCGCAGCTGCTGGGGGATGCCGAGCTGGACGCGGTCGCCGCCGATCTCGATCACGTTCTTGTCGTCCTTCGCGGCGGTCAGGCGCGTCTCGACGAACCCGAAGGCCACCGCGTTGCAGTTGACCTTGAACTGGCCCCACTCCTTGGCCAGCGTCTTGGTCAGGCCGATCACGCCGGCCTTGGCCGAGGCGTAGTTGGCCTGCCCGGCGCTGCCCATCACGCCCGACGCCGAGCTGACGTTGATGACCTTGCGGAAGACCTCCTCGCCGCGCTCGCGCTCGGCCTTGGCGGGCTCGCGCAGGTGCGGCGCGGCGGCGCGGACGACGCGGAAGGGCACCATCACGTGGATGTCCATCATCTTGCGAAACGCGTCGTCGGTCATCTTGTGGACCGGCGCGTCGAGCGTGTAGCCGGCGTTGTTGACGACGATGTCGAGCCGGCCCCACGTGTCGATCGCCGTCTGGACGAGCGCCTCGGGGACGCCGTCGAGCGTGAGGTCGCCGGCGTGCGACGTGTGGTCCCCGGGCAGCGAGCCCGCGGACGCCCGCGCGAGGTCCGCGTCGAGGTCGTTGATCACGACGTGGGCGCCGTGCTCGGCCAGCAACTCCGCCGCGGCGAGGCCGATGCCGCGCCCCGAGCCGGTCACGATGGCCACCTTCCCTTCGAGCATGCTCATGGCGGCGATGCTGGCCACCGCGGGCGCGGCGCGCAACGGGGCGCGCCGCGCGGGCTGTCGGCTGTTCCAGCGCCGCCTCCGCGCTCAGCGCCCGGAGGCGTGGGCGCGCGCGGTGGCGCGGTGCTTCGCGGGCGGGGCGAGCTTGCGGACCTGCTTCTGCAGCGCGGCCAGCGTGCGCGCGAGCTTGGCGTTGGAGCGCTCCAGCGTGGCGATCCGCTTGGTCGCCGCTGTGAGCGCGACCGCGGAGGCGGGCGCGCCGGGTGCGCCGGCGGCACCGGTGTCGCCCTTGGTGCCCGCCGCGCCGTCGGCGCCCGCCGCGCCCGCGTCGCCCTTCGGCCCCGCCGCGGGCAAGCTCAGCGTGCTGACGCGCGCGTCCAGCGCCTGCACCGCGGCCAGCGCGACGCCCGCGACGTCCTGCGGCGCCAGCGTCGTGTTCAGGCCGCCGATGCCGAAGGCCGTGTGGAACGCCGCGCTGCTCGGTGCCACGTGCGGCGCCGCACCGGGGTCGGACGCCACGGAGTACCGCGTGATCGGCAGTGCGCGCAGCGCGTCCAGGACCGCGGCGCCGTCGACGGCGCCCAGCTGCGGGTTGTTGTCGAAGTTGCTCTGGACGGTGAGCGACACGGTCGAGACCGCGCCGTCGGCGCCGATGTCGACGCTGCTGGTCGGCGCGCCGGGACGGATGCGGAAGGGCAGCTTGCTGCCGTTGGTGAGGTCGCGGACGAAGAAGTTGGCCTCGTTGCCCGCGATGTCCCAGGTCTGGGGTGTGTACCCACTGTCGCCGGTCTGCAGCAGCCGCAGGGCGGGGGTGTCGCCCGTCTTGGCCTCCATCGCCAGGGGCAGCGACTCGCCGTCGGCGCAGAGCACGCCGACGCACTGGTTGCCCTGCACGATCTGGTTGCCCGACACGACCGTGTCGGTGGTGGCGAGGGCCGGGGCGGCCGACGCCACCAGCAACAGCGCCGAGGTGGGCAGGATGCGTCCGAGACGCTGGGAGAGCGAGGGCATGGGCGCGGGAGCGTACGGCCCGGGAGCGATCGCCACCATCGCCGTGGACGAGGATCGTGGGCCCTTGCCACGCGCGCGCGGGCGTGAGACCGTTTCGGTCGCCACCAACGCGAGGGGCGAGCGATGAGCACGCAGAGCTATGACGCGGTCGTGGTCGGCGCACGGTGCGCGGGCGCTCCGACGGCGATGCTGCTGGCGCAACGGGGCCACCGGGTCCTCCTGGTCGACAAGGCGACCTTCCCGAGCGACACCATGTCCACGCACCTGGTGCACCCGCCGGGGGTGGCCGCGCTGGCGCGATGGGGGCTGCTGGAGGGACTGGAGGCGACCGGCTGCCCGCCGGTGCCGACCTACTCCTTCGACTTCGGGCCGTTCACGATCGCCGGCTCGCCGCAGCCGGTCGAGGGGATCGCGCACGCCTACTGCCCGCGGCGCACCGTGCTCGACCAGCTGCTGGTCGACGCCGCGGTCCAGGCCGGCGCGGAGCTGCGCGAGGGCTTCACGGTTGACGAGCTCACGACCGCCGAGGGCCGGGTCACCGGCATCCACGGCCACGCGCGCGGAGGAGGGCTCGGCGTCACCGAGCGCGCCCGCATGGTCATCGGCGCCGACGGCCGCCACTCGCTGGTGGCCAACGCCGTCGCGGCGCCGCAGTACGACGAGCGGCCGTCGCGCATGGCCATGTACTACGCCTACTGGAGCGGCCTGCCGGCGGCGGGCTTCGACACGGCCATCCGCGCGCCGGAGCGCCGCGGCTGGGCGACCGCGCCGACGCACGACGGGCTGACCGTCCTGCCCTTCGGCTGGCCGATCGAGGAGTTCCACGCCAACCGCTCAGACGTCGAGGCCCACTTCTTCGACGCCATCGCGCTGGCGCCCGCGTTCGCCGAGCGCGTGCACGCGGCGACGCGCGAGTCGAAGTTCGTCGGCTCGGCCGAGCTGCCCGGATACTTCCGCCGGCCGTTCGGCCCCGGCTGGGCGCTGGTCGGCGACGCCGGGTACCACAAGAACCCGATCACGGCGATGGGGATCAACGACGCCTTCCGCGACGCCGAGCTGCTCGCGACCGCGCTGGACGGTGCCTTCTCCGGGCGGCGCTCCTACGACGAGGCGCTCACCGAGTACCAGGGCGCGCGCGACCGCGAGGCGCGCCCGGTCTACGCGTTCACCGACGACTTCGCCCGGCTGCGGCCGCCGCCGCCCGACCTGCAGCGGCTCCTCGGCGCGATGGCCGGCCACCAGTGGGCGATGGACGCGTTCGTGAGCGTGCAGGCCAACACGCTGCCGGCGCCCGAGTTCTTCGCGCCGGGCAACCTCCAGCACATCATGTCGGGGTGATCCAGTGCTGCTTGGGCGGCACGAGCTTGAGCCGCCGCCCCCGGTTGACACGCAGCATCCCGATGACCTTCTCGCGCGTCTGCGCCGGATCGATCACGTCGTCGATGCCGAAGCCCGACGCCGCGCGGAGCGGCGTCGACTTGTCGTAGAACCGCTCGATCATCTCGTCGCGGTGGGCCTGGGGATCGTCGGCGGCCTCGATCTGGCGGCGGAAGATCACGTCGACGGCGCCCTCGATGCCCATCGGGCTCATCTCCGCGGTCGGCCACAGCAGCGCGCCGTCGACGCCGGAGCGCCCGCCGCCCATGGCGAGGTAGCCCGCGCCGTAGGCCTTGCGCAGCACGACGGTCACGATCGGGACGGTCGCGTGGGCCAGGACCATCAGCGGCTTGGCGGCATGGCGGACCAGCCGTTGGCGCTCGGCGCCGGTCCCGATCAGCACGCCCGGCACGTCGACGAACGAGACGATCGGGAGGCCGAAGGCGTTGCACAGCTCCATGAAGCGCGCGGCCTTGTCGGAGGCCGCCGAGTCGATGGCGCCCCCGAGGAAGCGCGGCTGGTTGGCGATGACCCCGACCGACTGGCCGTCCAGCCGCCCCAGCGCGGTGACGATGTTGCGCGCGTAGCCGGGCTGGATCTCCAGCAGGTGCCCGTCGTCGAGGACGTGGCGGATGACCTTCTTGACGTCGTAGGCGCGGCGGCGCTGCACGGGCACGACGTCGCGCAGCTCCGGGCTGCGCCGCGTGGGCGGATCGTCGGACTTCACGACCGGCGCCTCGCCTGAGGCGTTGGTCGGCAGGTACCCCAGGAACTGGCGCACGAGCGTGATGCACGTCTCGTCGTCGAGGCACTCCAGGTCGGCGTTGCCGTTGCGGTTCTGGATGCCCGAGCCGCCCAGCTCCTCGGTCGTGACGTCCTCGCCGGTGGCCGCCTTGACCAGCTGGCGCCCGGCGACGCCGAGCGAGCCGGTGCCCTTGACCATCGGCACGAAGTCGGCGAACGAGGTGAACAGCGCGGCGCCCGCGAACGCCGGGCCCATGACCGCGGCGACCTGCGGCGTCCAGCCCGACAGCAGCGCCTGGCGCCAGAACGGGCCGGTGTCGCCGCCGAAGGCGTAGGGCCGCGCGTCGATCTCCTGGACGCGGTGGCCGCCGCCGTCGACCAGCATCACCAGCGGGATGCCGCGGCGCAGCGACAGGTCGACCATCCCGATGATCTTGCGCATCCCGGCCTCGCCGAGGCTGCCGCCGATCACCGTGAAGTCGGTGGCGAAGGCCGAGACCGGCCGGCCGTCGACCTCGCCCATCGTGGCGACCAGGCCGTCGCCCGGCGCGTCGAGCTCGTCGTCCTCGGGGGTCACGAGCGCGCCGACCTCGACGCCCGTCCCCGGATCCAGCAGCAGGTCGATGCGCTCCCGCGCGGTCAGCTTGCCCGCCGCGTGCTGGCGCCGCACGGTCTCGGGCCGCGCGGCGTCGCCGAGGCGATCGTGCGCGGCCTGGACCTGCTCGACGGAGGTGCGATGCCCTTCCTCCGCGCTCACTCCGTGCTCGACCGACGTGCGTCTGGACCCATGGGCCGAGTGTGCCCGCGGCGGTCCGCGCCACCGAGGGGCCCGATTCCGAAAGCTGGAGAAAGCGACAAATCCGGCCGCGGGCGCCCTCGGGAAAAACGAGGCCCAGGGACATGATCGAACCAGGGGTCACGCAGCACTCGTGGAGAGGAGCCAATCAGGAATGATCACCGGAGATCAGTACCGGACGTCGCTGAGGGACAACCGGCGGACGTACATCGACGGACGGCGGATCGAGGACCTCGAGTCCGATCCGACCACCCGCGTCGCCGTCGCCACCGTGGCCGACGGCTATGACCGCTTCTACCAGCCGGGCGCCGACAGCCGCAACCCGCTGCTGACGCCGCCGCGCTCGGGCGACGAGCTGCGCGTGCTGGTGGAGCGCCTGCGCGGCGTCGACATGCTCGCCCACACGACCTTCACCTCGGTGATGACGCTGCTGACCGTCGTCCCGACGATGACCGAGCAGCACCCCGAGCTGGCCGAGCGCATCTACCGCCACCTCGACCTCGTCAGCCGCGAGGACCTGCGGGTGACCGAGTGCATCACCGACGCCAAGGGTCACCGCGGCCTGTCGCCGTCCAAGCAGGAGGACGCCGACGCGTACGTCCGAGTCGTCGAGCGCCGCCCCGACGGCATCGTCATCCGCGGCGCCAAGCTGCACATCACCGGCGCGTCGCTCGCGCACGAGCTGTTCGTGATGCCCACCAAGCACATGCGCCCGGGAGAGGAGGACTACGCGGTCGCGTGCGCGGTGCCGGCTGACGCGCCCGGCGTCTCGACCATCAACACCACCTACGCGCCGCTCGGCGACGACGACCGCCACTTCCCGATGAGCCGCAAGCGGCAGATGCCCGACTGCATGGTCATCTTCGACGACGTCTTCGTCCCGACCGAGCGGGTCTTCCTCGACGGGCAGACCGAGCTGTCGACGGTCTTCGCGCACTCGCTCGGCCTCTGGGAGCGGCTCGGCGGCGTCGGCGAGATGGCCCACGACGCCGACATCCTCGTCGGCCTCGCGCAGCTGGTCGCGGACGCCAACGGCCTGACCAAGGTCGCGCACGTCAAGGAGAAGATCAGCGAGATGGTCATCTACGCGACGCTGGTCCGCAGCGGCCTGGAGGCCGCGATCCTGCACGCGCACACCACCGCCGACGGCTACGTCTACCCCGACGAGCTGTACACCAACGCGGCCAAGTACCACGGCGCCGCCGAGTTCACCACGATGGCGCGCCACCTCATCGACATCGCCGGCGGCGCGGTGCTCACGGCGCCGACCATCGGCGACCTGGAGCTGCCCGACGTCGGCGCCTTCGCGCAGAAGTACATGACGGGCGATCCGGCGGTCTCCGGCGAGGACCGCACCCGCATCATGCACGCGATCCGCGACATGGTCGCCGACGCCTTCGGCGGCTGGCACTACGTCACCAACATCCAGTCCGGCGGCGGGCTCTACGCCCAACGGATCATCACCCGCAAGCACTACCCGATGGACAGCGCCGTGCAGATGGCGCGCGAGGCCGCGGGCCTCGATGCCCCGGTGGCCGCCGCCGCGCAGGGAGCGGTCTGATGGAGATGAACACCATGCTGGTCGGCGACGTCGTGCGCCTCAGCGCGCGGCGCGAGCCGCTCAGCGAGGCGCTGGTCATCGGCGAGCAGACCTTCACCTACGGCGAGCTCGACACGGTGATCGACGAGGCCGTCGCGGCCCTGGCCGCGTGCGGCATCGGCAAGGGCGACCGCGTCGCCGCGCTGGGCCGCAACTCGCTGGCCTACGTGCAGCTGTACTTCGCCACCGCCCGCCTCGGCGCGATGCTCGTGCCGCTGAGCTTCTGGCAGCGGGCGCCCGAGATCGCCTACACCATCGACGACTCCGATCCGGCGATCCTGTTCGTGGAGCCCGGGATGATCGCGTCGGTGCAGCCGTCGATCGACGCGCGCGGCGCGGCGCTGCCGGTCGTGCACCTGCCGTCCGACGAGGGCGACGACACGGCGTGGAGCGCGTTCATCGCCGAGGGCCGTGGGACCGACGTCGGCGCGCTCGACATCGCGATCGCGCCCGAGGACCCGCACATGATCCTCTACACCTCGGGCACCACCGGCCGGCCCAAGGGCGCGCTGCTCTCCCACGGCCGCACGGTGACCGACGCGTTCGCGATGGCGCTGGCGCTGCGCCTGCGGCCGACCGACACGTTCATCGACTACTTCCCGTCGTTCCACGTGGCCAACTGGGACCACCTCAAGCTGTACCTGCTGATCGGCGCCCGCACGGTGCTGCTGCGCGAGTTCGACGCCGACGCCGTCCTGCACGCCATCGAGGACCACCGGGCCACCGTGCTGCTCGGCGTCCCGACCATGTTCCACGACATGCTCGGCCACCCGCGCTTCGCGGCCACCGACACGTCGTCGGTGCGGCTCGTCTACTACGGCGCGTACGACCCGAGCGGGATCATGCGGCGCACCGCCGA
>DASYBY010000534.1:0-4235 GCA_036500525.1 Baekduia sp. | reverse complement strand
GAGGTCCACTGCCTGCTCGGCCCCAACGGCGCGGGCAAGTCCACGCTGATCAAGTGCGTCAGCGGCGCGGTGGCGCCGACCGCCGGCGAGATCCGCTTCGCCGGCGCGCCCCTGCCGCCCGGCGACCCCGCCGGCTCGCTGAAGCGCGGCGTCGCCACCATCTACCAGGAGCTCGATCTGGTCGAGGACCTCACGGTCGCCGGGTCGATCTTCCTCGGCCACGAGCCGCGCCGCGGCCCGCTGCTGGATCGCGACCGCATGAACAAGGACTCGGTCGCGCTCCTGGCCCGCCTCGGCCACGAGGCGATCGCCCCGCGCACGAAGGTCCGCGCGCTGCGCCCCGCCGCCCAGCAGATCGTCTCGATCGCCCGCGCGCTGTCGGGCGACGTGCGCCTGCTGATCATGGACGAGCCGTCGGCGATTCTCGACGAGGGCGAGATCGAGACGCTCTTCGCGGTCGTCCGGCGGCTCACCGCCGAGGGCGTCGGCGTCGTCTACATCTCCCACCGCCTCGACGAGATCCGCCGCATCGGCGACCGCGTCACCGTGCTGGCCGACGGCCGCACCACCGCCACCGGCATCCCGGCCACCACGCCGACCGACGAGTTGGTGGCCTTGATGGTCGGCCGCCGCGTCGAGCAGCTCTACCCGGAGCGCCCGGTCGCGACCGGCGACGTGCTCCTCGACGTGCGCGCCGTGCGCCGCCTCCCCGCGGTCCGCACCGTCTCGCTCCAGGTCCACGCGGGCGAGGTCCTCGGCCTCGGCGGCCTGGTCGGCTCGGGCCGGACCGAGTTGTTGCGGTTGATCTACGGCCTCGACGTGCCCCAGGAGGGCGAGGTCTTGATGGACGGCGAGCGCCTGGCGCCCGGCCGCCCGCGCGCCGCGATCGAGGCCGGCCTGGGCCTCGCGCCCGAGGACCGCAAGTCCCAGGGGTTGGTCCTGGACTGGAGCTTGGCCAAGAACGTCAGCCTGGCCGACCTCGGCCGCTTCGGCGGCGGGCTGCTCGACGTCAAGGCCGAGCGCGCCGCGGTCCGCCGCCAGCTGCAGGCGCTCAACACCGTGCCCGACGACGTCGACCGCGTCGCCCGCCAGCTTTCGGGCGGCAACCAGCAGAAGGTCGTGCTCGCCCGCTGGCTGCTGCGTGAGTGCCGCGTGCTGCTGCTCGACGAGCCCACGCGCGGCGTCGACGTCGCCACCAAGGCCGAGTTGTACCGGTTGATCTGCGACCTCGCCAAGGGCGGCCTCGGCGTGCTCGTCGTCTCCTCCGAGCTGGAGGAGCTCGTCGGCATCTGCAGCCGCGTGCTGGTGATGCGCGAGGGCGAGATCGTCGCCGAGGTCGACGGCGCGATCGCCACCGAGCGCGAGCTGCTGCGCCACGCCGTGGCGCCCACCGACGCACCCGATCTCGCCGAGGAGGTTGCATGACCACCCAGCCCACCCAGCCCACCCAGCCCACCGAGAGCCCCACGACGCCGAGCGCCGGCACCGCCCTGCTGCGCCGCGCCCGCGGCCTGGAGCTGCAGGAGTATGCGCTGGCCGGCGTGGTCGTCGCGCTCTTCGTCGCCGGCGCGATCCTCAAGCCCGACACGTTCCCCACCTGGGACAACGTCCGCAACATGCTGACCCAGGCCAGCGTCGTCGGGGTGCTGGCGATCGGCATGACGTTCGTGATCGCCACGGCGGGCATCGACCTCTCGGTCGGCTCGATGGTCGCGGCGGCCGGCGTCTTCGGTGGCATCCTCGTCGACTCCAGCCCCAACAGCCTGGTGTTCATCGTCGGCGCGATCGCCTTCGCGACGCTCCTGGGCAGCGCGAACGCCACGGCGGTCGCCTACGGCCGCGTCGTCCCGTTCATCGCCACGTTGGCCATGTTCTCGATCGCCCGCGGGCTGGCGCTCCTGCTCAACGACAAGCTCCCGGTCGGGCTGCTCGACCTCAACGGCGGCTCGTTCGGCGAGCCGGGCGCGTTCTCGCTGCTGTGGTTCGGCACGGGCCGCGTGGCCGGCATCCCGATCTCGGTGTTCGTGTTCGCGGCGATCGCCGCCGGCGGCTGGGTGCTGCTCAACCGCACGCGGTACGGCCGCTACGTCGTCGCGGTCGGCGGCAACCGCGAGGCCGCGCGCATCGCGGGCGTGCCGGTGCGCCGGATCATCTTCAGCGTCTACGTCCTCTCGGGCCTGCTGGCCGGGGTCGCGACCGTCCTGCTCTGCGCCCGCCTGGGCAGCGCGTCGCCGGTCAGCGGCAACTTGTATGAGTTGGACGCGATCGGCGCGGTCGTCATCGGCGGCACCAGCCTGGCCGGCGGCCGGGCGACGATCGTCGGGACCATCCTCGGGGTCCTGACGTTCGCCCTCATCTTCAGCCTGATGACGCAGCTCAACCTTTCCACCGAGGTCCAACAGGTCACCAAGGGCGGGATCGTGCTGGGCGCGGTCCTGCTCCAGCGGCCCGAGGCCCGGTACTGAGATGTTCACCACCACGAGGAGGAGGAGAACGGCATGTCGCTGAAGCGACGTCCCATCACCATGGCGGCCACGGCGCTGGTCGCGCTCGGGGTCGCCGCCTGCGGCAGCAGCGGCGACACCAAGACGGTCACCGTCACGGCCGCGCCGCAGACCGCCGCCGCCGAGAGCGGCACGGGCAAGACGGTCCGCATCATCGCGAGCGTCCCGCCGACCGATCACGGTTGGCTGGGGGCGATCTCCAAGAACGCCAAGGCGGCGGCCGCGCAGCACAAGGACGTGAAGTTCGAGCTGCTGCAGGCGGCGGACGCCGACTCGCAGGCGCAGCAGATCGAGCAGGCGATCGCGCAGAAGCCCGACGCGCTCGTGGTCCTGCCGCAGGACGGCGAGGCCCTGACGCCGGTGGCGCAGAAGGCCGAGCGGGCCGGGATCCCGGTCATCAACATCGACCGCCTGTTCAGCAAGCAGGACGCCGCGACCGCGACGATCCTGGGCGACAACTACCAGATCGGCACGCTGGCGGCCGACTACATCGGCGACCAGCTGAAGTGCAACGGCAACGTCGTCGAGATCCAGGGCCTGGCCGGGATCTCGGTCACCACGGACCGCAGCAAGGGCTTCTCCGACGAGATGAAGAAGAAGTGCCCGGGCGACGGGATCAAGATGGTGGCCAAGCAGCCGGGCGACTTCAACCCGGACACGGGGCTGAAGGTGATGGAGAACATCCTCAACGCCAACAAGCAGATCGACGCCGTGTACACGCACGACGACGACATGGCCCAGGGCGTCGTCCAGGCGATCCGCAACTCGGGGCGCGACAAGGAGATGTTCCTGACCGGCGTCGGCGGGTCCTCGGACGCGATGAAGCAGATCAAGGCCGGCGGCTTGTACCGCGCGACCTTCCTCTACAACCCCAACATGGCCGCGTCGGCGGTCAACATGGCGCGGTTGATCGCGCTGGGCCAGGGCATGCCCGAGCTGGTCCCGCCGGAGGTGCCGCGGCAGATCGTGGTGCCCGCCGCGGTCGTGACGCAGCAGAACGTGGACAAGTACGAGAAGTACGCCTTCAACTAGGCGTCGTGCGTGCTCCCGCCGGGCGCCCCGTGGCGCCTGGCGGGCAGCGCCGGCTCACAGCGCCAGCGCGTCCAGCAGCCCCCACACCGCCGCCGGGTCGAACTGCGTGCCCGTGTTCGCCACGAGCCGCTCGCGCGCCTCCGCCGCCGGCAAAGCCGGCCGGTACGGGCGCGTCGAGGTCATCGCCTCGTAGGCGTCGCAGACCGCGATGACGCGCGCGGCGACCGGGATGTCCTCGCCGGCCAGGCCGTCCGGATAGCCGCCGCCGTCCCAGCGCTCGTGGTGGCCGCGGACCGCGCGGGCGGCGGGCCGGAAGCCCGGGATCGCCTCCAGCGCCCGGGCGCCCCAGACGGGGTGCTCGCGCATGATGCACCACTCGGTCGCGTCCAACGGACCGGGCTTGTGCAGGATCTCGTCGGGCACGCCGATCTTGCCGAGGTCGTGCAGGTGCGCGGCGACGCGCAGGTGCTCCAGCTCCTCGCCGACCACGCCCATGCGGCGGGCGACGTGGCCGCAAAGCTCGACGACCGAGCTGCTGTGCTGCCCGGTGTAGCCGTCGCGCAGGTCCAGCAGCGCGGCCAGCGCGCCGACGCTGGCGTCCATCGTCTCGGCCAGGCGGCGCTCGGCCTCGGCGGCGCGCAGCGCCTCGGTCGCCAGCTCGGTCAGCGAGGCCAGGCACTCGCGCATGACCGCGCCCCG
>DASYBY010000533.1:0-4351 GCA_036500525.1 Baekduia sp. | reverse complement strand
GCACGGTCTCGCCCGGGCGCGGCAGCGCGTCCACACGCATCGTCAGGTCGACGTTGATCGAGCCGACGACGAGGACCTGCGGCGGCGCGGGCGGCACGGCGGGCGCGGGCTCAGCCCGCGCGGTCCAGCCGCTCGAACAGGTCGGCGAGCATGCGCGCCGTCGCGCCCCAGACGAGGTTCTCTCCCACCACGTAGGTGTCGGTCCGGAACGGGATCCCGCGGCGGAGCATCGGGCGGCGCGCGTAGCCGTCCTGCAGCTCGCGCAGCGTCAGCTCCAGCACCTCGGCGACCTCCGCCTCGGCGGGCCGCCACGTCTGGCCGGGCTCGATCAGCCCGACGAACGGGTAGACGGCGTAGCCGGTGGCGATCGTCGGCGTGGGCTGTAGGGCGCCGACGAGGTCGACGCCATCGGGCTCCAGGCCGATCTCCTCCTGGGCCTCGCGCAGCGCGGTGGTGCACAGGTCGGCGTCCTCGGGATCCTGGCGTCCGCCCGGGAACGAGATCTCGCCGGCGTGGCGGCGCAGGTCGGCGCGGCGGCGGGTCAGCACGACCGACGGCTCGCCGTCGGCGTTCAGGAACAGCGGGACGAGCACGGCGGCGTCGGTGCCGCCGTGGACTTCGAGCGCGGCGGCCTCGACGGGGTCCAGCAGGACCCCCTCCAGCCGGCCGCGCAGGTCAGCGGACGAGCGTGACGCGCTCGACACGCTCTTCGAACATCACTTCGCCCTCGAGGGTCCGATGCACGGGGCACTTGGCCGCGATGACGCGCAGACGCTCGACCTGCTCGTCGTTCAGCGTGTCCGGGAACCGCATCACGAGGTTGAAGCGCGTGGGACAGCCGCGCTCGGCGGGCGTGTAGTCGCAGGCGACCTCGACGTCGCCGACGTCCCAGCCCTTGCGGTTGGCGTACATCTCCATCGTGATCGCGGTACAGGCCGCGAGGCTGGCCGCCAGGAGCTCCTGAGGACTCGGACCGGTGTCCGCGCCGCCCTTGTCGGTGGGCTCGTCGATGGTGAGGTTGTGGTCACGGATCCGGATCGACTGACGCAACGTCCCGGACCGGTTGGCGGTCGCCTTCATGCGGATGCCTTTTATGCGAAGAGGTGTGGTGGTTGGCGCTGCGCGCCCGATGATGGCAAACCGGTCAACCGAGCGGGTTGAACAGCAGGCCGGTCGGCACCTTCGGGTAGAAGAAGGTCGACTTCGGGGGCATGTTGACGCCGGCCGCCGCGATCTCCTGGACCTGGCGGACCGGGCTGCCGCGCAAAAAGAAGGCGCAGTCGTACTCCGCCGAGAGCACGGCCTGCAGCGCCTCGTCGTCGGTGCGCGAGTAGCCGAGCCCGTTGAGGTGCGAGACGTCGTCCTCGGTCATGCCGAGGACGCCCTGCAGGATCAGGGCCTCGAGCACCGCGGTGTCGAGGTGGCGGTAGGGCTCGGGGTAGTCGGCCAGCGCGGCGTCGGCGATCGCCTGGTCCTTGAGGACGAGGCGGTAGGCCTGCTTGTGGAAGCTGTCGATGTAGCCCATCGTGAGAGGTCCGTCGCCGTCCGGGGGGCGCAGCTCGGACTGTGCGATCTCGGTGACGTCGAACGTCTCGCGCAGGTACTTGCCCAGCTGCTGCTGGACCGCCGGGTCCTTGACCTGGTTCAGCAGCCGGTGCGTCGGGAAGATCGTCAGGCCCGGGTCCTGCAGCGCGACCAGGCACATGAGGACGTAGCGGTGATCGCCCTCGCCGCCGATCTCCTCGGCGTAGACGCGCGCGGTCTCGTAGCGGTGGTGGCCGTCGGCGATCAGCAGCTCGGTCTCGCCCATCGCCATCTTCACGCGGGCGAGCGCGGCGCCGTCGTCGATGCGCCAGAGCTGGTTGACGGTGCCGTCGCCGTCGGTCGCCTCGCCCCACGGGGCGCCGGTGATGTGCGGCTCCAGCGCGCCCCAGGCGGCGCCGGCCGGGTCGTCGTAGAGGCTGAAGATCGGCGAGAGGTTGGCCTTGGTCGCGCGCGTCAGGCGCAGCCGGTCCTCCTTGGGACCGGGGTGCGTGCGCTCGTGCGGGCGGATCCGCCCGGCGCCGTACTCCTCGACGCGCACGCGCGCGAAGATCCCGCGGCGGGTGAGCGAGCGGCCGTCGGGGCCGACGTAGTCCTGCTGCAGCGCCCAGAGCGCGGGCGTGTCGTCGCGGACGACGGCGCCCTGGCTGCGCCACAGCGCGAAGAGGCGCGCGGCCTCCTCGTAGGCGTCGCCGCCGAGCGGGGCCTGCGGGAGATCGACGTTGACGACGTTGTGCGGCGAGCGGGCGGCGAGCGCCGCGCGCTGCGCCGGGTCGATCACGTCATACGGCGGCGCGATGACCGACTCCAGGGAGCCGACCGTCCCGAGGTCGTAGTGGAGGGCGCGGAAGGCTTGGACGTCGGCCATGGGCCGCGACACTACCGCCCGCGCGCGCCGGTCCTAGGAGCGGCGGCCGAACTCGTTGACGTACGTCGCGCCGGCGCTGCCGGTCGGGGCGCCGGTGGCGACGCCGATGCCGATCTCGCGGAACGTGCCGTCGAGGATGTTGCGGCGGTGGTCGGGCGAGTGCATCCAGGCGTTGACGATCTGCGCCGGGGTCGAGGCCGTGCCCGAGCCCCAGGCCAGGTTCTCGCCCAGCGACCAGCCGCGGACGTTGTGCAGGTAGTCGGTGCGCTTGATGCGCTGGGCCATCGTCGAGCCGGCGGGGGAGACGTGGTCGAAGAAGGTCTCGCTGACCATGAGGTCGGCGTAGGTGGTCGCGGCGTGCTCGAGCGAGGGGTGCTCGTGCAGGCGGGTGAGGCCGTGGCCGGTGCGCTGGCGGTTGAGCAGGCAGAGCGTCGCCGTGCGGACCTGGGCGGCGTTGGCGGCCGACGGCCGGTCGCTCGCGCCGGGGCAGGCGGAGGCGGCGCCGGCGACGGCGGGCAGGGCGAGGGCTGCGGCGGTCGCGGCGGTCGCGAAGGCGGGCAGCAGGAGACGAAGCGGGCGCATGAAGCAGCTCACGATCAACTCGGAGGACAAGGCGGAGGGAGCGGCGGTGGTGAAGCGGGGAAACGGCCGCGGCCTCTTGCCTCAGTGGTCGGGCCAGGCGGGGCGGGGCATGGGCCGGGGCTCCGAGTTGTGGACGTCTGTTCGACTGACCGTCAGGCGACTGACGGGCCTGGGGGCCGGGCGGCCGGGCCAGGCGGCATCGCCGACCCCACCCGGGCAAGGCGGGGAGCGCACTAGACTCGCCTGATCGGGGCGTGGCGCAGCTTGGTAGCGCACCTGCTTTGGGAGCAGGGGGTCGCGGGTTCAAATCCCGCCGCCCCGATCGTTTGGCCGGCGGTGCCGGGTGGCAGCACAGGTTCGACAGCGGCGACTCGGACCCCACCCAAAGGAGTACGCCATCATGAAGAAGCTCATCGTCGTGGCCGCCGGCATCGCGGTGCTCACGCCCGCGGGGCTCGCGTCGGCGCGGACGGCACCCACCGCGCACGCGGCCGCGACCACCAACATCTCGGTCTCGGGCAAGGAGTTCTCGTTCCGGCTGTCCAAGACGTCGATCGCGAAGCCGGGGACCGTCGTCTTCACCTTCAAGAACGCCGGGACGATGAAGCACGACTTCAGCATCGGCGGTAAGAAGACGGCGCTGATCGGCCCGCACAAGTCGGCGAAGGTGACCGTCACGTTCCACAAGAAGGGCCGCTTCCCCTATCTGTGCACGGTGCCCGGGCACGCCCAGGCGGGGATGAAGGGGACGTTCACGGTCAAGTAGCCACCGGCGGTGGCGGTGGCGGCGGCGGTGGCGGCGGCGGCGGGGCGCTAGGCGGTGTCGCCGTCGGCCGCGGCAGCTGCCGCCTTGCGCTGGGCGAGATGGAGGCGGTCTTCGGCGCCGGCGAGCTCGCGCTCCAACTCGCGCAGGCGGGCGGGGGTCGTGGGGCGCGACCCGTACATCTTGGCCTGGTAGAGGTCGCGGCGCTCGCGGGCGTGGCGGGCCTCGGCGCGGAGGTCGTCGATGCGCGGCTCGGGGCTCATCGACGGAGGGTACTCCCGCGCTCAGGGCATCTGGCCGGCGTCGGTGCGGCGGCGCCACCAGGTCGCGGCGGCCAGCTCGGCGACCGAGACCTCGACCAGCGCGCAGGTCAGCGGATCGTCGGCGCCGGCGAACGGGATGTGGAGCACCGCGCCGTCGATCGGACGGCCGACGGCGACGATCGACGAGCCGCGCTCGCGGGCCCACTCCATGACGCCCGCGTCGTGGCGGGAGCCGCCGAACAGCAGCGCGCGGTAGTTGGGGTACTTGCTCAGGTAGACGTCGACGTGCAGCCAGTCGCCGGTCTCCGCGGAGTCGGCGGCGATGCGCGGGCC
>DASYBY010000532.1:0-2338 GCA_036500525.1 Baekduia sp. | reverse complement strand
TCCTTAGCCGATGAGCTTCAGGACGCTCTGAGGCGCCTGATTGGCCTGCGACAGCATGGACATGCCTGCCTGCGACAGGATCTGGTTCTTGGTCAGGGAGACCATCTCGTCCGCCATGTCGACGTCGCGGATCCGCGACTCGGCCGACGTGAGGTTCTCCTGGTACGTGCCGGCGACCGACAGCGAGTGGTCCAGACGGTTCTGGACCGCACCGAACTGGGACCGCGCCGTCGAGACGGCGGTGATCGCGTTGTCGATCTCCGAGATGTCCGTCGAGCCGGTCTGCGACAGCGACGAGTACGAGGTGCCCACCGTGGTGGCCAGGTCGATGAAGTTGACGCTGATCTGCTGACCGTCGTCGGCGCCGACCTGGAACGACACCGTGCTGGCGCTCGACAGCAGGGAGATGCCGTTGAACGACGCCGAGGAGCCGATGCGGCTGATCTCGGACGAGAGCTGGTTGACCTCGTCCTGGATCGCCGTACGGGCGTCATCGCTGTTCGAGCCGTTCTTGTACTGCACGGCCAGCTCGCGGACACGCTGCAGCATGGAGTGCACCTCGTCGAGGTTGCCTTCCGCCGTCTGCACCATGGACGAGCCGTCCTGGATGTTCTTCTGCGCCTGGGCGAGACCGCGGATCTGCGACCGCATGGACTCGGAGATGCCGAGGCCGGCGGCGTCGTCGGAAGCGCTGTTGATCCGGTAGCCCGACGACAGGCGGGCCATGGACTTCGAGATCATCGAAGACGTCTTGCTCAGGTTGTTGTAGGCGTTGAGGGCCTCAACGTTCTGCGTGATGCGAAGGGACATGCGTCGATCTCCTTGATGACGATGGGTGTTTGGTCCCGGAGCGACTCCATGTCGCTCCTTGCTTCTACGCCGGTGATCGGCGGGAGGGGGTGGGCCCTTGAGCCCTGTCCAGCGGAGGCTGGACGCCTGTCTCAGACGCGGACGTCGATGTGGGGACGTCCGTCGTCGTCGGTGGGCTCCTCAGGCGGCGGCGCGGGTGGCGGCGGGCGCTTGCGCGGCGGCGCGCCGCGATCGCGCTTCTCGGTGGAGCCGTCGCTGCGACGGATCGCCGGGATGGCGTTGGCCACCGCCGGGTGCGGACCGATCGGGAGGATGCGATCCGACACGGGTCAGCGCCTAGGACCGGACGGCCTCGCGGCGGGCGAGGAGCTCGGCCGCCTCGGCGGCGGAGGCCTCCCGGGCCTCCAGGGCGGCGGCCTCGGCCGCCTCGCGCTTGGCGACCAGCCGGACCCGCAGGTCCTCCAGCTCGGCCAGCGCGATCTGCCGCCACACCGCCACGGCGATCAGCCAGCCGGCGAGGTAGCCGGCGATGCCGCCGAGCAGGCCGCGCAGCAGCGCGTCGGCCCACGGGAGGGCGGCGCCGCGCGACAGGTAGACGACGAGGGCAAAGGCGATCAGCCCGGACCAGCCCTTGGCCGCGCGGATGTGGCGCCGGGCGCGCGGGTGGGTGGTGAGGCGGATCCCGCCGTCGCCGCTGGACGCAGCGCCGGCCTTGTTCTTCTTGCCGCGCGCCATGGCTAGCCGAACCGCCGGTGCTGGTCGCGGGACATGTCGAACGCGGCGTGCACCAGCCGCTCCCGGTCGGCGTGCTGCACGTCGGTGAACTGCACCCCGGCGCTGTCGATGCCGACCAGGCGCACGACGCGGCCGCGGGCGCGGATCGGCGCGCCGTCGTCGAGCGCGAGCTCGAAGCCGTGCTCGTCGCCGAGCTTCGGCCCGGGCAGGCCGCGGACGAGCATGCCGCCGCCCGACACGTCGAGGGTCTGCGCACGTGCGGTCACAGGAGCATCATCGGCGCCACCGACCAGGAGCGTGAGGGGCAGTGCGACCTCCGCGCGGACGTAGTCGCGGCGCTGCATCAGCTGCGGGCTGCCGCGGTGGGCGAAGCGCAGGATGTCCTCGCGGCCGTAGGCGGTGCCGCGTCCGCGGGCGAACTTCGGCACGTCGATGCGGCCGTGCATCCGGGCGACGCCATCGTCGTTGATGAACTCGATCATCAGCGCGCTGCGCTCCAGCTGGGGGCGCGGCGTGAGCGGCTTCTCCAGGAGCGCGAGGTCGAGGTAGCCCTCGCCGTCGGCCTCGACGCGGACGAGCACCTGCTCGGTGTGCGGGACGGCGAGCAGCAGCTCGTCGCCGACGGCGGGCATGAGGCGGCTCATGGCACCAAGTCGGCCGCCAGCTCGGCCGCCGACGCCGGGCGCAGGCCCGCCTCGACGGCCTGGCCGCGGGCCAGGTAGGAGAGCGGGAGGCCCGAGTCGATCGCCAGGCCGATGACGGTGCCGAGCATCTCGGTCTCGTCGGTGTGGGT
>DASYBY010000531.1:0-1839 GCA_036500525.1 Baekduia sp. | reverse complement strand
CGGCCCTCGCGCTCCCGGCCGGCGAAGGTGGTCCGGTAGCGTCCGCCTCATGACGTCGGACACCGCAGCACCGGAGCCAGAAGTCGCCGTAGCGCCCCGCCAGCGCCGCCCCGCGATCCTGGCGGTCGACGACGAGCCGGCGGTCCTCGCGGCGATCGCCCGCGACCTGCGCACCGGCTTCGGCGAGCGCTTCCGCATCCTGCGGGCCTCCTCGGGCGCCGAGGCGCTGGAGACCCTGACCGAGCTGCGGCGCCGCGGCGAGCCCGTCGCGCTCCTCGTCGCCGATCAGCGCATGCCCGGCCTCTCGGGGACCGAGTACCTCAAGCAGGCCCGCCAGCTCGCGCCGGACGCCAAGCGCGTGCTGTTGACCGCCTACGCCGACACCGAGGCCGCGATCTCGGCGATCAACGAGGTCGCGCTCGACTACTACCTCCTCAAGCCCTGGGATCCGCCGGAGGAGCAGCTCTACCCGGTGCTCGAGGACCTGCTCACGGCGTGGGAGTCCGGCGCCGCGCTGGAGTCCGGCGGCGTGCGCGTCATCGGCCACCGCTTCTCCAAGGCCACGCACGAGCTCCGCGACTTCCTGGCGCGCAACCGCGTGCCGGGCCGCTGGCTCGACGTCGAGCGCGACGGCGAGGCGCGCGAGCTGCTGACCGTCCTGGGCACCGACGCCGAGCACCTGCCGGTCGCGCTGCTGGAGGACGGCTCGGTCCTGGAGCGCCCGACGCTGCTGGAGCTGGCCGAGCGGCTGGGCATCGCGGTGCAGCCGACGCAGGAGCACTACGACCTGGTGATCGTCGGCGGCGGCCCCGCGGGCCTCGCGGCGGCGGTCTACGGCGCGTCGGAGGGGCTGCGCACGGTGATGATCGAGCGCGAGGCGCCCGGCGGCCAGGCCGGCCAGTCGTCGCGCATCGAGAACTACCTCGGCTTCCCCGCGGGCCTCAGCGGCTCGGACCTCGCGCGCCGCGCGACCGACCAGGCGCGCCGGCTCGGTGCCGAGCTGCTGACCGTGCAGGACGCGGCGCGGCTGCGCGTCGAGGGCGCCGGCCGCTTCATCGACCTCACCGGTGGAGGGACGCTGAGCGCCAACACCGTGCTCGTCGCCTCGGGCGTCTCCTACCGCAAGCTGGAGGCGCCGGGCTTCGAGCAGTTCACCGGCGCCGGCGTCTACTACGGCGCCGCGATGACCGAGGCCCGCGCCTGCAGCGACCAACATGTCGTCATCATCGGCGGCGCGAACTCCGCCGGTCAGTCCGCGGTCTACTTCAGCGGCTACGCGCGCCAGGTGACGATGCTCGTCCGGGCCGACTCGCTCGGCAAGTCGATGTCGCACTACCTGGTCGACCAGATCGCGGCGCTGCCGAACGTCGACGTGCGCCTCGGCTCCTCGGCCCTCTCGGCCGACGGCGAGGACGGCCGCCTGCGCCGCATCACGATCCGCGACGCCGACGGGTCGGAGTCGGTCGAGGAGGTCGACGCGTGCTTCGTGTTCATCGGCGCGTCGCCGCGGACCGACTGGCTCGACGGCACCGTCGCGCGCGACCCGCGCGGGTTCATCCTCGCCGGCCCCGACGTGCGCGAGGAGGGCTGGCCGCTGAAGCGCGACCCGCTCGTGCTGGAGACCAGCGTGCCCGGCGTGTTCGTCGCCGGCGACGTCCGCGCGCGCTCCATCAAGCGGGTGGCGAGCGCGGTCGGCGAGGGATCGATGGCGGTCTCGCTCATCCACGAGTACCTGGCCGGGGCGTAGGTCGGGAGCGTGGTCACCCTCGACGACCTGCGGCCGATCGACCTCTTCACCGAGCTCGACGACGCCGACCTCGCCCTCTGGGCCGAGGCCGC
>DASYBY010000530.1:0-6757 GCA_036500525.1 Baekduia sp. | reverse complement strand
AGCTGCACGAGCTCGCCCCACAGCGCCGGGTCATAGGCCTTGCCCTCGGCCGCCTCGCGGACCTTGGCCAGCGACGAGCGGCTGCCGAGCAGGTCGCGCGCCGTCTTCTTGATCTCCTGCTGGTCCTCGGTGAAGTCGAAGTTCATGCCGTTGCTCCCTTCAGGCGCGGCAGGCCGAGCACGCGCTCCGCGACGATGTTCTTGAGGATCTCGGTCGTGCCGCCCTCGATGGTGTTGCCGCGCGAGCGCAGCAGCTCGTAGGCCCAGCGGTTGCCGGTGGTCAGCGCGTCGGCGCCGAGCAGGTCGGCGGCGAACTGCGCCAGCTCCTGGTTGGTCTCCGACCACATCCACTTGGTCAGCGAGCCCTCGGGGCCGGGCGTGCCGTACTTCTCGATCGTGGTCAGGCCGCGGTAGGCGGTCAGGCGCAGGATCTCGGCCTTCATGTGCAGGCGGCCGATGCGGTCGGCGACGACCGGATCGTCCAGCAGGCCGCGCTCGGCCGCCTCCTCGACCAGCTCGTCGAGCAGCTGGCGCAGCCGCACCTGGAGGAAGAACGCGAGGCCCGAGCGCTCGTTCATGAGCGTCGTGAGCGCGACGCGCCAGCCGTTGCCGACGCCGCCGAGGACGTTCTCGTCGGGCACGCGCGCGCCGTCGATGAACAGCTCGTTGAACTCCGGCTCGCCGGTGATCTGCACGAGCGGACGCACCTGCACGCCCTCCTGCTCCATGTCCATCAGGAAGTACGTCAACCCCTTGTGCTTGGGCACGTCGGCGTCGGTGCGCGCGACCAACATGCACCACTTGGAGTACTGCGCGCCGGAGGTCCAGACCTTCTGGCCCGTGATGACCCAGTCGTCGCCGTCCTTGACGGCCTTGGTCTTCAGCGCGGCGAGGTCGGAGCCCGCGTCGGGCTCGCTGAAGCCCTGGCACCAGATCTCGTCGGCGGTGAGGATCGGCGAGAGGTAGCGGTCCTTCTGCTCGTCGGTGCCGTAGGTCATGATCGTCGGGCCGGCGAGCAGCAGGCCGAGGACGTTGGCCGGCAGCGGGGCGCGGGCGCGGCCCAGCTCCTCGAAGAAGATGGCCGACTCGGTCATCGTCGCGCCGCGGCCGCCGTACTCGCGCGGCCAGTGGACGCCGGCCCAGCCGGCCTCGGCCAGGCGGCGCTGCCAGTCGCGGCGCCACGCGTAGGCGGCGTCGTCGCCCGACGGCTCGGTGCCGGGGTCGTTGGTGGCGAACCAGGCGCGCAGCTCGTCGCGGAACGCGGCCTCGGAGTCGGAGAAGGTCAGGTCCATGTCAGGAGCCTTCCGGTGGGGTGGTCGGGGTGATGGCCGCGGGTAACCCCCGCGAAGCGGGAAATGGCACTTGTGCCACGCCTTCGAGGAAGGCGACGGCCGTGAGCGTGAGCTCGTCGGTGAGGTCGGGGAGGTGCGCCAGCTCGCCGGCGCGCACACGGGCGCAGACCAGCTGGTCGACGCCCGCCGACAGGATGAAGAGGGCGTCGTCGGACGGCATCCGCAGCTCGGGGCGCTCGCGCAGGGCGGCGCGGAACGACGAGCGGTAGCGGTCGGCGAAGGCGCGCAGCGCGGCGTCGCGCTCGGCGCCGGCGCGCGGGCCGGCCAGGTGCACCTCGAAGAGGTGGGTGCGGGCGAAGCGCGGCTCGCCCGCGAGCGTCTCCAGGTAGGCGCGCAGGCCGGTGCGCAGCCGCGCGACCCAGTCGCCGTCCTCGGCGCGGATCGCGGCCCGGATGCGCTCGACGATCACCGCGATGCCGTAGTTGTAGGCGTCGAGGAAGCAGTCCTCCTTGGAGGCGAACTGCACGTAGAACGTGCCGCGCGAGACGCGGGCGGCGCGGACGACGTCGGCGACCGTCGCGGCGGCGTAGCCCTTCTCGGCGACCGCCTGGATCATGCCCTCGACCAGGCGCGCGCGCTGCGAGTCGCGGGCGGCGAGCTGCTGCCCCACCTCGGGGTGGGCGGCGACGAGGGACCGGTCGGTCACGAGGGCCGTACCTTACGGGTACAAATCGGTACCCGCAAGGTACGAATCGTCATGAGGCTGACCACGGGACCCGCTGGGTAGAGGAGACTGGTCCGATGTCTGCGACCGTCGCCGCACCCGAGGCCCTGCCCGACCACCGCCGCGTGCTGGTCGTCGCCAGCGGGCTGATGCTCGTGATGCTGCTTGCGTCGCTGGACCAGACGATCGTGTCCACGGCGCTGCCGACGATCGTCGGCGACCTCGGCGGGCTGGAGCACATCTCGTGGGTGGTCACCGCCTACCTGCTGGCGATCACCGCGGTCACGCCGCTCTACGGCAAGCTCGGCGACCTCTACGGCCGCAAGGTCGTGCTGCAGGGCGCGCTGGTGATCTTCCTGATCGGTTCGGCGCTCTGCGGGCTCGCGCAGGGCATGACCGAGCTGATCGTCTTCCGCGCGATCCAGGGCCTCGGCGGCGGCGGGCTGATGGTCAGCGCGCAGGCGGCGATCGGCGACGTCGTCGCCCCCAGCCAGCGCGGCCGCTACTCCGGGCTGTTCGGCGCCGTGTTCGGCGTCTCCAGCGTGGCCGGCCCGCTGATCGGCGGCTTCCTCACCTCGCACGTGTCGTGGCGCGCGATCTTCTACGTCAACCTGCCGCTCGGCGCGCTGGCCTTCGTCGTCCTCGCGGCGACGCTGCCCTCGGTCAGCGAGCGGCGCAAGCACCACATCGACTACGCCGGGACGCTGCTGCTCGCGGTCGGCCTCAGCGCGCTGATCCTCGCGACGTCGCTCGGCGGCAACACGTTCGACTGGGGCTCGCCGGCGATCGTCGGGATGGGGATCGTCTGCGTGCTGTCGCTGGTCGCGCTCGGCTGGGTCGAGCAGCGGGCGGACGAGCCGATCCTCCCGCCCTCGCTGTTCCGCAACCGCGTGTTCGTGGTCTGCGCCGCGGTGAGCCTCGTCGTCGGCTTCGCGCTGTTCGGCTCGCTGACCTACCTGCCGCTCTTCCAGCAGGTCGTGCGCGGGCTGAGCCCGACGGCCTCGGGGCTGCAGCTGATCCCGGTGATGGGCGGGCTGCTGTTCTCGTCGATCCTCTCGGGCCAGGTCATCTCGCGCACCGGCCGCTACAAGGCGTGGCCGATCGCCGGCACCGCCGTCGCCGCGGTCGGGCTGTGGTTGTTGTCGTCCTTGGACGAGACGACCGGCAGCGGCGTGGCCGCGCTGCACATGCTGATCCTGGGCCTCGGGCTCGGCATGGTCATGCAGGTGCTGGTCCTCGCGGTCCAGAACTCGGTGTCCTACGACCAGCTCGGCGTGGCGACCTCGGGCGCGACGCTGTTCCGCTCGATCGGCGGCTCGCTGGGCACCGCGGTCCTCGGCGCGATCTTCTCCGGCAAGCTGGCCGGGGAGTTGAGCGACAAGTTGCCGCCGGGCGCGGGGTCGGTCGGCGAGGGCGGCGTGAACCCGTCGCAGATCGGTCGCCTGCCGACGCCGATCCACGACGCCTACATCGCCTCGTTCACCGACGCGCTGCAGACCGTCTTCCTCGTCGCCGCGGCGGTCGTGGTCGTCGCGTTCCTGCTCTCGTGGCTGATCGAGGAGCGCCCGCTGCGCGCGACGGTCGAGACGACGAGCGTCGGCGACTCCTTCGGCGCGCCGGTCGACACCGACTCGCTGCGCGAGATCACCATCGCGCTCTCGCGGGCGGTCGGCCGCGACCGCACGCTGGCGTTCCTCGCGGGCGCGACGGCCCGCACCGGCGCCGGCCTCTCCCCCAGCGCCGCGTGGATCCTGCTGCGCGGCGGGGCTCCCCAGGCGCCGTCGCTGCCCGAGCTGCGCGAGCTCCCGCACGTCGACACCGACTACTTCGACGCCGCGATGGTCGAGCTGCGCGAGCGCGGACTGCTCGACGGCGACGCGCTGACGCCGGCCGGCGTGGCGATCCGCGACCAGCTCGTCGCCGCGCGCACCGACGCGCTGCGCGGGCTGATCGAGGATTGGGAGCCCGACAAGAACCCCGAGCTGGACCCGCTGCTGCGCCGCCTCTGCGCCGAGCTGGCCGAGCCGCCGGCCGCCGACGAGGAGCCCAGCGAGGTCGCGAAGGCCTGACCGTCAGCCGGCCCGGCCGTCGCCCGCGCGCTGGGTGAAGACGAGGTCGCGGGCGGCGTCGAGCGCGGTCGCCACGGCGCCGAGCACGATCGCCTCGGCGCCCAGCTCGCTGAGGACGACCGGCGGGCGCAGCGGCGTGAGGCGCTGGACGGCGGCCTCCAGCAGCGGCAGGAGCACCGCGCCGTTGGCGCCGATGCCGCCGCCGAGGACGATCAGCTCGGGGTCGACGATCGCCGCGACCGCCGCGACGACGACGGCCAGGCGGTCGGCCTCGTGCGCCACGGTGGCCAGCGCCGGCGCGTCGCCCGCGGCCGCGGCGTTGAAGATCCGTTCGGCGGTCAGCGCGCCGCGCAGGCCCATCTCGCGGCCGGTGCGCACGATGCCGCCGGCCGCCGCGGCCTCCTCCAGCGCGCCGCCGCGCGCGCGGCTCGGCGGGGACGCGTCGGAGCCCAGGCCGCCGCCGGCCAGCGGGAGGAAGCCGACCTCGCCCGCCGCGCCGCGCGCGCCGCGGTACAGCTCGCCGCCGACGACGATCCCCATGCCGATGCCGGTGCCGATCGAGAGGTAGACGAAGTTCGCGACGTCGCGGCCGCGGCCGTAGGCGCGCTCGCCGAGGGCGGCCAAGTTGGTGTCGTTGTCGATCGCCAGGCTCGGCGTCAGCGCCGCGCGCAGCTCGCCCACCAGGCCGGGGCGGCTCCAGCCCGGCAGGTTGGCGGCGTAGCGCAGGCGGTCGGTCCCGGCGTCGAAGACGCCCGGGCTGCCGACGACGGTGTGGACGACGTCCTCCCACGCGACGCCCGCCTCGCCGACCACCTCGCGCGCCAGGTCGTGCACGCGGCCGACGAGCGCGCCGGCGCTGCGGGCGCGGCTGCGCTCGTCGCGGCGCGCGACGACCTCGCCGCCGAGGTCGGCGACCGCGACGCGCACCCACGAGCGCCCGACGTCGACCCCCACCACGTACGCGGCGGTGGGGTCCAGCTCGTACAGCGTGGCCGACCGGCCGCGCTCGCCCAGGCGCTGCCCGGCGGCACGCACGAGCCCGGCCAACTCGAGGTTCGCCAGCGCCTGGCCGACGGTCGGCTTCGACAGCCCCGTGCCCTGCGCCAGCTCGGTGCGCGACCGCGCCCCGTCGGCGCGCAGGCGCTCCAGCACCGCGCGCTCGTTGATCGCGCGCAGGAGCCGGGGGCGCCCCGGCCGGAGGTGCTCGTCGGCCGCCACCGGCCAGAGCCTACAGCCGTTCGGCAAGGAACCTGACGAACGCCCTTGACTCTCGTCGCTTTCGGAAAGTAGGTTTCCTATCTCAGGAGATGCCCGCCTCGCCCTCCCCCACCGGCTTCGTGCTCGCGATCGACTTCGGCGGCACGAAGCTCGACGTCGCCACCGCGACCCTCGACGGCCGGATCGCCACGACTCGGCGCCTGGCGACCGACGCCGCGGGCGGCGCGGACCAGGCGGTGGCGCGCGCCCTGGACTGCGCACGGTCGCTCATCGCCGAGACCGCCGCGGAGACCGGTGGGCGCCTCGTCGCCGCCGGCGCCGCGAGCCCGGGCATCGTGCTCGCCGACCGCATCCTGCTCGCCCCCAACGTCCCCGGCTGGACCGAGCTGGCGCTCGCCGCCCGCCTGCGCGAGGGCCTGGAGCTCGACACGGTCGTGACCGAGACCGACGTCAAGGCGGCGGCGCTGGCCGAGAGCCGCTGGGGCGCGCTGGCCGGCGCCGATCCCGGCGTCTTCCTCAGCCTCGGCACCGGCCTGGGCACGGGGATCGTCGTCGGCGGCCGCGTGCTGCACGGGGCCCACGGCGCGGCCGGTGAGATCGGCTACGCGCTGCGCACCGCCCAGGACGAGCGCGGCGCCGCCGACGGCCACGCGCCGCTGGAGGAGCACGCGGGCGGCCGGGCGATCGGCGAGCGCGGCAGCCTGCTGCTCGGTGAGCCGCTCAGCGCGGCCGACGTCCTGGAGCGCGCCGCGACCGACCAGGACGCGCGGATGCTCGTCGACGAGACGCTCTCCGAGCTGGCCCACCACGTCGCCAACCTCGCCGTGCTGCTCGACCCGGCGCGCATCGCGGTCGGCGGCGGCATGATGGGCAGTGCCGAGCCGGTCCTCGCGGCGCTGCGCCGGCGGGTCGACCGCACCGTCCCCTTCCCGCCCGAGGTCGTCGCCGCGCGGTTCGTGCACGACGCCGCGCTGCGCGGCGCGATCGCCCTGGCCATCGACGCCGCCTCGCCCACCTTCGCCGCACCGCCCGGCCTGACCGGCGCCCACCAAGGTCCACCGATGCACGAGGAGGAGCTGCACCCATGAGATCCACCCCCAGAAGTGCGCTGACCGCGCTGGCCTGCGTGGCGGCGACGGCGGGCCTGGCGGCCTGCGGAAGCGACGACGACAACGGCGGCGGCACGGGCACGGCCGCGAGCACCACGGCGGCGGCGCCCGCCAAGGGCGGCCAGATCGCCCTCCTGCTGCCCGAGACCAAGACCACGCGGTACGAGCTGCACGACCGCCCGAGCTTCACCGCCAAGGTCCAGGCGCTCTGCCCGGACTGCACGATCGACTACGCCAACGCCAACCAGGATCCGGTCCGCCAGCAGCAGCAGGCCGACGCCGCGATCACCAAGGGCGCGAAGGTCATCGTCCTCGACGCGGTCGACGCCCAGGCGGCGGTCGCCAC
>DASYBY010000529.1:0-4324 GCA_036500525.1 Baekduia sp. | reverse complement strand
GCCTTCGGGCACGGCGTCGCGAGCGTGTTGGTGGTGTTGCGCGCCTTGCCGTTCTGGCCGGTCGCGCTGACCTGCGCCTTCTGCACGACGGCGCACAGGTCGCGCTTGCTCGTCACCGCGAGGATCCCGTGCCGCCCGCCGCTCAACACCATGCGGAAGCTCGAGACCGCCGCGTCGGGGATCGAGGCGAACGTCGTGACCAGGTGGTTCTTCTCCACCGACGTGACCGCGCGCAGGTTGAGCGAGATCTCCCCGCGCAGCTCCACCAGCAGCGTCGGGAGCGTCTTGATCTGCCGACCGGTCTTCGCATCGGTGCGCACGCCCTTGACGAAGTACACCTTGCCGTTCAGCGGGTGGTCGAGCAGCGGGGTGGTCGCCGTCGCCGATCCGATCACCGACTTCGCGGGACACGCGTCGCGCAGCCCGTCGGCGTACTCGCACAGCGTCTGCGCGTTGTCGGGATCGAGCGCGAGGCTCAGCGGCAGCGACACCTTGACCTGCTTGATGTTCGCCTCGCCGCGCTTCTGCACCACCCGCGCATCGACGCCCGGATGCTTGCCGTTGACCGTCTGCGTCGCGTTGGTCAGCGCGAGGGTCGTGGTCGGGGCGAAGCCGAGCTTCTGGCAGTCGAGAGGCGCGAACGGCGAGGACCCGCCGGCGGTCAAACCACCCGACGACGTGAGCGCCGCCGTGATCGCCAGCGGCGCGCAGCTGGTCGGGTTGCGCATGGTGTCGGGCCGGTCGATGGTCACGGCGACGTTGCGGACCAGCAGCGGGACGCCGTCGAGGATGGTCGGCAGCGGATCGCTCACGACCCGCACGTGGGCGTCGGTCGGATCGAGCTGGACCGCCGCGCGCACGACGACCGTGCCGAGGTCGAACGGCCCCGCGACCGCGGGCACCACCACCGACAGACCGTAGGGCGCGCCCTCGTACGGACCGGTCAGGTAGACGCGGCCGCCGAGCCCGAACGGCTCCGGACCCGCACCGGCCGTCACGGCCACCGAGCCGATGCGGCTGGACTCGTCGCACGTCCCGGCGCCGGCCTGCGCGTCGGAGCACAGCGGGATCCCCGCCGGCTTGGCCAGCAGCCCGGCCGGCAGCGAGACGTCGATCCGCGACAGCGGCTGATCGGCCTCCGCGCGCACCACGTTGACCCCGAACGACGCCGGGCTCGACCCCGCCACCGCGTCCGACGGCGCGGCGCCGAAGCCCGGCGCGAAGCCGGTCGCTCCCGGACAACCGGCGTCGATGGGCAGGGCGCTGTCGGACGCGGCGGTCTGGCCGCCCCAGGACGTGACGGTCGCGTGCGTGGTGTAGGTGCCGCAGGTCGGCGGGTTGACCAGCGGCGCGCGAGCCCCGCCGCGCAGCGCCACGCGCACGAGGCTCACGGGGATCTGCGGGTTGTCGGAGAACGTCGCGGTCAGCTGCCCGGTCGTCGGATCGGCGCGCACGTGGCCGACCAGCCGGACCGAGATGCCGTACCGGGCCGACTCGGCGTCGAGGAACAGCCGGTACTCGTCGCCCGAGAGCGGATCGCCGCTCGTCGGCTGCCCCAGGTAGACGGTGCCGCTCAGCGCGTGGGCCGGCAGCACCGGCGTCTCGATCGCGACCGTCCCGATCGCCGAGCCCGCCGGGCAGGCCACCGGTCGCGCGGTGCCCTTCCCGAGCTGCGCGTCGGTGCACCCCTCCAGCCCGGTGGCGGCCGACGGGTTGAGCGACATCCCCGCGGGCAGCGTGACGTTCGCGTCGCGCAGCGTGGCGGTGTTGGGCTTGTCGGTCCCGTCGGGGTTCTGCGGCAGGTTGACGTCGATCGTCAGCCCCGCCGGCGCGCCCGCCTGGCGCGTGTCGGTGCTCGTCGTCACCGTCGGGGCGAACGGCAGCCCTTCGCAGCCGGTGATGCCGACCGGCGTGGTCGCGCTGTAGGCCAGGAAGTTCCCCGGATCCTCGTAGGAGTCGACGTGCAGCTGCGTCGTCTGCGGACCGGCGCACCCGCTGGGCAGCGTGATGAACGTGCCGTCGCCCGCGGTGCCGTCGAAGACCAGCCGCGTCGAGGCCAGCGGGATCGAGCTCGGCAGGTCGTTGATCTCGAACGACTCGTGGTAGTCGCCGTCCCACGCCACGCCACCGACGAGGTAGACCACGTCGCCGGTGATCGGCACCGTGAACCCGAACATCGCGGGCACGCCCGCAGGCGGATCGATGTTGTAGACCGGCGCCGTGATCAGCGCGGGCAGGATCGGCGAGACCGCCTGCACGTAGTTGGTGCCCACGCGGCTGTCGGCGGGACACCCGTTGGCCGCCAGCTGCGTCTGCGTGCACAGCGGCGCGGCCCCGGGGTTGACGCTCAGGCCCGGCGGCAGGTCGACCCGCACGTCCTTGACGCTGCCGTCGGGCGCCCCGAGCAGGCCGCTCGTGTTGAACGAGAAGTCCGTGATCCCGAACGGCGGATGGCCCGCGGCCTGCTGGTAGAAGAAGTCGGTCGTCGAGTCCCGCGTGCACTGCGGCGCGGGCTCGGTGTCCTTCGCGCACGTTCCGGCATCGAAGTCCGAGACGCCGAAGGCCGCCTGGGCGGCCGGCGCGGCGAACCCCGCGACGGCCAGGCAGAGCAGGGCCGACAGCGTCGCCCATTTGACCAACCCGAAACAGGAGCGTTGTTGCACACAGCGGCGTGTACCCACGCCGGTCGGTGCTGAACCGCGCGGGGCTCAGCCGGAGGCCGCGGCGCCGCCGGCGGACTCGTCCTCGGCGGCCTCGTCGGCAGCGGCGAGCGCCGCCTTCGCGTCGTCGTGCGACAAGTGCACGCTGAGCTGGCTGTCGACGTGCGTCAGCTCGATCAGCTCGGCCGCCGGGCTGCCGTGGGGTGCCACGACCGCCAGCTCGCGACCCTGCCGGCCCAGGCGCTGGCGCACCTGGACCAGGGCCCCGAGCGCCGACGAGTCGATGAACGACACCGTCGTCAGATCGAGGATCAGATCGCCGCCGTCGACCCCCGCGCCGACGTGCGCGCTGAGCCGCTCACCGAGCGACCGCGACGCGTTGAGATCGAGCTCCCCCGAGAGGATCGTGACCGCCGGTGGCCGTTTCATCGCACCGAGCTTGCCCAACTTGCGGACGCGTCAACCCTAGACACGCCACCATCCGCCCGGCGCCGGCTCGCGCGCTCACGCGCACGCGCGCCCTCCCTGCTCACGCCCCGGCGCTCCCGCCACCCTCGACCGGCGGCTGCGCGCTCCAAGGAAAGTCGATCCAGCGGTCGGTGCGCCGCCACACGTAGTCGCACTTGACGAGCGACTGCGACTTCTCGTAGAGCACCGCGGTGCGCACCTCGGCGACCTTGCCGGCGCAGAACGCCTGGACGACCTCCAGCGTGCGGCCCGTGTCGGCGACGTCGTCGACGATCAGCATGCGGGCGTGCCCGAGGTCGATCAGCTCCGGCGCCGGCGGCAGGACCATCGGGACCTCGAGGCGCTGGTCGACGTCGGTGTAGAACTCGACGTTCATGGCGCACGAGTTCTTCACGCCGAGCGCGTAGGCCACGGCGCCGCCCGGCAGCAGGCCGCCGCGGGCGATCGCGAGGACGATGTCGGCGCGATAGCCGTCGGCGACCACCGCGTGCGCGAGATGTCGCGCTGCGACGCCGAGGTCCTCCCAGGTCATGACCTCGCGGTCGGTGGGCACGACGATGGCGTCCGGCACGGCGTCCATGGCCCCAGGGTACCCCTCGCGGGCGCGCGAGCCGCTGCGTAGGGGACGTCGAATGGTGAGCGTATGCCGTCCTTAGCAGGTTCCGGCGGACCCGTCGAGACTCGTAGACGTTTTTGTGTGCGACGGCTGACTTTCGGCCCAAATTAGGCCGATCGTCAAGGGTTGAGCCCCCTAAAGATCAGGCTTCTGCTCCATGATCCGGTCCGCTGACGACTTTGCACACCTTTTCGGCGCTCACCGATCAGAATGCAGACAAACTTCCCCACGACACTCGGACACATCTGTAGGTTCGAGATCCAGCCAGCGGAAGACAGGAGACCCGATGGATGCCAGAATGCAGCTTGCCGCGAACCTTCGCAGGCTTCGCAAGGAGCGCTGTTGGTCACAGGAGATGCTCGCGCATTTCGCACACCTGCACCCCACGGAGGTGAGCCGCCTCGAGCGGGGGCTACGCGAGCCGCGCCTGCGGACCGTGGTCCAGGTGGCGGCGGCGCTCAAGGTTTCGGTACAAGAGTTGATCGGGCCGCCCGAGCCCGCTTCAGAACCCGAGCCTGAGCCCGTCGCCTAGCGCCGCACGGCCGGCGATCACGCCGGTCCCGCCCGGCCAGGGGAGCGC
>DASYBY010000528.1:0-1534 GCA_036500525.1 Baekduia sp. | reverse complement strand
AAGCCGTCCTGCGCGGTGTCGACCAGGAAGCACGCGACGCCCTTGTGCGCCTTGGCCGGATCGGTCTGGGCGAAGATCAGCGCGAGGCCGGCGTGGTTGCCGAGCGAGATCCACATCTTGGAGCCGTTGATGCGCCAGCCGCCGTCGACCTTGGTCGCGCGCGTCTTCTGGTTGGCGGCGTCGGAGCCGGTGTCGGGCTCGGTCAGGCCGAAGCACCCCAACAACTCGCCGGAGCAGAGCAAGGGCAGGTACTGCTTCTTCTGCTCCTCGGTGCCGAACTTCAGCAGCGTGGAGCACACCAGTGAGGTCTGGACCGAGATCACCGTGCGCATCGAGCTGTCGCCGCGGCCGATCTCCTCGACGAGCAGCCCGTAGGTCCGGTAGTCGAGCCCCGCGCCGCCGTACTCCCGCGGCACGATCGCGCCGAGGTACCCCTGCGCGGCGATCTTGGCCACGAGCTCGAGGTCGAAGTGGTGGTCGCGCGAGTTCTGCTTGGCCGCGGGCACCACCTCGTTGTCGGTGAACTCGCGGGCGGTGGCTCGGATGAGCTCCTGCTCATCGGTGAGGCTGAAGTCCATGGCGCGGACGCTACCCGTTCGACGGCCGTGGAACCGGCAATCGGCCGAGGCGTACACTCGCCGCCGTGGACCCCCTGACCGCGATCATGCTGGCGATCGGGGCCGGCTTCCTGGTCGGCCTGGTGCTGCTGGGGCTCTTCCACCCGCGCAGCGGCGCGCAGACCCTGGACTGGAAGCCGACCCGCTCGGCCGAGCTGGAGGTCCAGAACGAGATCGACGACCTCGACCAGATGCTCGAGGCCGCCAACGCCCGGCGGCGCCGTCGCGGGGCGGCCGAGCTGACCGAGGAGGGGCTCCGCGCCTCGATCGGGCAGGATCTGGCCCAGACGGCAAGCCGCCGTGACGACTACCTAGAGGACTTGGACATCGCTCAGATGCTGGACGCCAAGAACGCGCGACGCCGCGCGAAGGGACTGCCCGAGATCACCGCCGACGACTATCGCGCGCAGATCGAGGGCGAGCGCCGGTGAGGGCCGTGCTGGTGGGGGGCGGCCGGCCCGGGCTGGCGCTCACGCGTGAGCTGACGGGCAACGGCCACGCGGTGCGGTTCGTCACGCGCCACGAGGCGTTCCGGCCCGAGATCGAGGCGGCCGGCGCCGAGTGCTGGATCGGCGACCCCGATCGCATCGGCTCGCTGCGCTACGCGCTGGAGAGCGCGACCGTGCTGCTGTGGCTGATGGGCGCGGCGCCCGACGGCGACCTGCACGGCTCGCGCCTGACGATGATGCTGGAGCGGACGATCGACACGACCGTGCGCGGCGTCGTCTACGAGGGGACCGAGGCGGGGGCCGCGGAGGTCGCGCGGATGGCGGACTTCAACGAGATCCCGCACGCGATCATCGACACGCCGCGGGCGGAGGTCGACGCGTGGGTCGCCGGTGTCCTGGCGGCGATCGACGGCGTGCTCGCGGCGCCGCGGGGGCGGTAGCCGCCGTTCCGGGTCGCTGTGAGCTGCC
>DASYBY010000527.1:0-4787 GCA_036500525.1 Baekduia sp. | reverse complement strand
CGCGGCGAGGGCCTTGCTCGTGCCCGAGCCCGTGTTCGTATCCTGAAGGCACATGGCGCCCCAGTACATCTTCCAGATGCAGCGGCTCACGAAGGCCTACGGCCCCGAGAAGCCGATCCTCAACGAGGTCTCGCTCTCGTTCCTCGCCGGAGCCAAGATCGGCGTGCTCGGCTACAACGGCGCGGGCAAGTCGACCCTGCTCAAGATCATGGCCGGGATCGACACCGACTTCCGCAGCGGCGAGGCGACCCTCGCCCCCGGCGCGACGGTCGGGATGCTCGAGCAGGAGCCCCAGCTCGACCCCACCAAGAACGCGCGCGACAACGTCCTCGAGGGCGTCGCCGAGACCAAGGCGCTCATGGACCGCTTCAACGAGCTGTCGATGAACTACTCCGACGAGACCGCCGACGAGTTCGCCGCGCTGCAGGCCAAGATCGACGCGGCCGACGGCTGGAACCTCGACACGACGATCGACTACGCGATGGACGCGCTGCGCTGCCCGCCGTCGGACGCCGACGTCACCACGCTGTCGGGCGGCGAGCGCCGCCGCATCGCGCTGTGCCGGCTGCTGCTCAGCGCGCCGGACCTGCTGCTGCTCGACGAGCCGACCAACCACCTGGACGCCGAGTCGGTCGGCTGGCTGGAGCGCTACCTCGCCGATTACAAGGGCGCCGTGGTCGCGGTGACGCACGATCGCTACTTCCTGGACAACGTGGCCGGCTGGATCCTCGAGCTCGACCGCGGCCGCGGCATCCCGTACGAGGGCAACTACACCTCGTGGCTGGCGCAGAAGGAGAAGCGCCTGGAGATGCAGGACCGGCGCGACCTCGCCAAGGAGCGCGTCATCAAGGCCGAGCTGGAGTGGGTCCGCAAGAACCCGAAGGGCCGCCAGACCAAGCAGAAGGCGCGTATCTCGAACTACGAGGCCTTGGTCGCCGAAGAGAAGAACATCAAGCTCGACGACGTCCAGATCCACATCCCGATCGCGACGCACCTCGGCAACGTGGTCGTGCAGGCCGACAAGCTCCGCAAGGGCTTCGGCGACAAGCTGCTGATCGACGGGCTCGAGTTCGACCTGCCGCCCGGCGGCATCGTCGGCGTCATCGGGCCGAACGGCGCGGGCAAGACCACGCTCTTCAAGATGATCGCCGGCCAGGAGGAGCCCGACGAGGGCGCCCTGCGCATCGGCGACACCGTGCAGCTCTCCTACGTCGACCAGAGCCGCGACTCGCTCGACGGCGAGAAGTCGGTCTGGGAGGAGATCTCGGGCGGGCTGGAGCAGATCAAGGTCGGCGAGCGCGTCATGAACTCGCGCGCCTACACGTCGGGCTTCAACTTCAAGAAGGCCGAGCAGCAGAAGAAGATCAAGATGCTGTCGGGCGGTGAGCGCAACCGCGTGCACCTCGCGAAGCTGCTGCGCACCGGCGGCAACCTGCTGCTGCTGGACGAGCCGACCAACGACCTGGACACCGACACGCTGCGCGCGCTCGAAGAGGCGCTGCTCAACTACGCCGGCTGCGCGGTGGTCATCTCCCACGATCGCTGGTTCCTGGATCGCGTCGCGACCCACGTGCTGGCCTTCGAGGGCGACTCCAAGGTGACGTGGTTCGAGGGCAACTTCGAGGCCTACGAGGAGTGGCGCCACGCCACCCTGGGCGACGAGGCCGACCGCCCGCACCGCATCACCTACAAGAAGCTCACGCGCACGTAGCGGGCGATGAAGCGGACGGCGGTCCGCAACCACTAGCGTGTGGTGCATGGCCGCCGACGTCACCATCACCGAGTTCACCGATCCCGCCTGCCCGTTCGCGTTCAGCGCGGAGCCCTTCCGCTGGAAGCTGGACTGGCTCTACGGCGACAAGATCGCGTGGGACGTGAAGCTCGTCGGGCTGTCGGACGACCCCGGCGCCCTCGCGGCCAAGGGCTTCACGCCCGAGATGCTGGCGAACGGGATGAAGCGCATCGCCGAGGAGCACCACATGCCGATCGACACGCGGCCGCCCGAGCGGATGGCCGCGTCGGTCCCGGCCTGCCTCGCCGTCGTCGCCGCCCGGCTGCATGCGCCCGAGCAGATGCGCGCGCTGCTGCGGGCGCTGCGGGTGCGGACGTTCTCGGGCGCGATCCTCGACGCGCAGGAGACCATCGACGGCGCGGCACGCGACGCGGGGATCGATCCGGCGGCGTTGGCGGGCTGGATGGCCGGCGAGGACGTGCGGGCCGCGTTGGACGAGGACATGGCTGCCGCGCGCGAGCCGAGCGCCGCGGCGCTGGCGCTGGACGCGCGTCTGGCCGACTGGTCGGGCGGGCGGCGGTACACGTGCCCGTCCTACGAGATGGAGCGGGTGGCCGATGGCCTCGAGCTCTCGGCGCCGGGCTTCCAGCCGTGGCGGGTCTATGACGTGATCAGCGCCAACTTGATGCCGGGCGTGGCGCGGCGAGCGGTGCCGGAGACGGTGGCCGAGGTGCTCGCGTGGGCCGGAACGCCCCTGGCCTCCGAAGAGGTCGCGGTGATCTGCGAAGTGTCGCTGGCCGAGGCGCGGGAGCAGTTGAGCCTGGTGGCCGTGGAGCAGCCGGTGGGCGCGGAGGGGTACTGGACGCTGGCGGCTTAGGGACGGCAGTTGCTGCCCCCCCCGCCCGGGCGCTGGCTGGTGGTGGCGGCTCCTCGCCTCCGCGGGCGCCCGGGTGATGGCGTCCCGTTCGCGGCGTTGGCTGGTGACGCGTGGCGTTGGTCGGTCGGCAATGACGAGTGCGCCAGCGGGGCGCGGGGTTTAGCGACCCGGATCAAATCCGTGTCGTCTAACCCGGCCATATCCCGGATTAGACGACACGCATCGCACGCGTGTCGTTTTGGACCCCATATGGGAGCCCAAAACGACACGCATCGACCGTCAACGCCCGAACAACCCGCGCCCCGGCGCACGCGGCCAGACCGACGGCGCTCCGCACCCCATCGAACCTCGCCGTCATTGCCGACCGACCAACGCCGGCGCCCCCAACCACGCCGCGAACGGGACGCCAACCAGCCCGCGTCCCTCAGCTCAGCCCAGCGCGAGTCCGTCCAGCGCCGCCGGCAGCTCGCCCATGTGCGCGCACACCGCATCGGCGCCTCGCAGCTCCTCGGCCGCGTACGGCCCGGTCGCCACCGCGACCACCGCAACCCCATCCGCCCGCGCACACGCGATGTCCCGCGGCGTATCGCCGATCACGACCGTCTCGCCCCGCGGGTACGGCTCCTCCCGCGAGCCCGCGCGCATGCGCGCCAACTCCGGCAGCGCCGCGCGATCTTCGTCGTCGGACCCGAACGCTCCCTGGCCCTTCGCGAAGTACCCGCCGATCCCGGCCCGCGCGACCTTCAGCCGCCCGACCGCCTCGAAGTTCCCCGTCAACAGCGCCAGACCGACCCCCGGCCACGCCGCCAGCTCGCCCAACACCCCGGGCACCTTCGGCGCCACATGCGCCGACAGATCCTCCGGGCACCGCCGCGCGAACTCCCGCACGGTCGCGGCGCGCACATCGCCCGCACGGTCATCGATGCGCTCCGCCGACACACCCGCCCGCGTCAACAACGTTCGCGCGATCGCGAGATCGGTACGCCCGGCGGCGTCGATCTTGCCGGCCGGGATCTCGATGCCGTGCACTTGGCGCAGCGCGGCGTGCAGCGCTTCGGCGTGCTCTCGCGAGGCCTTGAGCAGCAGCGTGCCGTCGATGTCGAAGAGCAGGAGCACCACGAAGAACGTAGACCATGCCGCCGACCGGCTCACCAGCCATGCGGAATGGGCGCGTCAGCGTTGCTCAAACGGTCGGTTTCTGCGAGGCTAGCGGCGACGATGATGTCGGGGATGAGAGCGGCTAGGGACCGGCCGGAGCATCGACTTGCGCGGGCCACCGCGCTGGCACGGAGCGCCGAGGATCCCGACGCCTTTCAGGAGTTCTACGTCGCCACGGTGCAGCGCATGGTGGTGTTCTTCACGCGTCGGACGCTCAACGCCGAGGTGGCGCTGGACCTCACCGGCGAGACGTTCGCCGTCGCCCTGCAGCGCCGCCGCCAGTTCCGCGGCGTCACCGAGGCCGAAGCCGAGGGCTGGCTCTTCGCCATCGCCCGCAGCCAGCTCTCGCACTACTGGCGCAAGGGCGTCGCCGAGCGCAAGGCGCTCGCCCAGGTCGGCATGGACCCGCCGTCGCTCGGCCAGGCCGAGCTGGACCGCATCGAGGAGCTCGCGGGCCTGCCCGATCTCCGCCGCCGCGTGCGCCAGGCGATCGCCGGCCTCAGCCCGCAGACTGCATACGCGGTGACGCAGCGCATCGTCGAAGAGCGCGAGTACGACGACCTCGCCGCCGAGCTCGGCGTCTCCCAGGACGTCGTGCGCGCCCGCGTGTCGCGCGGCTTGCGCGCCCTCGCCGCGACCGTCGGCTAGCGCACGAAGCTCATGCCCGCGGTGAGCCGCTGCGCGAACGCCGCGGCCAGCTTGGCCGCGTTGGCGATGTCGTCGAGCTGGACCATCTCCACCGGCGAGTGCATGTAGCGCAGCGGCAGACCGATCAGGCCCGTCGGGACGCCGCCGCGGCTGATGTGGATCGCGTCCGCGTCGGTCCCGGTGAAGCGCGCCGACGCCGACAGCGTGAACGGGATCGCCTCGGCCTCGGCGGCCTCGTGCAGCAGCTCGAAGACCTGCGGGTGCAGCGTCGAGCCGCGCTCGATGACCGGGCCGGAGCCGAACGGGTGGGTGCCGTTCTCGCGCTCGTCGATTCCGGGCGCGTCGGTGGCGTGCGTGACGTCGACGACGAGC
>DASYBY010000526.1:0-7493 GCA_036500525.1 Baekduia sp. | reverse complement strand
CCGCACGATAAGCGCCCCGGCCCCGCGGAGCTGTTGTAGGTCAACCCGGCGGCGCGGGTACCATCGTGGACGTGGACACCACCGCGCCACCCATGACGCCCGCGGTCACCGAGGCCTGGGCGGCCATGCGCGCGCTGGTCCGGACGCAGCGTGGCCGGGTGCTCTCGGTGGCCGCCGAGGCCGGCCTGTCGCCCCCGCAGCTCTTCGCGCTGCTCGCGCTGACGCCCGGCGAGCCCGCGCCGATGAGCAACCTCGCCGGCGCGCTGGACTGCGACGCCTCCAACGTGACGGGCCTGATCGACCGGCTCGCGGCCCGCGGCCTGGTCCAGCGCCGCGCGGCGCCGCACGACCGCCGCATCCGCCACCTCGTGCTGACCGACGAGGGCATCGCGCTGCGCGGCCACGTCGCCCGTCGCCTCGACGAGCCACCCGAGGGCTTCGCCGCGCTCAGCCCGGCCGAGGCCGAGCTGCTGCGCGACCTGGTGTTCAAGGTCGCGGCTGCCGGCGCGTCGCGCCGAGCGTGAACAGCTCGAGCATCGACGCGAACAGGTCGTCGGGCACCGCGTCGGGATCGACGAAGCGCTCGAACGCGACGCCGTTGGCCATGGCCGAGACCATCGCCGCGAGCTGGTCGAACGGGATGCCCGGATCGAACCCGCTCTCCTCGGCGCGCTCCTGCAGCAGCTGCGCCATCCGCTCGCGCATCGCGCGGTAGCTGGACTGGAGCTTCTCGCGGAACGCGTCGTCGCGGCTTGCGTACAGCGCCGCCTCGAAGAACAGCCGCGCCCACTCGGGGTCGCCGCTGAGGTAGTGCACGAAGTCCAGGCCGGCGGCGCGCGCCTGGGCCTCGGGCGGCTCGTCGGTCGACAGCGCGCGGTCCATCTCGGCCAGGCGCTGGGCGAAGCGCACGTCGAGCATCTCCAAGAACAGCTCCTCCTTGGAGCCGAAGTTCGCGTAGACCGCGCCCTTGGTGAAGCCCGCGTCGGCCGCGACCTCGTCGACCGACGCCTGCACCAGCCCGCGCCGCGCGAAGACCCGCGCCGCCGACTCCAGCAGGCACTGGCGCGTGTGCTCCTGGCGCTGCTTGCGCGTGAGGCGGTCTCGCTCGGTCACCGGGTGGCTGACCGCATGACGATGCTGCCTTCCGCGGTCCGGTTATCGGTCGTCATGTGGCGATGATCTCAGCACCGCGCGCCGGAACGAGCGTGATGACGCGCCGGCCGACGCGCTCGGACTCCGGCCGCGCCGGCTTCAGGCTCACGTTGGCGACGATCGCGCTGAGGACCGCGCGCATCTCGGTCTCGGCGAAGCTCGCGCCCAGGCAGCGCCGCACGCCGCCGCCGAACGGGAGGTAGGTGTAGGGGTTGGGTCGCACGCCGAGCCAGCGCTCCGGGCGGAAGGCGGCGGGCTCGGGGTAGAGGTCGGGCCGGCGGTGCATCAGATGGATGCTCGGCGCGACGCGCGCGCCCGCCGGCAGGTCCCACCCACCGATCGTCTGCGGCTCCTTGAGCCGGCGCCCGACGAACGGGATCACCGGCCGCAGCCGCAGCGTCTCGCGGATCACGGCGTCGACGTAGGCCTCGTCGCCGGCGCGCACCTCGTCGGTCAGCCGCTGCAGCGCGGCCGGGTGGCGCGTCAGGCGCTCCAGCGCCCAGGCCAGCGCCGTGGCCGTCGTCTCGTGCCCGGCGACCAGGAGCGTGACGAGCTCGTCGCGCAGCTCGACGTCGTCCATCGGCGTGCCGTCCTCGTGGCGCGCGAGGAGGAGCATCGAGAGCACGTCGTCGCGGTCGGCGAGGTCGTCGCGCCGGCGGTGGTCGGCGATCACCGCGGCGATGACGGAGTCGACCGGATCGAGCATCCGGGCGAAGATCCGCCGGCGGTCGGCGCGCTCGGGGCCGTAGAACAGCAGCTTGCGCAGCTCGCGGGAGTCGACGGTCGCGTCGAGGAACTCGCGCAGCCGCGTGCGCAGCTCGGCCATGCGCGGATCGCCCTCGTCGACGCCGAAGACGATCCGCACGATCACCTCGAGCGTGAGGGCCTGCATGTGGCGGTGCACGGCGAACGGCTCGCCGGTCGGCCAGGTCGCGATCTCGCGCTCGGCGACCTCCCGCATGAGGTCGACGTGGCGGCGCATCTTCTCGCCGTGGAACGGCGGCAGGAGCAGCCGGCGCTGGGCCAGGTGCGGCGCGCCGTCGAGCAGCAGGACCGACTTGTGCCCCAGGAACGGCAGCAGGATGATGTTCGCCGCGCCCGCCTCGTAGATCGCCGGATCGCCGGTGAAGACCTGCTTGACGTCCTCGGGATCCGACAGCACGACGAAGGTGTCGCGGCCGATCTCCATCGTGAAGACGTCGCCGTAGCGGGCACGGGCGCGCTCGAGGACCGGAAACGGCCGGCTCAGCCAGCCGACGGTCTGCATCAGGCGCGGCGTCCGCGGACCCGGGGGCAGCGGAGCCCGGCGGCGCGTTGCGGAGGGATTCAGAGCGGCCATCAGATACCGAACGGTATCCGGGCTGTCAACTTGGCGCAGCGGCGCTGCTACTTGGCCGGCGCGGGCGGGACGAAGTCGTCCAGCACCTCGACGACGCGATGCCAATCGCGGCGCAGCGAGCGGTACACGCGGCGCACGGTGTTCTCGCCGACGCCGGCCGGCTCGACCCGCACGAGGTCGATCAGACCCGCGCGATACAGCGCCCGTACGGCGTAGACCACGGTGTCGAGCGGGACATCCAGCCGTTCGGCCAGCTGTGACGGGCTCAATTGCTCGTCGGACAGCGCCAGCAGAATGGGCAGCCGAACGGGGTGCCGGATCTCGGCCAGCAGCGACCCCAGACGCTCCCCTCGACGACGGTCCACGAACGGGCGACATTAGGGGACCAGAGGCCCCCCGCGGGATTACGGCGCCGGAGCATATTGCGCCATGATTCCTAGACACGCCGAACGTCATTTGCACACGACGCCGTATTCGATTACGGTACATCGTGCGCGACCATCGACGCGCACCTTCCGCATGAGCCGGCGCCCCGGGGGTCACCCCGGGGCGCCGGTCGTTGCAGCCGCGGGTCGTTCAGGCGCCGGCGACGGCGGAGACCGGGCGCGGAGCCGGTCCCACGTACTTCGCCGTCGGGCGGATCAGGCGGGCCTCGCGCTTCTGCTCGAGGATGTGCGCCGACCAGCCGGCGACGCGGGCGCACGTGAACATCGACGTGAAGAGCTCCGGCGGGACCTCGGCCGTGTCGAGCACGACCGCCGACCAGAACTCCACGTTGGTGGCCAGGACGCGATCCGGACGCCGGGCCTTCAGCTCGGCGAGCGCGGACTGCTCCAGCGCCTCGGCGACCTCGAAGCGCGCGGAGCCGATGTCGCGCGCCGTGCGGCGCAGCACGCGGGCGCGCGGGTCCTCGGCGCGGTAGACGCGGTGGCCGAAGCCCATCAGGCGCTCGCCGCGGTCCAGGGCGTCCTTGACCCAGCGGTCGGCGTCGCCCAGCTCGGCGACCTCGTCGAGCATCTTCAGCACGCGCGACGGCGCGCCGCCGTGCAGCGGGCCGCTCAGCGCGCCGATGGCGGCCGACATCGCGGCGGCGACGTCGGCGCCCGTGGAGGCGACGACGCGCGCGGTGAACGTCGAGGCGTTCATGCCGTGCTCGGCGGCGGAGATCCAGTAGGCGTCGATCGCCTTTGCGTGGTCGGGGTGCGCCTCGCCGCGCCAGCGGATGAGGAACCGCTCGGCGAGGGTCGCGCCCGCGTCGATGTCGGCCTGCGGCACCCACGGCTTGCCGAGGCCGCGCGCGCTCTGCGCCACGAAGCTCAGCGCCATGACCGACGCGCGGGCGAGGTCGCTGCGCGCCTGCTCGTCGCTGATGTCGATCAGCTGCTGGAAGCCCCACTCGGGCGCCAGCGCGGCGATCGCGGCCTGGACGTCCACGCGCGGGTCGCCCGAGCGGATCGTCAGCGGGTGCTGCTCGGCGGGGGCGAGGCCGGGCGCGAAGCCGCCGTCGACCAGCAGGCCCCAGACCTTCTCGTAGGGGACCTCGCCGACGAGGTCCTCGATGTCGACGCCGCGATAGCGAAGGGCGCCGCCCTCCTTGTCGGGCTCGGCGATCTCCGTCGCGAACGCGACGACCCCCTCCAGCCCCGACTGCACTCCCTCGATCACGTTGCTCATGCTGGCTCCTGTCGTCGTTGAAGGTGTTGCGAAGTTGGTGGCGGGCGTCACGTGGCCGTCCGGAGGCGCTCGCGATTGAGGCCATCGCCTCGTGCCATCTACGACGTCCTCTGACGCAGGCGATGGCGGCGCGCCTTGGCCTCGTTGCCGCACGTGCGCATCGAGCACCAGCGGCGCGCGCCGGCCGGCGAGCGGTCGAAGAACCGGCCGCTGCAGGTCTCCGAGGCGCAGATGCGCACGCGGCCCCGCTGGTCGGTGCCGAGCATCGTCGCGGCGTCGAGGGCGATCATCCCCAGGGCGCGGCGGGGCGAGTCGGCGGCGGCGCGCTCGGTCAGCCGCGGCGGTCCGCCGTCGGCGCCGGGCACCAGCTGCGGGCGGGCGCCGGCGAAGACGAGCCAGTCGTCGATCAGCGTCACCGCGCCGGGCGGCGGCGTGGCGCCCTCGATCGCGGCGACCAGCAGCGTGTCGATCGCCTCGCGCAGATCCCGTGCCTGGCCGAGCACCTTGACCGAGACCGGCGCGGCCTCGTCCATGACGTGCGCGCGGACGAGCCAGCCGGTGAGGTCGTCGGGCGTCACGAGGGTCTCGGCGCCGCGGCGCCACCGCTCGCGGCGCGTGTTGACGAAGTCGACCGCCGGCCGGCCACCCGACCAGTACCACCACGGCTCGCCGGTGGCGAGCGGGAGGACCAGATCCTCGGGCAGGTCCCGATCGGGCATAACCACATGCTACTGCGCCATGTGGTTACGGTTGGCCGATACCGGGTCGCGCAAGTAGGTTCCGCGCATGTCCACAGCCGCCGGTGCCGATCTCCTCTTCCGCCCCGTCCACGAGCTCGCCGCGCTGGTGCGCTCGGGCGAGCTGCCCGCCCGGGAGCTGGTGGGCGCGTCGCTGGATCGCATCGCGGAGCTCAACCCCTCGTTGAACGCGTTCGTCGACGTCTTCGCCGAGGACGCGCTGGCCGAGGCCGAGGCGATCGGGCCGGACGATCCGCGTCCGTTCGCCGGCGTTCCGATCGCCATCAAGAACAACCGCGCCGTCGCCGGTCGCCGGCTGACCTTCGCCTCGGAGATGTTCGGCGACTTCCTCGCGCCGTACGACCACAACGTGGTCGCGCGCCTGAAGGCCGCGGGCTTCGTCATCGTCGGCACGACGACGCTGCCGGAGTGGGGCATCCTGCCGACCACCGAGACGCGGCGCTTCGGCGCGACGCGCAACCCGTGGGACCAGTCGCGCACGCCGGGCGGCTCGTCGGGCGGGTCGGCCGCGGCGGTCGCCTCGGGCATGGTGCCGATCGCCCACGCCAACGACGGCGGCGGCTCGACGCGGATCCCGGCCGCCTGCTGCGGCCTGGTCGGGCTCAAGCCCCAGCGCGGGCGGATCTCGTCGGCGCCGGAGATCGGCCACTCGTTCTTGGTCTCCGACGGCGTCCTCACGCGGACCGTGCGCGAGACCGCGGAGGTCCTCGACCTGCTGGCCGGCTACGAGCTGGGCGACATGACGTGGGCGCCGCCGGCCGCCGAGCCGTTCGCCGACGCCGCGGGGCGCGCGCCCAAGCGGCTGCGCATCGCGATGTCGACGCTCTCGCCGGTGCCCGACGCGGCGGTCGACCCGGTCCACCGCCAGGCCGTCCTCGACGCCGCGGCGCTGCTGGAGTCGCTCGGCCACGAGGTCGTCGAGGCCGACCCGCCGTGGGCCCGGGAGGAGCTCGCGGGCATCTTCACCGCGTCGTTCGGCCCGGCCGTGTGCGCGCAGATCCGGATGGCGGAGATGATCGCCGGGCGCCCGGCGACGGCCGACGACATGGAGCCGATGAGCTGGGCGCTGTTCGAGCTGTGCCAGTCCATCAACTCGATCGACGCGCTGATGGCCGAGTTCCAGCTGCACGCGGTCGGGCGCGAGCTGGTCACCTGGGTCGCGCAGTACGACGCGCTGCTGACGCCGACGCTGGCCGAGGCGCCGCTGAAGCTCGGCACGCTCGATCCGCTCGACACCGACTACCCGCTGGGCGCGTTCACGCGCTCGGGCAAGTTCACGCCGTTCACGCCGCCGTGCAACATCAGCGGCCAGCCGGCGATCTCGGTGCCGCTCTACCAGCGCGAGGACGGGCTGCCGCTGGCCGTGCAGCTGATCGGCCAGCCGGCCGAGGAGGGCGCGCTGCTGGCGCTCGCCGCGCAGATGGAAACCGCCCACCCCTGGGCCGACCGCCGGCCGACGCTGTAGGGCGGCTTTAGGCCGCTACTGGTCCGGATCCTGCGCATCCGGCCCCGCGACCGGCTCGCACTGCGGGTCGGCCTGGCCGGGGCCGGTGCCGGGGCGGCAGTCGGGGTCCTGCGCGGCCTGGGGCGTCGTGGCGGTGGTCGTCGTGCTGGTGGCCGTGGGCGCCGTGGTGGTGTTGGTGTTGGCGTCCGGTGCGGCGTGACCGCCGGTCTGCGCGGGCGTCGTGGTGGTCTGCGCCGGCGTGCCGCCCGTCGTGGTGCTGGTCTTCGTCGGCGCCACCGTGCTCGGCGACCCGCCGTTGTCGGGCGTCGCGGAGGAGGGGACCGACGAGCTGGCCTCGGGCTCGGTCTCGGTCGGGACCGTCTCGGCGGTGGTCTTCGGCGCCGTGGGGGTCGCCTCGATCGTGTTCGCGGCGTCGCTGGCGGGCTCGGAGCTGCCGCCGCAGCCTGCGACGACACCGCCGCCGGCGCCCAGCGCGAGCACCGCCAGAACGGCCGCGAGGCGCGGCGTGGAGATGGAGGAAGTCAACGACATCACCTCTACGGGTAGCAGCTACAACTCGAGAACGCGGTCCATGGCCTGCGGGTCGACCCCGAGCGCGCGGGCGTCGGCGGGTCCATTGGAGGACACCATTGAGACCTCCATCAGCTCCGCCTCGTCCCACGTGGCGGGCGCCTTGGACTTCAGGATCGCCTCGGTAGCGCGCAGCGCGCGGGAGACCACCGCCGTCGGCACGTGGACCAGCGGACGCGGTCGGCCGGCAGCCCGCAGCAGCTTGGCGATGATCTCGGTGTGGGTCACCGTCTCGGGCCCCGCCAGCTCGTAGCGGGTGCGCCCGGGCTCGCCGCGGCCGTGCAGCAGCGCGATGACCCAGTCGGCGACGTCGTCGGCCCAGATCGGCTGGTACTCGGCCCGGCCGCGGCCGCTCACCGGCACGACCGGCAGCAGCGCCATCCGGCTCAGCAGGGTCATGAAGACGTCGCCGGGCGCGTAGACGATCGACGGCGCGACGATCACGTGCTCCAGGTCGGAGGCGACGACCGCCTGCTCGGCCAGGGCCTTGGCGCGCAGGAACCGCGTGCGGTCGTGGGCGCTGGCCGACAGCGCG
>DASYBY010000525.1:0-4554 GCA_036500525.1 Baekduia sp. | reverse complement strand
GAAGTGCTTGAGCAGGCCCGCCTGGTAGCTCGTCATCCAGTTCAGGACGGCGGGCTGCGTGAGCCGGTCGCTGTGGACGAGGACGTCGATCTGGCCGCCGACGCTGGTCGCGTTCTCCAGCTCCTGCAGATCGCTCAGCGCGGGGAGGTTCTGCGGCACGAGCTTCGTGACGTCGGACTCCACGCGCGTCTGCGTGTCCAGGCCCCAGCCGACGATCGCGACGAGCAGCCCGACCACCAGCACGCGTGCGGGCCGGTGTCCCGCGGCGCCCAGGGCGGCGGCGCGCACGGCCTGCCCGCGGCGCACGAGCAGGCGCGAGAGGCCGTTCTCGCGCACCAGCTCGCCGGCGCCCCGGACCGCCGGTCCGACGAGCGCCCCGGCGGCGACCAGCGGGCGCGGCGCCCCGCGTGTGCCACCGGTGAGCAGCACGAGCGCGGCGGTGCCGAGCGTCACCGCGGTGACCAGCCCGATCCCGATGCCGAGGACCAGCAGCAGGCCGAAGCCGCGCACCATCGGCACGGGCGAGAGCGCCAGCACGAGGAAGCCCGCGGCGGTCGCGGTCGCGGCGATCGCCACCGTCGGCGCGCCGGTGCGCGCCACGTGGCGCACCGCCTCGACCACGTCGGAGCGCGACGGATCGCTCCCCGCGCGCTCCGCGATCCGCGACTGCAACTGGATCGCGTAGTCGACCGCGAGGCCGATGAGCACCGGGATCACGCCGACCGAGGCCATGGTCAACGACGCGCCCAGCAGCGACAGCGTGCCGAACGTGATCGCCACCGCGGCCAGCGCGACGACCAGCGGCAGCAGCCGCGCGCGCGCCGGGAAGACGAGCGCGAGCACGAGCGCCATGACGATCAGCGACGCCACCAGCAGCAGGACGATGGCGTCGGTGATGCTCGTGGTCAGGTCCGACAGCACGACCGGCGCGCCGGTGACGACGTACTTGCCGCCGTTGACCATCTTGAACTCCGGCATGCGCGTGGCAGCGCGCACGTTCGCGATCGCCGCCTTCTGCTGCGCATCCGACAACCCGGGCTTGAGCCGCACCTGCACCAGCGCGCTGTTCGCGTTGGGGAACAGGTAGGCGAAGCGCGGCTTCGGCGTCCCCGCCTTCTTGCCCGTCGCGAAGACCAGCTTGGACACGAAGCCCGGGTCGTTGACCTGCGGCTCGCTGACGATCCCGTACTTCAGCGCGAGCGCGATGGCCTGCGAGATGCTCTGGTTGTAGGCCAACGTCTCGGCCTGGGTGGCGAGCGACTTCGCCTTGGCCTTCGAGTAGTGCTTGCCGATCGCCAGCTTGTAGGCCGCGTCGTAGGCGGTCTGGCGTCCGGACTGGATCTGTTTGAGCTGCGCCTGGTACTGATCACCGATCTGCGACACCGACTCGTTGATGAACGTGCCGGGGCCGAAGACGACCTGGGCGGCCTTGGCCTTGGCCATCCGGCCGCACGGGCCGTCCTGGCCGCCGATGACCTTCGCCTTGGCCGGCGCGTTGCCGCCGAGGCAGCCCTCCAGCGCGATGAGCCGCTCGAGGTCGGAGGTGAGCACGAGCTTGGAGACCGGCCCGCGGACGAGCACGTAGATCGCGTCCTCGCCGAAGAGCGTGTCGTCGCGCTGCGTGGCCTGCCACGACTCGCTGGAGCGGCCGACCAGCGTGTCGCTGGCCGTGGTCGGCGAGAGGCGCAGCGCGAGCGCGGCGCCCGCCAACGCGAGCACCGTGACCAGCAGGCCCACCGCCAGCGGGCGACGGGCGGCCGTGCCCATGGCGGCGGCCAGGATGCGCGGCAGCCGGCCCATCAGTGCGAGCAGGCTACAGGCGGCGCGCCGGGCGGCGCGCCGATCACGGCGTGGGCGCGCCGGGCTGCAGGCCCTTGACCGACGCCGTCACCTGCGGGAACTGCGTGAGCGTCCCGTTGAGGTTGAAGCGCGGCTGCTGCGTGCACGGCGGCGCCGTGAGGTTCCCGTTGCCCAGCGCGTACTTGATGATGCCGTCGCGCAGCGTCGGCGGCAGGATCGACGGGTCGGCCGGCGCGAGCGTCGGCGTCAGGACCTTCTGGCCCGCGCACTGGCGCGTCTCGAAGGACGACAGGCCGGTCTTCAGCGACGAGCTGTCGCCCGGGAACGGGTACGGGTTGCTGCGGTTGCTCGTCAGGCGCTTCGGATACTGGGCCAGCATCTCGGGGTTCAGCGGGTTCGACGTGCGCAGGTAGTGCACGGGCACGTCGGAGCCTGGGACCGAGCCGCTGGCCTGCGTCGCCGCGGCCGAGTTGGCCAGGAACGCGGTCAGCTCCTTCTTGTACAGCCCGGCGCCGTCCAGGATCGGGTTCAGCTGCTGCAGCGGTCCGTCGAACGCGGCCAGCAGCGGGCGCAGCTGGTCGAGGAACTCCGACGTCGCCGGCAGCCCCTTCTTGCCCGCGTCGATCAGCGGGTTGAGGTTCGTGAAGAGCGACTTGAGGTCCGGGGCGATGGCCGAGAGCTCCTCGAGGGTCGGGCTCAGCTGCCGGGCCGCGGGGCGCAGCTCGGTGACGACCGGGTTGGCGTTGGCCGAGAACTTCGAGAGCCGCTTGAGCGTCGTCGCCGACTCCTTCTCGAAGGTCGGCAGCGCGCGGAACGTCGCCTGCAGGTCGGCGCCGCGCTGCGCGGTCGTCGCGAAGACGCGGTTGGAGTTCGTGATGAGGTCGGCCAGCTCGCCGTCGCGCTGCGAGAGCGCGTCGAAGACCTGACCGGTGTTGCGCACGACCTGGCGCACGCCGGCCTTCTGCGAGTTGAGGATCGCCAGGACCTTCTCGGTGTCCTCCGCGAAGCCCGGCAGGTTGCCCAGCGCCTCGTTGAGGTCCGGGCCGCGGCCGTCCAGCGACTGCGCCGACGTCTGGATCCAGGTCTGGAACGCCTCGCGCGTCTTGGGGTCGAACGCGCGCAGGATCTCGTCGAGCTCGACGGTGTCGGCGACCTGACCGGTCGCCAGGCGCCCGTGGTCGGGGATCTTCGGCGCGCTCGCCGTGCCCGGCGTCAGCTCCACGTAGGTCTCGCCGAGGAGCGTCTTCTGGCGCAGGATCGCCTTGGCGTCCGACGGCAGCGGCGCGTACTCGGGCTGCAGCTCGATGGTCGCGTCCGAGCGGCCGGTCTGCTTGTTGGTCTCGATGTCCTTGACCTTGCCGACCGGGACGCCGGAGATGCGCACGTCGGCCTCGTGGGCGAGCTGCGTCGCCTCGCCGAAGGACACCTCGAAGCGATAGCCCTGCGGCTTGAGCGGCGTCGAGCCGCCGAAGGCCAGCCACAGGAACAGCAGCAGGCCGAAGCACGACAGCGCGAAGCCGACCATCACCGCGATCTTGCCGAGGGTGGGGACTTGCTTGTCCATCTCAGCCTCCCGCCGCCGGGGTCGTGCTGGAGGCCGCGGGCGTCGTGGCCGCGGGCGTGCCGCAGACGTCGCTGCGCTTGGGCGCGTTGACCAGGCTGATGATCGTGCCCAGCTGCGGGTTGACCGTCTGCAGGCTCTCCAGCAGGCCGAGGCCCGAGCAGCTGAAGAACAGCGCGCCGCGCCGGATCGGGCCCTGGGCGTCCTGGGTGCCGAACATCGTCGGGGCGATGTGGTTCAGCCACGAGACCCAGAAGAGGTAGCCCTCGTCGCTGCCGGGCGGGTTGTAGGCCAACGTGTTGAGCACGTAGTTGGCCGTCTTCAGCGCCGACGAGAAGTCGGGCGTCAGGTCCGCGAGGTCGCGGGCGGCGGGGCGCAGGATCTTGACCGTCGGTAGCGCGTCGCGGGCGAAGGGCCGCAGCTGCTTCTGGATGACCGGCGTGGTCGTCTTGAAGAACGGCACGGTCTGCTTCAGCGACGGGCCGAGCGCGCGGGCGCCCGGGCGCAGCTTGCCGAGCGTCGGGCCGAGGACCGTGCCGAGCTTGTCGACCTTCTGCACGGCCGTGTCGGTGGCCTGCAGCGTGTCGGGCAGCAGCGACAGCGTCTGGCGCAGCTTGGCGTCCTGGTTGGCGAAGGACTTGAAGACCGCGTTGGAGGCGTCGACCAGATCGCCCAGCTGCTGGTCCTTGTCGCCGACCGCCGCGACCAGCTCCTTGAAGTTGTGGACCGAGCGCGAGATGTTGTCGCGCCGGACCGCCAGCTCCTTGGTGATCGCCAGGATGTCGCGGTTGGTCGGGTCGAAGCGGCGGAAGGCGGCCGACAGCTCCTTGCCGTTGCCGCCCAGCGCCTGGCCGCCGCCGGCGATCAGCAGCTGCAGGTAGCTGCGGGTGTCGCTGTCGAGCGCCGCGAGGAACTCGTCCGTGTTGACGTTGGGCAGCGTCTGGGTGATCGGGATGACGCTCTTGGAATGATCGAGCACGCCGGCCTGCTTGGTGCCGGGCGTCAGCTCCACGATCATGTCGTTGAGGCCGGTCTTGGGCCGCAGCAGCGCGGTCGCGTCCTTGTAGACGTGCGCGTACTTGTGGCGGATCTTCATGGTGATGATCGCGCGGCCGTCCTTGAGCTCCACCTTGGTGAGCTCCCCGACGTTGACGCCGGCGATGTTCACCGACTGCCCCTGGCCCGGCGTCACC
>DASYBY010000524.1:0-7225 GCA_036500525.1 Baekduia sp. | reverse complement strand
CATGACCAGGCGGCGCAGCTGCTCGGCCTCGGGGAGCCGCATGGCGAGCACGATGTAGGTGTAGACCGTCGCGCCGACGGCCAGCGCGCCGCCGACCGAGATGATCTGGCCGACGAGGCTGCGCCCGAAGACCCAGTCCAGGGCCTCCCAGCTGACCCACGCGGTGATGCCGAACCAGGCCGCCGCGATGAGCATGCCGATCGTCGCCTCGATGGTGTCGCCCAGCTCCAGCTGGCCGTCGAGATCGCGCTTGAGGTAGTAGTACTGCGCGATCGCCAGGGCCAGGTCGGCGATCGCCGTGCCCGCCACGACGCCGCCGATCCCGAACGGCAGCAGGACGATCGAGACCACGATGTTGACCACCAGGTTGGCCACCGAGAGGTAGGTCACCGCCCAGGGGCGCTGGAGGCTGAAGAAGCTGCGCGTCAGCAGGAGGTTCACGCCGCTGAACGGCAGGCTGAACGAGAACCAGAACAGCGCGGTGGCGACCAGCTCCGTGTCGGAGGCGTCGAACTCGCCGCGCTGGTAGACGAGGCGGACCATCGGCGTCGCGAGCACCGCGGTGGCGGCGGCCGCCGGGAGCAGCATGAGGAAGATCAGGCGCAGGCCGTTGCCGATCGTCGCGCGCAGGCCCGGCAGGTCGAGGCGCGCGGCCAGGCGCGAGAGCTGCGGGAAGAGCACGGTGGCGATCGCGACGCTGAACATGCCCTGCGGGAGCATGTAGATGCGGAATGCGGCGTCGATCGCGCGGGGGCCGCGGTCGGAGACGTAGCCGGCGAGGTCGTAGTTGATGAGCGAGTTGAAGTTGATGAGCCCGAGGCCGAGCGTCACCGGGAGCATCAGCACGAAGACGCGCTTGACCTTGGGGTCGCGCCAGTCGAAGGACCACTCGAAGTGGAAGCCGACGGTCTTCAGCACGGGTAAGGCCATCGCGAACTGCACGATCGTGCCGACCAGGATCCCGATGGCGTAGGCGTACAACTGCTTGTCGCCCTGGAACAGCGGGCGGGCGCCCACCAGGAACGCCATGATCACGATGTTCCAGACCAGCGCCGAGAGCGCCGGGATCGTGAAGTGGTCGTAGGCCTGCAGGATGCCGACGACCAGGCCGTTGAGCCCGAGGATCAGCACGATCGGGAACAGCACGCGGCTGAAGCCGACGGCGAGCTGGTTGGACGCGTCGGAGAACTTCCCCGGCGTGATCGCGGGGACGATCACGCCCGCGGTCAGGATGAACAGCACCGTGAGCGTCGTGAGGACCGCGAGGATGATCAGCAGCAGCGTCGAGGCGAGCCGGAACGCCTCGCGCTTCTTGCCCTCCTCCTGCAGCTCGGTGAAGATCGGGACGAACGCGGCGCTGAGCGCCGAGTCGGCGAAGAGCGAGCGGACGACGTTCGGGATCGCGAAGGCGAAGGTGAACGCGCTGAAGGCCGGGGTCAGGCCGAAGAACGCCGAGGCCAGCACCTCGCGCATCAGGCCCGCGATGCGCGACAGGCCCGTGAGGATCGAGAAGATCGCGGTGTTGCGCGCGAACGACGGCTTGCGCGGCGGCGGAGGGCTTCCGCCGGGCCGGCGGGTGCCCCCGGTGGCCGGGTCCCCGGCCGGTGGTGCCTCACTCGTCACGCGGCCGGATGGTAGGGCGCCGACCGGCGTGGAGCCCCGCACCGCATCGCCGTCCTCGGACCGCTAGAATCGTCCGTCGCTCATGGCGAACATTCACTCGCAGAAGAAGCGCATCCTCCGGGCAGAACGCGAGCGCCTGGAGAATCGCCGCTACACGTCGACCATCAAGACCTACTTCCGTCGCCTCGAGGCCACGGTCGCGGAGGGCGACGACGCGAAGGCGGACGCCGAACACCGCGAGCTCGTGCAGACGATCGACAAGGCCGTCAAGCGTGGTGCCCTGCACCGCAACACAGGCGATCGCAAGAAGTCCCGCGCCGCTCGCGTGCGCACCGGTCAGCCCGCGGCCTAGCCGCCCCCACTCAGCATCGCAGCAAGCCGCCCGCGCGCACCCTGGCCTGCCAGGTCGAGCTTGGCGTAGGCGTGCGAGAGATGCGTCTCGACGGTCTTGACGCTCACGTAGAGCTCCTGCGCGATGGCCACGTTCGTCCGCCCCGCGGCGGCGAGACGGGCCACGCGCAGCTCTGAGGCGGTGAGCGCGTCGACGCCCACCCGGGCGGTGCGACGCGGCCGCCCGCCCGCGGCCAGCAGGTCGTCGCGGACCCGCTCGACCAACCGGTCGGCGCCGCAGCGATCGGCCAGGTCGAGCGCCACCGTCAGGTGCGGGCGTGCCTCGGCGCGACGGCGGGCGCGGCGCAGCGCGGCGCCGAGCGCGGCCCGCGAGCGCGCGTGCTCCAGCACGGCTTCCGAGCCGTCCAGCACCGCGACCGATTCCTCCAACAACGCGACGGAGCCCGCGGTGTCCTCCAGCAGCGCCCGGCCGCGCAGCGCCACGCCGAGCGTCCGTGGCAGATCGACGGCGCGGGCGAGCGCGAGCTCCTCGTCGGCCAGCCGCAGGGCCTCGTCGCGATCGGCAGCGGGCAGCGCCAGCGCGAGCGCCGAGCGCCAGGCGTCGTAGGACGGCCCGATCTCCAGCGGCCCGGCGACGGCGGCGACGCCGCGCAGGTCGGCCAGGCCGGCCTCGCGCTCGCCGCGCGCGATCCGCAGCCGGCCGCGGGCGGAGAGGAGCTGGGCACCGGCGTTGGTCGCCAGGAACGCCTCGGGGACGGCGAAGGCCTCGGCGGCCGCCGCGATGTCGTCGAGATCGGGCCGTTCGAGCAGGACGTCGGCGAAGGCGAAGAACATGGTGGTCGACCACATCGCCATGCCCGTCTGCAGGACGAAGTCGGCGATCGTGCGCAGGTCGGCCTCCGCCGCGCGGAGGTCGCCGCGCTGGGTGGCGACCACGCCGCGGAAGGCGAGGCCGCTGAACACGGCGATCAGCGAGCCGCTCCGGCGGCCCTCGCGCTCGACGGTGGCCGCGAGCTCCAGGGTGTCGTCGTAGCGCTCGGTGTAGGCGTACGCCATGAGCACCTGCGGCGCCGCCCAACTGCCCCCGCCGTGCCCGGCGAGCAGGACGCCGTCGCCGAGCGCGCGTTGCGCCAGCGCGCCGGCGCGCTCGGGGCCTTCACCGCGCAGCGCCGCCTGCGACGCGAGCAGCGCGGCGAGGGCGTGGGCCGACCAGCTCGGTCCCGTCGACAGCGCGTCCAGCCGCGCGCGCGCCGCGGGGAACTCGTCCGCGACGAGCGGATCGTTGGCCATGATCGCGGTGCGCACGGCCTCTAGGTCGCAGATCAGCTCGGCGTCGGCGTCGCCGGCCTCGCGCAGTCCCTCCCACACCATCGCCCGCGCGGCCGCCCACTCGCCGGAGAAGCTCAGCACCTCCGCCAGCGCCACGGTCGCGGCCATGCGCAGCGCCGGCTCGCTCTCGGCGGCGAGCGCGCGAGCCTCGCTCAGGTGCGCGACGCACACAGGGTCACGCAGCAGGAGCTCGGCGCGCCCGAGCGCCAGGAGCAGCGCGGCGCGGGACGGCTCCGGCGCACCCTCCTCCAGCGCGCGGTGCAGCAGGCGGCTCGCCGCCTCGGGGGCGGCGCGCGCCACCGCCGCCTCGGCCGCGGCGACCAGGCCGGCGGCGACCGCGGACGAGCCGGCGGGGCGCAGCGCGGTGAGGTGCGCGGCGACGGCCTCGGCGGGGGCGCCGGCCGCGTCGAGCAGGCGCGCCGCCGCGGCGTGGGCCGTGTCGCGCTCGGCCACCGACAGGCCGTCGTAGACCGAGTGGCGCACGAGCGGGTGGACGAACGCGAAGGGGTCCTCCGTGGTCAGGACCTCCAGCTCGCGCAGCCGTCGAGCGACGTCCGCGGCCGCGGTGGGCGCGAGGCCGGCGAGCGCCGCGGCGCTCGTGAGCGACTCGCCGTCGCCGAGCACCGCCATCGCGACGGCCAGGGCGGGCGCGCCGAGCGCGACCTTCGCGATCCGCCGCCCGACGCGCGCCGCCAGCGTCGGCACCGAGGCGGCGGCGATCCGCTCGGCGCGCAGCCCGCCGGTGTCGCCGGCGAAGGTGCGCAGCAGCTCCTGGACGTAGAGCGGGTTGCCGGCCGAGGCGGCGTGGCAGGCCGCGCAGGCGGCGTCGGTCGCCTCCGGCGCGCGGGTCCGCACGATCGCCGCGACGGCGGCCGGGCTCAGCGGGCGCGTGGCGATCCGCGCGGCCAGCGGCGCGGCGGTGAGGTCGTCGAGCAGCGCGAGGGCCGCGCCCGGCTCCTGCGGCCGCAACGCGACGAGCAGGACGACGGGCAGCTCGCCGATCCGCCGCGCCAGGTGGGCGATCGCACGGACCGAGGCGTCGTCGGCCCAGTGGACGTCGTCGGCGATCAGCAGCAGCGGGCCGCCGGCGGCGACGTTGGCGGTGAGCCAGTAGACAGCGTTGAGCGCGGCGAAGCCGTCGGCGGCCTGGGCGTCGGCGGTGGTGGGCGCGACGATCTGCTCGGCGGGAGCCGCGGCGCCGGACAGCAGCGCAGCGCGCGCGTCGGGGCCGGCGGTGCGCAGCAGCGGCTCGAAGAGCTGGCGGACGCAGCCGAAGGCGTACCCGCGCTCGTGCTCGCCGGCGGCGGCGCGCAGCACCCGCAGCCCGTCGGTCGCCGCCCGCGCACGTGCGGCCTCCAGCAGCGCGCTCTTGCCCGTCCCGGCCGCGCCCTCGACTACGACCGCGCGCCCGCGGCCCTCGCGCGCGGCGGCGATCGCCGCGCCGACGGCGTCCAGCTCGGCGTCCCGCTCCAGCAGCGGCGCCTGATCGGTCTCGCTCAGCCCCATGCTCCGACGGCGAAGCCTAGATGGTTGGTGCGGAATCGAGCGTGGTCGTGATCGTGCGTCGGGCGGATGCTGGGCGCCGCACGATTCCGCAGGCGATCCTGGTTGGATCGTCAAGGGATCGGGTGGCGATCCAGCGCCGGCCGGCGTACGAGCACGGCCGCGCGAATTTCGCATCAACCATCTGGACGCGGACGGCGAAATCTCAGGGTATGCCCCGGATGCGAGGGTTCGCCCCGCGTGGCAGGTTGCCCCGCATGTCGGTCCATCGCGGCGCGCGCGCCGCCGTTCTCGCGCTGCTCGGCGTGCTGTTGACCTCCGCCTCGGCGAGCGCGGTGACGTTCACCGAAGAGGCCGGCTCGCCGTACGCGACGGGCGCCAACCCCTACACCACGGTCGCGGCCGACTTCAACGGCGACGGCCGCACCGACCTCGCGACGGTCAATGGCACCAGCTCGAACGTGTCGGTCTTCCTGCGCCGGCCCACCGGCGGCTTCGCCGAGGAGGCGGGCTCACCGTTCGCGGTCGGCCTCGGGCCGAGCAAGGCGGCGGCCGGCGACTTCAACGGGGACGGCCGGACCGACCTCGCCGTCGCGAACTACAGCGACGGCAGCGTGACGATCCTGCTGCGCCAGGCCGGGGGCGGCTTCGCAGCGGCGTCCGGCTCGCCGGTCACGGTAGCCGGCGGGCCGGGCGGGATCGCGGTGGGCGACCTCAACGGGGACGGCAAGCTCGACCTCGCGGTCCCGCAGCTCGACAGCGCGACGGTGACCGTGCTGAACGGCAACGGCAGCGGCGGGTTCGGTGTGGCGGGCACCTACGGCACCGGCGCCGCGCCGCGCGACGTCGGGATCGCCGACTTCGACGGCGACGGCCGGCCGGACCTCGCGGTCGTCGACCGTGACGCCGACAACGTGACGATCCTCCTGCGCCAGGCCGGCGGGAGCTACGCCGCGGCGCCCGGGTCGCCGGTGGCGGTCGGCGACGCGCCGCAGACCATCGCGATCGGCGACTTCACCGGCGACGGGCGCCCCGACTTCGCGGTCACCGACAACGGCGCCGACACGCTCTCGATCTACGACCGCAACGCGGGGAACACCGGTTTTGTCCAAGAGGCCGGCTCGCCGTTCATCGTCGGCAGCGGCCCGGTCGGGCTGGCGACGGCCGACCTCGACGGCGACGGCCGCCTCGACCTCGTCTTCAGCGAGCAGGTGACGTCGCGGATCACCGCGGTGCTCCGCCGCACCGACAACGCCGGCTTCACGACCGACCACGCGTCGGCCACGCCGTCGGCCGCCGGGCCCAACGGCCTGACGGTCGGCGACTTCGACGGCGACGGCCACGTGGACGTCGCGGTCGTCTCGGACGCGGCGTCGCTGCTGCACGTCTACCGCAACACGACGGGCAACCCGCCGTCCTCGACCGCGCCGCCGACGCTCGCCGGCACGCCGCAGGTCGGCACGGCGCTGACCTGCTCGCCGGGCAGCTTCAGCAACAGCCCCACGTCCTACATGTACGTGTGGGAGCGCGGACCGCGCGGCGCCGGCCCGGACGACCCGTCGTGGACGCCGCTGAACGGAGCCGGGACCGACACCTACACGATCGCGCCCGGCGACGAGGGGTCGCGGATGCGCTGCCGCGTCACCGCGATCAACGCCGGCGGGTCGGCCAGCGCGGTCAGCGCCTCGCTGCGCGTCGACGCCGGCGTGCCGCTGAACGTCGTGCCGCCGCGGACGCTGGGCGACCCGATCACCGAGAAGACCCTCACCTGCGACCCCGGCACCTGGGAGCGCGGGCCGGACCTCACGTACCGCTGGCTGCGCGACGGCGCGCCGATCGCCGGCCAGACCGGCACGACGTTCGTCAACCAGTTCCCGGAGGACACCGACGACCACGTCGGCTGCGAGGTGACGGGCACCAACGACGTCGGCGCCTCCGCCCCGGTGCGCGCCAACGTGCTGCACGTCGTCGCGCGCGAGCCGGTCACGCGGACCAACCCGCACCTCGACCTCGACGTCGCCGGTGCCAACCCGGTCGGCCGCACCGCGACCTGCCAACACGGCGACTGGCGCTACGACGACGGCAACTACAGCTACCAGTGGGCGCGCGACGGCACGGTGATGTCCGGCGTGGCGGGGCCGACCTACGTGACCACACTCGACGACCTCGGCCGGATGCTCCAGTGCCAGGTCGTCAACACCAACGCCGCCGGGACGAGCCACCCCTCCCCGTCCAACGAGGTGCTCGTCCCCCTGCCGCGCGGCACCGGCAACGGCAGGATCTACAAGGCGGGCGGCCACAACGAGTTCGACCCGATCAACATGATGGCGTTGAGCGGCGAGTACGCCGACGCGGTCTCGGGCCTGCTCGTCCCGCGCCTGCAGCGCGCGGTCGCCAAGCAGACGACGGCGTGCCAGAC
>DASYBY010000523.1:0-3646 GCA_036500525.1 Baekduia sp. | reverse complement strand
GGCGTGGAGCCCCACCAGCGTCTAGGACCACCATTCAAGGAGGAGAGCCGCCGTGTCGCAGACCGAGAGGACCACGGGCGTCAAGAAGTTCGTCAACGATCCGCAGCGGTACGTGCCGGAGATGCTCCAGGGCGTGGCGCTCGCCAACCCCGACATGCTCCGCTACGTCCCCGAGTACAACCTCATCATGCGCGCGGACGCGCCGCGCGACGACAAGGTCTCGATCGTCCAGGGCTCCGGCTCCGGCCACGAGCCGGCCCACGTCATGGCGGTGGGGCCGGGCATGCTCGACGCGGCCTGCCCGGGGGACGTGTTCTCGGCGCCGCCGACGGACTACATCTACGAGACGACCAAGTTGTTGAACTCGCCCAAGGGCGTCCTGCACATCATCAACAACTACACGGGCGACCGCATGGCCTTCGACATGGGCCGCGAGCTGTCGGAGGCCGACGGCATCACGGTCGGGACCGTGGTGGTCGACGACGACGTCGCGGTCAAGGACTCCACCTTCACCGTGGGGCGCCGCGGCGTGGCGGGCAACTTCTTCGTCATCAAGGCGCTCGGCGCGGCGGCGGAGCGTGGCGACGACCTCACCTCGCTCGTGGCCCTCGGCGAGCGCGTGAACTCGGTCACCCGCTCGATGGGCGTGGCGCTGAGCTCGTGCACGCCGCCGGCCAAGGGCTCGCCGCTGTTCGAGCTGGGCGACGACGAGATCGAGATGGGCGTGGGCATCCACGGCGAGCCGGGCCGGCGCCGGGAGAAGATGCGCAGCGCCAACGAGATCGCCGACGACATGCTCGAGGCGATCGTCACCGACCTGCCGTACCAGTCGGGCGACGAGGTCGCGCTCATGGTCAACGGGCTCGGCGGCACCCCGATCTCGGAGCTGTACCTGCTCTACGGCCACGTCCACCAGGCGCTGGAGGAGCAGGGCATCAAGCCGGTGCGCTCCTACGTCGGCGAGTACTGCACGTCGCTGGAGATGGCGGGGATGTCGCTCACGCTGTGCCGCCTCGACGACGAGCTGAAGGAGCTGCTGGGCGCGCCTGCGGAGGTCGCCGCTCGCGTGTTCTGAGCCTCGTTGACGCGCACCCTAGCGATCGATAGGTTCGGGCCGGATGGCCTCCGGCCCGGACGACGACGACGCGACGATCACGACGCGGGAGCGCATCCTGCGCGCGGCGTCGCACGCCTTCGCGCGCAAGGGGTACGCCGCGACGTCGACGCGCGAGATCGCCGACGCGGTGCAGATCCGCCAGCCGTCGCTCTTCCATCACTTCGCGACCAAGGCGGACATCATGAAGGAGCTGCTCTCGCACAGCCTCGACGAGCCGACGGCGGTCGCCGAGCGCGCCGCGGCCACCGAGGGCCCGGCCGCCGACCGGTTGTACGACTACCTGGTCTTCGACATCGTGCACATCGTCGGCTCGCCCTACGCGCTCGGCGGCCTGCACGACGACGACGTGATGGAGCTGCCGGAGTTCGGGGCGTGGCACGCGCTGCGCGACCGGCTGCGCGCCGCGCGCGAGGCGATGGTCGCCCAGGGGATCGCCGCGGGCGAGTTCGTCGACGTGGGCGTGGCGTTCGCCACGCTCGTCCTGACCAGCGTGATCCGCGGCGCGACGACGGTCTACAGCGGCGCGATCCCGGCCGATCCGGAGCTGGCGACGCGGATCGCGGGGTACGCGCTGCGCGGGCTGCTGGTCGACCCGGGCGCGCTGAACGGACCCGGAGCACCGCGGTGAGCGACGAGGGGCGGACCACCCGGACCACGCGGACCGGCGGCGCGGCGATCGTCGAGGCGCTGGAGGCGCACGGGGTGGAGGTCGTCTTCGGGATCCCCGGCACCCACAACCTGGAGATCTACCGCGGGCTGGCGCGCTCGCCGGCGATCACGCACGTCACGCCGCGGCACGAGCAGGGCGCCGGCTACGCCGCCGACGGGTACGCGCGCGCGACGGGGCGCCCCGGCGTGTGCGTGACGACCAGCGGTCCCGGGCTGGCGAACATCTGCGCCGCCGCGGCCACGGCCCAGGCCGACTCGGTGCCGTTGCTGATCGTCGCGCCGGGCGTCCCGCGCGGGATGGAGGGGCGCGACGTCGGGCTGCTGCACGAGGTCAACGACCAGCTGGGCATGATGGGCGCGATCCTCGACGTCGCGGTGCGCGCCGGGAGCGCCGAGGAGGCCGTCGCGGCGATCGGCGCGGCGTTCGCCGGATGGCGCGCGGGGCGGCGGCGGCCGGTGTACGTGGAGGTGCCGGTGGACGTGCTCGCGGCGCCGTGGGCGGGGGAGGCCCCGGTCGACGCTGCGCTGCCGGTCGTCGCCGCGCCCTCGCCGGAGCCCGGCGCGCTGGAGCGGGCGATCGCGGCGCTGGCGGGCGCGCGGCGGCCGGCGGTCCTGCTCGGGGCGGGCGCGCGGGGCGCGGAGGAGGTCGCCCGGACCGTGATCGAGCACCTCGGCGCGCCCACGGTCACGACGGTCAACGCCAAGTGGATGCTCCCCGAGTCGCACCCGCTGTCGGTCGGGGCGTCGCTGCGGCTGGAGCCGGCGCGGCGGCTGCTGGAGGAGGCCGACGTCGTGCTGATCGTCGGCAGCCGCGTGGGTGACGCGGAGTCCTGGGACGTCGCGCCGGAGCCGGCCGGCACGGTGATCCGCATCGACCTCGACGCGCGCGCCGAGAACAAGAACGTGCGCAGCGACGTGTTCCTGCACGGGGCGGCGGAGGCGGTGCTGGGCGCGCTGGCGCGTGGGCTGGCGGAGGCGCGTGCGGCGGGCTCGGAAGCCGACGGCGGTCTCGCCCGGGCCGCCACCGCGCGCGCCGCCTCGCTCGCCACCGCGCTGCAGGACGGCGGCCCGTGGCGCGCGGTCAACGACGCGCTGCGCGCCGCCCTGCCGGCCGACACGATCGTCGCGGGCGACAGCGCCCAGGTCTCCTACTACGGCACCGCGCACCTCTGGCCGATGGAGCGCCCCGGGCGCTTCCTCTACCCGCCGAACTTCGCGACGCTCGGGTACGGCCTGCCGGCCGCCATCGGCGCGCAGATCGGCTGCCCCGGCCGGCCGGTCCTCGTGCTCGTCGGCGACGGCGGCTTCCTGTTCAGCGCCGCCGAGCTCATGACCGCGGTCGAGCGCCGCCTCCCGCTTGCCATCGTCGTCATGAACAACCACGGGTACGCCGAGATCCGCGACGGCATGGTCGGCCTCGGCTTCCCGCCGCTGGCCGTCGACCTCGAGACGCCCGACTTCGCCGCGCTGTCGGTCGCCTGCGGCGGCCACGGGGTGCGTGTCGAGGACCTGTCGCAGGTCGGCGCGCTCGCCGCGGAGGCGCTGACGCGCGACCGTCCGACGGTGATCGAGGTCGATCTGGGGCCGTCCACCCGTTGAGCGCACTGAATTTCGGGTGATGTCTGCCGACGAACAGGGACGCCGTCGTTCCCGTTCTTCCGACCCGATAGGGGCATGTTCTTCATGGGCGCTCTGCGTCTTTCCATCCGCACCAAGCTTCTGGCCAGCGCCCTGCTGCTGATCGTCCTGGCCGCCGTCATCTCCCTGCTCGCGATCGCCCGCCTGGGCGCGGTCAAGGAGCAGGGCGCCAACCTGTATGACAAGGCCTACGGCCCGACCGTCTCGGCGATCTACGCCAAC
>DASYBY010000522.1:0-10573 GCA_036500525.1 Baekduia sp. | reverse complement strand
GCGCTTGCCCCACGCCTTCAGCGCGCCGAGGACGGGGATCAGCTCGGCGCCGGCGTCGGTGAGCACGTACTCGTCGCGCGGCGGGTGCTCGGAGTAGCGACGGCGCGCGATGACGCCGGCCCCCTCGAGCTTGCGCAGCCGGGTGCTGAGCGTCTCGCGCGGCGCGCCGATGTTCTGGCGGATGTCGTTGAAGCGGTGCACGCCGAGGTTCAGCTCCCGCAGCACGAGCAGCGAGTAGCGGTCGCCGACGACGTCCAGCGCGTCGGCGATGTAGCAGGGGCGTGGCCCGGAGGGAGGGGGTTCGACAATCGAACTCACCCTGCTAGTGTAGCGACGGCCAGTCGGTCCAATAATCGAACCGAGGATCCCGATGCCCCGCCGCAGCGCCCATCCCACCGTCCTGCTCGCGATCCTGTGCGCCGCCGCGTTCATGGGCAGCCTGGACCTGTTCATCGTCAACGTCGGCCTGCACGACATCGGCCGCGACGTCGGCGTCGGCTCGCTGGCCAACCTCAGCTGGGTGCTCAACGCCTATGCCATCGTCTTTGCCGCGCTGCTCGTCCCCGCCGGCCGGCTGGCCGACCGCTACGGCAACAAGGCCACGTTCCTGCTCGGGCTCGCGCTCTTCACCGCCGCCAGCCTCGGCTGCGCGCTGAGCGACACGCTCTGGCCGATCGTCGGCCTCCGCGCCCTGCAGGCCGCCGGCGCCGCCGCGCTGACGCCCGCGAGCCTCGGCCTGATCCTCACCGTCATGCCGCCCGAGCGCCGCCGCGGCGCGTTCCAGGTGTGGGCCGTCACCGGCTCGCTCGGCGCCGCCGCGGGCCCCGCGCTCGGCGGCCTGCTCGTCGAGCTGTCCTGGCGCTGGATCTTCGTGGTCAACGTCCCGGTCGGCCTGGCCGCGCTGGGCGCCGCCGCCGTGCTCATGCCCAACGTCAAGCACCAGGTCGAGACGCGCGTGCCCGACCTCCTCGGCGGCCTGTTCCTCATCGCGGCCATCGGCGCACTCGCGCTCGCGCTGGTCCAGGGGCCGGACTGGGGCTGGGGCTCGGCCTCGACGCTCGGCGGCTTCGCCGTCTCGGCCGCGACGCTCGCGCTCTTCGTCCTGCGCTCCGCGCGCCACCCCGCGCCGGTCGTCGACCTCGCGCTGTGGCGCGCCCCGGCGTTCGCCTGGGGCAACGTGGCGATGTTGTTGGTGTCGATCGCGTTCGGCGCCCAGCTGCTCGGGCTCGTCCTGTGGCTGCAGGAGGGCTGGGGCTGGTCGGCGCTGCATACCGGCCTGGCGATCGCGCCCGGTCCGGTCATGGTGTCGGCGACGGCGATCGGCCTGCGGCGCTTCACCGCGCACCGGCCGCCCGGTGCCGTCATCGCGCTCGGCACGCTGCTGATCGGCGCCGGCGGCGTCCTGATCGGCGCATCGATCGGCAGCCACCCCGACTACTTCGCGATCCTCCCCGGCTGGCTGATCGTGGGCGCCGGCGTCGGCTTCGCGATCCCGACCATCCTGGCCGCGGCGACCGCGGGCCTCCCACCCCACCAGGCCTCGACCGGCAGCGCGGTCGTGCAGATGGAGCGCCAGATCGGCTCGGTCCTCGGGGTGGCGCTGCTGGTGATCGTCCTCGGCTCGTCGACCGCGTCAGCGGCCTCGCTCGATCGCTTCACCGAGGTGTGGTGGTGGGCCGGCGGCCTGTCGCTGCTCAGCGCGATCGCGGCGCTGGGGGTGTCGCCGCTCCGGCGGAGCGCGCGTGCGGCGGAGGCGGAGGCGGAGACCCCGGCGGTGGCGTAGCGCGGGGCGTCGTTGGCGCGCCACGGGCGTCGTGGCACCGCGTGGCGTGGTTCGTCGGCGATGACGAGTGCGTATCCGGGGATGCGTTCGGGCTGGCCTGTCCTCCGCGCGGCGGATTTGGTGCCCGGGGCGGGCGTCCGCGGGATGGATGGCACTTAGCCGTTGAGATGCAACGTCCAGGTGCCATCGATCGAATGGTTGGCACATTGGGGTCGATATGCGACCCCCAGGTGCCAACCATCACGATTCGGACCCGAACGCCCCCGCCCCGGCGCCACGCGGAGGACACACGGCGCACGCGCCCCCGGATACGCACTCGTCATTGCCGACCGACCGCCTCACAGCCCGCGACCCGCGCCCGAGCGGAACGCCAACCACGCGCGCCGCTAACCCACTCACGCCACGTCCAGCTCCACCCGCCCCCGCGGCGCCTCGACCTTGCGCACCGCCACGCGCACCGGATCGCCGATGCGCACCGCGCGCCCTGAGTCCTCGCCGGTGAGGATCGTGCCCTCCTCGTTGAGCTCCCACCAGTCCCCGCGGAGGCGGCGTGCGGGCAGGAACCCCTCGAAGCCGTCGCCGAACGCGACGAACGCGCCGCCCCCGACCAGCCCGACGACCTCGCCGTCGAACTCCGGCCCGACCGTGCGCTCGAACAGCCCGCGCTCCAGCAGGAACGCGCGGGCCACGTCGTCGGCCGCGCGCTCGATCGACATCGCGTCGCGCTCGCGGCCCGACGTCCACTCCGCGGCCTCCTCCAACGACGAAGCCCGCGGCGCGTCCTCCGAGCCGCCCACGGCCGACAGCAGCGCGCGATGCACGACCAGGTCCGGATAGCGCCGGATCGGCGACGTGAAGTGCGTGTAGGCCGACGAGTGCAGCCCGGCGTGGCCCTTGTTCTCCGGCGAGTACTTCGCCTGCTTCAACGACCGCAAGACGAGCGACGTGAACCCCAGCCGCCCCGCGCCGCCCCGCCGGCGGATCTCCGCCGCCACCAGCTGCGACGCCGCCGCGATGATGTCCGCCGCCTCCCCCGGCCCGATGAGACTGTCCCGCCCACCCCCGGGCGGCGTCGGGATGCCGAGCGACGCCAGCTGCTCCAGCAGCCGCTGCGCCGCGGCGGGCGTCGGGCGCTCGTGGATCCGGTAGAGCGACGGCACCGAGCGATCGCTCAGCAGCCGCGCGACCGCCTCGTTGGCGGCGATCATCAGGTGCTCGATCAGCTGATGGGACTCGGTCTGCACCGACGGCTCGGCCGAGCGCACGTGGCCGCCGCGATCGAAGCTGAACTCCGGCTCGGAGGACTCGACGGCCAGCGCGCCCGCGGCATCCCGCCGCGCCCGCAGCACGGCGCTCGCCGCGCGCGCCGCGGCCAGCGGCTCGGCCCACACGCCCCGCGCGCGCTCCTCGCCCCCGAAGATCCGGTCGACCCGGTCGTAGTCCAGCCGCTCGTCGGAGCGGATCACCGAGCGGTAGAAGGCGCTGCGCACGACGTCGTCGCCCGCGACCTCCAGCTCGACGGTCACCGCCAGGCGATCCTCCCCCGGCACGAGCGAGCAGGCGCCGTTGGACAGCACCTCGGGCAGCATCGGCTCGACCGCCCCTGGCACGTACACCGACGTGCCGCGCCGGTAGGCCTCGCGGTCGACCGGCGAGCCCGGCTTGACGTAGGCCGACACGTCGGCGATGTGCACCCACACGCGCCACCGGCCCTCGCCCAGCGCCTCGGCGCTGATCGCGTCGTCGAAGTCCTTCGCGGTGACCGGGTCGATCGTGAACGTCGGCAGGTCGCGCAGGTCGCGGCGGACGACCGACGCGTCCTCGCCCCCCGTCACCCGCTCGACCGCCTCCTTGGCCGCGCGCTCCACCCCCGGCGGGAACTGCCGGCGCAGGCCGCGGTCGTGCATGAGCGCCTCGACCACGTCGCGCGCCACGTCGGGGCGCCCGAGCACCTTGACGACCTTCGCCCGCGCCTTGCCGCGCCCACCCGGGCGGACGAGCACGAGCTGCCCGAGCCGCGCGCTGCGCCCCGGGTCGACGACCGTCCGCCGGCCCTTCCGCGCATCGAAGAACGGCTCGGCGACCACGAAGCGCCCGCGCTTGGCGAGCAGGCCGACGGTGAACCCGTCGCCGTTCACGACGTGCTCACGACTTCGCGGCGAGGACGTTGAGCGTCCCGGCGAGGATCGCTCTCGCGACTCACGGCGTCTTCGGCGCCAGGACGCTGAGCGCCTTGTCCAGCCCCTCGTCGACCTTCGGCGTCTTGGGGTTGTCGGAGGCCTGCACGTCGGGCGTCAGGCCACTGCCCGTCGAGACCCCCTCGCCGCCGAGGTTGCGCCCCGACGGCAGGAAGTACTGGCCGGCGGTGATGTCCAGCGCGCCGCCGTTGGCGAGGTCGAGCACCTCCTGGAAGACGCCCTTGCCGAACGTGCGCGTCCCGACCAGCTCGGCGCGCTTGCGGTCCTGCAGCGCGCCGGAGACGATCTCGGCGGCCGACGCGCTGTTGCGGTCGACCAGCACGACGAGCGGGATCTTCGGCGCGACCGGATCGCCGGTGGCGCTCAGCGTCCGCGTCGGCACGTCGCGGCCCTTCGTGGTGACGATCTTGCCGTCAGGCAGGAAGACGGAGGCGACGAGCTGCGCCTCGGTGACCAGGCCGCCGGGGTTGCCGCGCAGGTCGAAGACGATGCCCTTGGCGCCGCCCTTCATCACCTTGCGCACCGCATCGGCGACCTCGGCGTGCGCGCCCGAGGAGAACTGCGCGAGCCGGACGATGCCGAGCTTCTTGCCGTCGACCGTCTTGTTCTCCGACGCCACGACCGGCACGGAGATCGTCGCGCGCGTCAGCGTCAGGTCGCGCTTGGCGCCCTTGTGGTCGAGCGACAGCTCCACGTCGGTCCCGATCTTGCCCTGGATCAGCGCCACCGACTGGTCGCTCGTGCGGCCCTTCAGCGCGGTCCCGCCGACCGCCGTGACGATGTCGCCGACCTTGACCTTGGCCCGGCTGGCCGGCGAGTCGTCGTAGACCTCGACGATGCGCAGCCCGCCGGCGGCCTTGGTGACCTGCACCCCGATGCCCGCGAACTCCCCGCTCTGCTGCTGCTGGAACGCCGCGTAGGCCTTCGGGTCGAAGTAGTTGGAGAACCGGTCCTTCAGCGCCGTGACCATGCCCTGGATCGAGTCGTTGGCCAGATCCTTCTTGGGGATCTTGCGGTAGTAGGTCTGGTTGATCCGGTCCAGCGCCTCGTTGATCACGCGAGTGTCCTTGTCGCCGACCAGCGGGTCGCGGACGAACGCGGGCAGCTTGTCGGGATGACCGCCCAGGTAGATCCCGGCGCTGAGCAGCACGAGGACAAGGACGATCGAGGCGAGGACGCGGCGAATCATGGTCGCGGCACAGGCTAGGGGTCGGGCGGCGTTCCTTAGCCGGCCGTGAGGAACTCGACGAGCAGGCGGTTGACCGCGGCCGGCTCGTCGTGCTGCACCCAGTGGCTCGCGTGGGGCAGCCACTCCATCCGCACGTCGGGCACGAGCGCCGGCGTCGGCGTCGCCCACTCGGCGCCGAGATGGCGATCCTTGCGGCCCCAGATCACCATCGTCGGCGCGGGGATCGGCCGGTACTTGCGCGTCAGCGCGGCCGGGTTGCGGCGCAGGGCGGCGCGGTACCAGTCGATCGGGCCCTTCATCCCGCCCGGCCCGAGCAGCGCGCGCTCGTAGCGGTCGAGGTCGTCGGGCGTGAAGGCGCCCGGGCGCGCGTCGGCGTAGACGGCCTCCAGGGCGCGCCGCCCGCGCGCGCGGATCAGCCGCTCGGCCACCCCCGGGATCTGGAAGAACACCATGTACCAGCTGCGCCGCAGCTGCTTGAGCGAGGTGCGCAGCGCGCGCTCCATGCGCTCCGGGTGCGGCACGTTGAGGATCGCCAGCCGCTCCACGCGCTCGGGGTGCAGCGACGCGACGGTCCACGCCACCGCGGCGCCCCAGTCGTGGCCGACCACGTGCGCGCGCTCCTCGCCCAGCGCCACGATCAGCCCGTCGACGTCGGCCGCCAGGCGCTCGATCCGGTAGTCGCGCCAGCTCGGCGGCCGGTCGGACTGCGCGTAGCCGCGCTGGTCGACGGCGACGACCCGGAAGCCCGCCTCCACCAGCGCGGGGATCTGGCGCCGCCAGCTCCACCAGAACTCCGGGAAGCCGTGCAGCAGGAGCACCAGCGGCCCCTCGCCCGCCTCCACGTAGTGCAGGCGCACGCCGTCGACGACGACGAACCGGTCCTCGAGCTCCGCGACGTTCATGCGCGGAGCCTAGGGGGTTGGCCGAGCGCCGGCGGCGCTCCACCCGCCGATCACCCAGGATCTTGCCCGTCGGGCGGCTCATCGTTTAGGGTCGGTGCGCGGATGTCGGGAGGCGCTCCTCGACGAACGGACAGTGATGACGATCCCTCACCCTCCCGCGGCGCGACGGACGGCGCCGTGGCTGGTGGCCCTGACGCTGGTGCTCATCCTGCCGACGGCGGGCGGCGCTCAGGCGCGCGCCGCCGATCAGCCCGCGGCGTGCGCCGCCGCGGACGCCCTGCTGGCACAGGCCGAGCTGGCCAAGGCGGCCGACGCCTACGAGGACGTCCTCGCCACCGACCGGTCGGCGACCTGCGCGGCACGCGGCCTCGCCCGGATCTCCGAGGCCCGCGCCCGCGAGACCAAGGCGTGCGCGCTCGCGGCGAAGCTGAGCACAGCGGGCCAGGACGACGAGGCCGAGCGCCACTACGCGGCCGCGCTCAGGCAGAACGTCGCCAGCGCGTGCGCGCAGAAGGGGCTGGGGGCGCCGGCCGACGACCACGGCACATGGCACGACGTCGGCGACGTGATCGACTACGCGCCCAAGGTCCCGACGGCGCTCGGGGCGGTGCTCCTGATCCTGCTCGTCGCGATCGGCGCCTTCCTGCTCCTCGTGGCGCTGGTCCGCCGCCGCCAGCCCTCGCTCGTGGTCAACGACCTCGCCGACGGCGCCATCGACCCGAAGATCGGCGCCGCCGTCACGGCGCTGATGCAGCGCCGCCTCATCGGTCTGCGCAAGCGCAGCAAGGACCAAGGCGATGGCTATGACTTGGACCTCATCGTGGCCGACGTCGAGCTCCTGACCAAGGACGAGGACCTCTCCGACGCCGTCGGCGCCCTCGCCTCGGTCCCGCAGCTCCAGCTCCTGGCGGCGATCCTCGCCTTCGTCGATCGCCTCGTCCTCAAGAAGGGGCGCCTCGTCGCCGACGGCGACCTGCTCCCCGCGGGCGGGCACGGCGCGGGCATCGCGATCGGCCTGCGCCAGCGCAACGGCCTGAGCGCGAGCGACGTGATCTGGGCCGACGAGCTGGACGGCTGGGAGGCGCCGGCGCCGGCGGTCCCCACGCCGCCACCGCCGGCGCCCGCACCGGGCGACCCCGCCGCCGCGGGGCCACCGCCGGATCCCGACCCCTACTACCGCCTCTCCGTGCCGGCCGCCGCCTGGGTCCAGTACCAGGCGTCCTGCGCGCTGAACTCCAGCGTCGAGGTGCTGACGACCGACCCGCGGAGCTTCGCGCTGGTGAGCGTCGGGTTGCGGCTGCACGGCGAGGACAAGGTCCTCCAGGCCGCCGAGCTGTACGTCCGCGCCCTGGAGGTCGATCCCGACAACGTCCCCGCGCTCGTCAACCTGGGCATGGTGGTCGCACGCGTCACCGGCGACTTCGCGCTGGCGTCGTTCCTCGTCGCCCGCGCCCTGTCGATCCTCGAGCAGTTCTACGAGGAGCCCGGACGATGAGCGCGCCGATCGACCGCCGGACCGACCCGACCTGGTACCGCATCCGGTACGCGGAGGCCACGCAGGCGCTGAACCGGAGCACCGGTGAGGACAAGGCTCGCGACGCACGCCTGGGACCTGCCGTGGAGGACTACCTGGCGCGGCTGCGCGTCCCTCGCGGTGGCGCCGCCCGTCGGCGCGACGCCACGTGGAAGCCGATCGAGCAGAACTTCCGCATGCTGCGGCTGGGCGACCTCCGGGTGAGCGAGGCGATGGACCACGCCGTCGCCCTGGTCCAGGACGCAAGCGGCGTCCTCCGGGGTGCGGGAGCGCCCGTCCCCGGCCGCGCACCCACGCCCCGCTGGCGCCGAGTTCGCCGCGGCCCCGCCCTCGAGCCGCAGCTCGCGCGCTTCCTCGACACCACGGTCGAACCGGCGGCGGTCGTGTTGTTCTGGTCGGCCGCCGTCCAAGTCGGCAGGCAGCTGCCCGAGATGACGCCGGCGCCCCGGCCGCTCCCGCAGCGTCTCACCCCCGCCGAGCTTGCCGCCGACACCGAGGAGTGGCTCGCTGCGTACATCGCCGGCCTCCTGGCCACGCCGTACAGCGACCTGCTGCCGGCGCCGGCCGCCCGGCGCCTGCGCCGCCCCCGGCCGATGCCGCGGCCCAACGCGCGCGTCTCCTACAACCTGGCCTGCCTGTGTGCGAGGACGGCTTACATGCCACACGGCCCTCACCCGACCCTCCTCCTCGACCAGCCCCTCGACGCCGCCGCCTTCTGGCTCGACCGCAGCCTGCGGCGGGCGGCGCCCGCGCAGCGGGCCATGCTCACCCGCTGGGCGTGGCGCGACCCCGGGCTCGCGGGGTTCCGCGACGAGGAGCCGGGGCGCTTCGGCACCATCGTCGGCGCCCCGCCCGCGAGCCCCGACCGTGACGGCTAGACGCGCAGGAACTTGCGCAGCGAGATGCTCGACCCGGCGGCCGACACGCCGACGCTGGCGACGAGCAGCACGAGGACGAGCACGCCGAAGCTGATCGTCTCGGGCGCGGCGATGAGCGCGAAGTCCGACGACAGCGGATCCAGCAGCGCGACCTTGCCGATGCCCAGCAGGGCGACCGCCGCCACGCCGCCGATCGCGCCGAGCACGATGCCCTCGATCACGAACGGCCAGCGGATGAACGAGTCGGTCGCGCCGACCAGCTTCATGACCTCGACCTCGCGGCGGCGCGAGAACAGGCTCAGGCGGATCGTGTTGGAGATCAGCAGGATCGAGGCGACGATCAGCAGGATCGCCAGCCCGCCCATGGCGAGCTTCACCACGCGCGTCGCGGTGAGGATCTTGGTGGTCTCGTCCTTGCGGTTCTTGACCTGGTCGATCGACTCGTCGATCGGCAGGCGCTTGCCGGCGACGCCCGCGGGATCGAGCGCGTCGCGGAGCTTGAGCACGTTGTCCGGGTCGTCGGGCGTGACGCGGAAGGTGTCGGGCAGCGGGTTGGAGCCGAGCAGGTCATAGGCCTCCGGGTAGCGCGCCTTCTGCTCCTTGAGCGCATCGGCCTTCGAGAGGTACTGGACCTTGCCCACGTGGTCGACCTTGTCGTCGAGCAGGCGCTGGACGCGGGCGACGTCGTCCGGCTTGGCGTCCGTCTTCAGGTAGACGTTGACCAGGACCCGGCTGCGCACGTCATTGGCCGCGCCGGTCGTGGCCTGCACGACCGGGATGAAGACCCCGAGCACGAGCACGGTGACGAGCACCGAGGCCATGGCCGCGAAGCTCGGGACGGCGTTGCGCGACATCGAGCGCAGCGCCTCGCGCAGGAAGAAGCCGATGCGCATCAGTCGCGGAAGGCGTCGTCGAAGTCGTCGCCCGGCTCGCGGACCCGCCGGGGCGCCGGCGCCGGCTCGCGCAGCAGGGCGCCGAACTCGGCGGTCGACATGTCGCGCTGCGCGTAGAGGCCCGAGACCTCGTCGCGGATGATGCGCCCGCTGGAGAGCTCGATCACGCGCCGGCGCATGCGGTCGACCATGGCCGAGTCGTGCGTGGCGACGATGACCGTCGTCCCCGTGCGGTTGATGCGGTACAGCAGCTGCATGATCCCGATCGAGGTCTCGGGATCGAGGTTGCCCGTCGGCTCGTCGGCCAGCAGCAGCGGCGGGTGGTTGACGAACGCGCGCGCCACCGACACGCGCTGCTGCTCGCCGCCGGAGAGCTGGTCGGGGAAGTGGTGCAGCTTGGTCGACAGGCCCGTGAGGCGCAGGATGTCCGGGACCTTGGCCCGGACCTCCTTGCGCGAGCTGCCGGTGACCTGCAGCGCGTAGGCGACGTTGTCGTGCACCGTGCGGTTGGGCAGCAGCTTGAAGTCCTGGAAGACCACGCCGAGGTTGCGGCGGAAGTACGGGACCTTCTTGCGCGAGATGTCGGCGAGGTCGCGGCCCGCGACGCTGATCGCGCCGGCGGTCGGCTCGAGCTCCTTGATGAGCAGCCGCATGACGGTCGACTTGCCCGAGCCGGTCGAGCCGACAAGGAAGACGAAGTCGCCCCGCCGGACGGTGAACGACGCGTCGTCGAGGCCGGTGCCGTTCTCGTAGCGCTTGGTGACGCGACGGAACTCGACAACCGGGGGTGCCGACGGGCGGGCTGCCTCGCGGGCGACGATCTCGGCTTCGGTTGTGGCCATAGCCGGGTGGAACTTAGCGGCGGAGGGCTTGGAACCCTGCTGGATCCTTGCATATGCAACCCCCGTTGCACGCCGTGGGTTGCGCTCCGGGTTGCGGTGCTTCGTGCTCGCGGCGTGCTGGCCGGGCAGAGGGCCCCATCTCCGCAGGCGCGGCGGCGTCACATCCTCGGAGCGCGGTCGTCGTCCCCGTAGATGAAGATGCCGTGGAGGATGTAGAGGCACAGCAGGAAGAGGCCCAGCGACCACCACGGGCTCCGGCCGCCGATCGACAGCAGCGCGGCGATCGCTCCCAAGCTCGCGCCGGTGATGCCGATGACGCGCCCGTAGGTGTTGCCCGCCGCGAGCGAGAAGCCC
>DASYBY010000521.1:0-13867 GCA_036500525.1 Baekduia sp. | reverse complement strand
AACCGCGTCGGGCCGGAGGTCGTCTCGCGCGACGTCTCGTTCTACGAGGGCCTGGTGCTCGTGCCGATGGTCGTGGTGATCATCGGCCTCGCGCTCTACCCGCAGCTCGCGCTGCACAAGAGCGAGCCGGCGGTCACGCAGTCCGTCCGTGCGGCCGAGATCAGCTCCGGCAACGTCTTCGACGCCGCCGCCCACCCCAAGCTCACGGTCATCAAGTAGCCATGCTCGCCACCGTCGCCACACCCCACATCGACTGGGCCGGGGTCTCCCCGATCATCGCCCTGCTGGGCGGCTCGATCGTCGTGCTCATGGCCGGTCTGCTGCGCGGGCGGTTCATCCGCGAGCAGCTGGTGCCGTTCCTGACGCTCGTCGCGTTCGGGACGACCATCGGCCTCGGCATCTGGCAGTGGGACGACGCCAAGGACCTGTTCGTCGCCAAGGGCTCACACGGCGCGCTGCGCCTCGACGACCTGACGCTGATGATCACGTTCATCGTGTCGGTGACGGGCATCGGCGCGGTGCTGCTGTCCTGGCGCGCGCTCGCCCCCCGCGAGGCCGCCCACGGCGAGTACTTCGCCCTGATGCTCACCTCCGCGGCGGGCATGGTCATCTTCGCCGGCGGCCAGAACCTCGTGACGCTGTTCCTCGGCCTGGAGCTGCTGTCGATCCCGCTCTACGTGCTCTGCGCGACCGAGATGCGCCGCGAGCGCTCGCTGGAGTCCGGGCTGAAGTACCTCATCGTCGGCTCGGTCGGCTCGGCCACGTTCCTGTACGGGTTGGCCTTCATCTACGGCGGCACCGGCGCGACCGACTACGCCGACATCGCCAAGGCCGTCTCGGGCAGCGTCGAGCACGACGCGCTGCTGCTGACCGGCATCGCGCTGACGATCGTCGGCCTCGGCTTCAAGGCCTCCGTCGCGCCGTTCCACCAGTGGACGCCCGACGTCTACGAGGGCGCGCCGACCCCGGTCACCGCGTGGATGGCGGTCGCCACCAAGGCTGCCGCGTTCGGCGCGCTGCTGCGGATCCTCGACGTCGCGCTCATCGACGCCAGCGCCGACTGGGCCCCCGCGGTCGCCGCCCTGGCCGCCGTGACGATCATCGTCGGCAACGTCGGCGCGATCAGCCAGTCCTCGATGAAGCGCATGATGGCCTGGTCCTCGGTCGCGCAGGCCGGCTACCTGCTGGCCGGCGTCATCGTCGTCTCGCGCACCGGCGTGCAGGCCACGGTCTTCTACCTCGCCATCTACCTGTTGATGAACATGGCGGCCTTCGCCGTGATCATCGCCCGCGAGCGCGAGACGCTGCTGGGCGACGACATCAGCGCGCTGAACGGCATCGGCGCGAGCCGCCCGCTGCTGGCCTGGCCGATGACGCTGGCGATGCTCTCGCTGGCCGGCATGCCCGCGACCGCCGGCTTCATCGGCAAGTTCACGCTGATCGACGCCGCGGCCGACGGTGGCTACACCTGGCTGGGCATCTTCATCGTGATCGGCTCGATGATCTCGCTGGTCTACTACCTGCGGGTCATCGCGGCGATGTGGATGCGCCCGGCGACGGGAGCGGAGCTGGTGCGGGAAGACGGGACGCCGCGGCTGGCGGGCGCCGACCCGGCAGCGGAGCGCGGCGACTGGGAGATCTCGCTGGTCGCCGCCGCGGCGGGCATCGCCATCGTGGTCTTCGGCGTCATCCCCTCCCCGCTGCTGAACTTGGCCGAAGACGCCGGGCGGTCGCTGGGGTTGTTGTAGCTCTCGACGCTCTCGACGCTCGCGGCGCGCAGCCGGGGGCGTCCGCGAGCGTGTCGACTTTCGGGGCACCAGGCCCCTCTTCTCGACACGCACGCGGATGCGACGCGACTTAAGGCCCTTGTGGGGCCTTAAGTCGATACGGACCCTGTTACTCCGGGGGCGGCAGCGGTGCCACCGGCGCTGCGTCGGGCGATTGCGCCCCGTCGAGCAGGGGTTGGCCGCACTGCCAGCAGAAGGTGGCGCCGCGGGAGCGGACGGCGCCGCAGGAGCGGCAGGCGCCCACGATGCCGTCTTCGGCGGCGGCGACGAGGCGTTCGAGCTCGCCGAGCTCCGCGTCGGCGGTCTGCAGCTCGGCCGCCCGGCGCGACAGGACGTCGAGCCGGTAGTGGTCGCGGGTCGCCATCTCGTAGGTCAGGCCGCCGAGGTCGAAGGTCAGCGCGGCGACGCGCCGGGCGAGCTCGTGGCGGCGCCGGCGGAGGTCGTCGAGCGAGGAGGGTCCGGGCAGCGCGCTCATCCGATGTCCTCGATCGCGGAGCCGCCGCCGGGCGCCTTGTCGTCCTTGGGCGGGAGCTTGCCGCCGCCGGTGGTGATCGGCGTGCCCTTCTTGACGGCGTCGTCGACGGCCTTCTTGCCGCTGAGCTTGGTGACCGACACGGAGTCCTTGGGCGCGGTGGGCTTGGTGGAGGCGTCGGACTTGGACGAGGACTTGCTCGTGGTCGGCGCGGGCGTGGACGACGACGGCGTGGCGGCCGGCGTCGCGCTGGTCGCGGCGGGCGCGGCCGTCCCCTCCACCCGGATGACCTGCGGCGCGGGCGCGGAGGCCGCCACCGGCGCCGGGTCGGACCCGGTCGCCCAGTGGCCCACGAGCAGCCCGATGAGCAACGTCACCAACAACAGCGCGGTCAGCGCCAGCACGCCGCTGTTGGCCTGCAGGCGCGCGTTGAGCCCGCGCGGCGGCGGCTCGGCGAACCCCGCCACGGCGGGCGGCAGCAGCGACACCGCGCCCCGGGCCTGGACGTCGGCGTCGAGGACGTCGAGGAACTCCAACCGCGCCTCCGGCCGCCGGGTCCCGCAGTGCAGGCAGTAGCGCTGGTCGCCGGCCAGCGGCGCGCCGCAGCTCGGACAGGGCTCGCCGTCGCGCCCGAAGACGGGCGGCGGGACGGACTCGGTGATCACGGGATGCTCCTTCACGACGGTGGTGCGACGGTCAGGGCGAGCCGCGCCCCGCGCGGATCGCCGACGAAGAACAGGCGGAAGTGGGTGGGCTTGGGCGCGCCCGCGGCCGGCAGCTTGGCGACGAGCGCCCGGCCCGCGGCGACGACCTTGTTGCCCTTCAGCGCGACGGCGAAGACCGGCACGTCGCGCAGCGTGGCGTGCGACCCGTTGACGACCGTGCCGGCGAGGTAGCGGCCCGTCGCGTCGCCCTCGAAGTGCGTGCCGCTCAGCGTGACCTTCGGGGGCGCGACGGCGGCCTTCGCCGCCCCGACCTTGACGTGCACGGTGCGCGGCGTGCCGGTCGCCGTCACCTGGTCGTTGACCCACCAGGCGGTGGCGCGGCCACGGATCAGCGCCAGGCGCTGGAGCGTCGGCTGCAGCCCGACCGCGTCGTTGCGGTAGACCGACGCGCCGTGCGCGTCGCGGACGTCGACGAGCACGGGGACGTCGCGCTCGGCGCGCCCGCCGGCGTTGCGCAGCTGCACCGCCGTCGCGACGCTGCCGCCCGCGCCGCGCACCACCGCGGCGCGCTCCACCCGCACCTCGTGGTTGGGCGTGATCTTCAGCGATCCCCCGCCCTTGACGGCCTGGAGCCCCTGCGCCGCGATCGCCGCGCTCTTGTCCGCCGTGCTCTCGCAGGCCGAGAGCCCCGCGGCGGCGAGGATGGCCAGCCCGCCGGCGGCCACGGTCGCCACCGTCACCCGAAGGCCCCCGCCACGTAGTCGCGGGTCCGCTGGGCGCGCGGCGCCTCGAAGACCTGGTCGGCGTCGCCCCACTCGACGAGGTCGCCCAGGTACATGAACGCCACCTTGTCGCCGACGCGGTGCGCCTGGGCGAGGTTGTGCGTGACGATCACGACGGCCAGCTCGCGGCGCAGCTCGCCGATGAGGTCCTCGATGACCTCGGTCGAGCGCGGGTCCAGCGCCGAGCACGGCTCGTCCATCAACAACACCTCGGGCCGCGTCGCGATCGCCCGCGCGATGCACAGCCGCTGCTGCTGGCCGCCGCTGAGCCGCAGCGCTGGGCGGTCGAGATCGCCGGCGACCTCGTCGTACAGGCCCGCGCGGCGCAGCGCGTCGACGACCTGCGGCTCCAGCTCGCGACGGCCGGGCCGCTTACGGTTCTGCACGCGGATCGCGTAGGCCACGTTGTCGAAGATGGACATGGGGAACGGGTTGGGCTGCTGGAAGACCATCGCGATCCGGCGGCGCAGCGCGGTCAGCTCGACCTGCTCCACGTCCACCCCGTCGAGCAGCACGCGCCCGCCGCGGCCCGCGCCTGCGGTCGTCTCGGTGAGGCGGTTCAGCGTGCGCAACAGCGTGGTCTTGCCGCAGCCCGACGGGCCGATCAGCGCCAGCGCCTCGCCGGCGTGGATCGACAAGGACACGTCCTTGACCGCGAGGTTGTCGCCGTAGCGCACCGACAACCCCTCGACCCGCATGCGCTCCGGCCCGCCCGGGCCGCGTCGCCGCACGCGCGCGGTGGGCGCGCCCTGCGTCTCGGGCACCGGCACCGGCGATCGATCGAGGCGCACGCGGCGCCGCGGCGGCGGGAGGGACGGGACCGCGTCGTCGAGGAACGGGTCGGCCACGCGGTCACGGGAGGTCATGCGAGGGACTCCTTGCGCCGGCCGAGCAGGTCGACCACGAAGTTCAGGGTGAGCACGATCAGCAGCAGGACGAAGGCCGCCGCGTAGGCCTTCTGCGGGGCGTTGCCCTCACCGGCGGGCGAGGCGCCGTAGACGTAGCTGGTCAGCGTCGAGCCGGTGCCGCGCAGGTTGCCGAGGATCGGCACGTCGCCCTGCGGCTCGAGCTGGAGCGTCGCGCCGAGCAGGACGACGACGACCGCGGTGTCGCCGACGATCCGTCCCATCCCCAGCGCCGAGCCGGTCGCCACGTTGGCGCGGATCTGCGGAAGCAGGATGGTGCGGATGGTGCAGATGCGCGTCTTGCCGAGCGCCCAGGACGCCTCGCGCAAGTGCATGGGGATCGACATCAGCCCTTCGCGCGCCGCGCCGAAGACGAGCGGCAGCGCGATCAACGACATCATCGCCCCGGCCGCGATGAACGAGCGGCCGAAGACGCCGCCGCCCGACGCGGTGAACGACAGCGGCGCGAAGAGATGGAGCTGGAAGATCGCCAGGCCGAAGATCGCGATGACGATGTCGGGCGTGCCCGCGACGACCTCGATCCCCGACTCCACCGCGCGCGCCAGCGGCGCCGGCTTGCCGTACTCGACGACCCACACGGCGGCCGCGACCGCCAGCGGCACGGCGATCGCGATCCCGATGATCGTCAGGATGACGGTGCCGAGGATCGGGTCGAGGATGCCGCCGGTCGTGTGCTGCTGCAGCCCCGGCGTGGGCCGCGAGAAGAGCAACTTGGGGTTGAGGTACTGGACGCCGCGCACGCCCATGTACACCACGATCGCCAGGGTGACGGCGCACAGCGCCAGCCCGGCCGCCCAGCAGGCGGCGAAGGCCAGGCGCTGGCTCCAGCGCCACGAGCGGATCGTGTCGCCACGCGGCGCGGGGCGCAGCGGCGCGGGCGGGTCGTAGACGGGCGGCGGCGGCGCGACGGCCATCAGATCCGCAGCCCCTGGCGGCGCATCGGCAGCTTGGCCACGTAGCCGCCGATCGAGAGCGCGAGGCTCGACAGCAGCAACAACAGGGCGAACGCGTAGATGGAGGCCTTGACCGCGGGCGCGTTGATCGCGTCGACGTTCTCGACCATCGACGCGGCCAGCGGCCGGATCGGCTCGAAGAGGTAGGTGATGCCGTCGACCGGGTTGGGCGAGAACCCGCGCGAGCCCGACACCATCGACAACGCGACCGCCTCGCCGAGCGCGCGGGCGCAGGCCAGCACCGCGGCGGCGACGATCGCGGGGCGCGCGGCGCGGACCGACACGGTCCACAACACCTCCCAGCGGTTGGCGCCCAGCGCGGCGGCGCCCTCGGTCCACGCCCGCGGGATCGCGCGCAGGGCGTCGACCACGATGGCGATCATGATCGGCGTGATCATCACGGTGAGGACGACGATCGCCACGAGCACGCCGGTGCCGTCGATCTGCACCACGTTCTGCACCGAGTCCTTGCGGCCGGGGCTGATGAGGTGGTTGCCGACGAACGGCGCGAGCACGAGGATCCCGATCAGCCCGTAGATCACCGACGGCACGGCCGCGAGCAGCCGGACCGCCGGGACGACGACGGCCCGGACGCGGGCCGGGGCGAACTCCACGATGAAGATCGCCGAGAAGAGCGCGAAGACGAGGCCGACGATCACCGAGACGCCCGTCGTCAGCAGCGTCCCGTAGATCAGCGGCCACGCGCGGAGGTGGTAGGCCGCGGCCGGCGGGTGCTGCCCGGTCGCGATCATCTGCCCCATCTGGTGGTCGACGCTGCCGCCCGGCCCGAGCCACGCGATCCACCCGTTGGCCTGCAGGACCGGCCAGGCGCGGGCGGCGACGAACGCGACCATCAACACGATGATCAACAGGACCAGGCAGGCCACCGCGCCGAGGCGCCAGGCGGCCTGCCGGTCCGTCCACGGCTGTCGCAGCCGGGCGATCACCTAGTTCAACGGGATCGCGATCGACGCGATGATCTTGCGCGCGACGGGGCTGTGCTGGATCCAGTTGATGAAGGCCGAGGCCGCGCCGGTGGCCTTGCCGCGGGTGACCTCGTAGTAGTTGCGGATGCCCGGGTACTGGCCGGACTTGGCGTTCTGCAGATTGCAGGCGACGCCCTCGAACGCGACGGCGTGGACGTCCTTCTGCGAGGCGTAGTACCCCGAGTTGAAGCCGATGGCGTTCTTGTCGGAGCCGACCGACTGCTCGACGAGGCCGTCGGACGGCTTGAGCGCGGCGAGCGGCGAGATGGTCTTGTTGCCCAGCAGCAGCTGCTGGACGAGCGGCGGCAGCGACGAGGCGGCGGTGCGGCCGATGAGGTCGATCGTGCCGGTCGCGGTCGCGCCCGGGACCTGCTCCCAGTTGCGCACCTGGCCGGTCCAGATGGCCTGCGCCTGGGCGAGCGTGAGGTTCGGGAGCTTGTTGGAGGGGTTGGTGTCGAAGCAAAAGAAGTCCTTGGCGATCGGGTAGAACACCAACCCGGCGGCGTCGCTGGGACGCGGATCGCGGGCGGCGTTGCCGATCGTCACGCGGCCGGCCGCGGCGTCCTGGATGCCGACCTCGCCCCCGCCCTGGGCCAGCTTGAACTTCACCTTGCCCGGCTTGAGCTTCACGTACTTCTTGGCGAGCAGCGCGACGAGCGGCGCGGAACCGGTCGCGCCGCTGATCGTGATGGTGCTGGCCGCCGAGGCTCCGGCGGGTGCTGCGACGGCCAGAACGCCGACGGTGGTGACGGCTGCCGCGAGGCGATGTGAGCGGGTCATTGCGACCGATCTCCAATTCCCAGTTTGCAAGGTCAGTTGGTGGACAATAGTCTAACCACACAATTCCGATCGAGTTTGAACAAATGCGACCCGGGGCATGACGCCGCCGCCCGCCACCTGCGCCACCTGCACCGCACCCCTGGCCGCCGACCAGCGCTACTGCCTGCACTGCGGGACCCGCCACGGCGCGCCCCGCGTCGACCCGCTGGGAGCGCTGGGGTTCGGGGCGGAGGCGGGCGAAGGCGTTGCGCCGACGACCGCGAGCGGCGCCGCCGTGCCAGCCGGCAGCGGTTCGGGCGACGGGGCGGTGCCAGCTGGCAGCGGCGCGACGACCGGCGGCGCCGGAGCCTTCGCGGGCAGCGGCGCGGCGAGCGACGGAGACTTCGCGGCCGGTGGCCCGGCGGCCGGCGGTGCACGGCGGCGGTGGCCTGTCGGCATCCGGGCCACGGTGGCGCTCGGCGCGGCGATGTTGGTGGTCGGTGGGGTTGCCGGTGCCGCGATCGGGCCGGCTCCGGCGCCGACGCTCGCCGCGGCGCCGGGGCGGGTCGTTGCGCTGGTCGTGCCGAGTCCTGCGCCCGTCGCGACGACGCCGACCGCGACCGTCGACCCGGAGCCGCCAGCCATCGACGACGAGCCGGCGGCCCCGTCGGCCGACGACGACGACACGCCGGCGACCCCGTCCACCGACGACGACACCACCACCAACAACTCGCCCGACACCACCGCGCCCGCCCCGACGTCGACCGCCGACGACGACGCCCCCACCCCGGCCCCAACCCCGGCCCCCGCGTCCTCCACCACACCTTCCACCCCAACAACCCCCGCTGCCCCCACCGCGCACGTCTGGGTCATCTCCCTCACGCAGCTCGACGCGACCACCGCCTTCGGCCCCGCCTCGCCCCTCGCCGACCTCACCGCCCAGGGCACGCTGCTCGCCGGCTACACGCCGGTCGCCGCCTCGGCCGCGGCCAACGAGATCGCGTTGCTGGGTGGGCAGGTCCCGACGGCCGACTGCGCCGCCGACCTCGCTGCGTGCGTCGTGCCCGCCACCGACGACGACTCGCTCCCCGACCAACTCCGAAGCGCGAAGCTCGCCTGGCGCGCCTACGTCGAGGACGCCGCCACGCGCTGCGCCGCCGCGCCCACCGACCGCGTCGCGCCGTCGCTCTTCGCCACGCTCGCGACCCGCCCCGACTGCTCGACCAACGTCGTCGGCCTCGACGCGCTCACCACCGACCTGACCGCCAAACCCGCCAAGGTCGCGCCCTTCAACCTCGTCGTCCCCGGCGTCTGCCACGACGGCCGCGCGACACCGTGCGCTGCCGGCGCGCCCGCGGGCCTCGAGGGCGCGTCGCCGACCGTCCACGACCTCGTCGCCCAGATCACCGCCAGCGCCGCGTACCAGGCCGATGGCGTCCTGATCCTCGTCCCCGACGCGCCCCCGCCCTCGACGGACCCGGCCGCGCCCCTCCCGCCCACCGGCGCCCTCGTCCTCTCGCCGCGCGCCACCGCCGGCCAGACGATCGCGACGCCGACCGGCCCCGTCGCGCTCCTGCGCAGCCTCGACGAGCTGCTCGGCCAGGACCCGCTCGGCGCCGCCGCGCAGGCCCCCGCCGGCGCGCTCGACGGCGTCCTCGCGCCCGCCGTGGCGAGCGCCTCCACCTTCCCCCATCGCTCCCCATCCCCGCCCCCGACACGGAGGTCCTCTTGACCCTCGCCCGTCCGCTGCTGGCCGCCGTCCTCACCTTCGCGGTGTGGACACCGCTGGCCCACGCCAGCGCCAACCCCAACGACTACGACTGCGGAGGCCACATCGAGGCCGGCAAGCCCGCACCCGGAGACGACGACACGCAGGTCCAGTACGTCTTCGCCTGCGGCGGCCCGATCACCGGGTACCAGATCCAGCCCCAGATCGGCGACACCGGCTTCTCGACCGACGTCTCCGTCTTCGACAAGACGGGCAACGCGGTGACGACCGACTCGTTCACCTGCAACGGGGACTTCCCCGGCTGGGGGATCAACTGCATCGGCAAGTACACCGGTGACAGCTACGCCAACGTCACCGGCCAGTTCTCCATCGACGGCAAGCTCTGCGACGAGCCGCGCGTCGACCCGCTGCTGACCGTCACCTACGCGACGGCCGACAGCAAGGGCGTCATCACGCAGTACATCTCCGGCCCGTACGACCTCGGACGCCCGCGCGGCTGCCCGAAGTCCGCGTCCGGCGGCAAGACCCGCATCACCGACGGCACCACGACGACCGTGAAGCCCAAGGCCAAGGCGAAGAAGAAGGCCACGAAGAAGAAGCAGCCCACCGCCGCAGCGAGGAAGTGACCGCCCGGGGCCATCGCCGCACGCGCGATGGCCCCGGCCCCGTCCCGGGTAGCACCACCCCATGTCCCGCGACGACGACCCCAAGCCCGACCACACCGACGACCCGCGCAAGCAGGAGACCGGCGGTGGCGGCTACCCCGAGACCACGCCGAGCGGCACCGAGGACGAGGACGCGCACAAGCCCGATCGCGCGTCCGAGACCGACGATCGCGACGCCGCCGCCTAGGCGGGGAGCGCGCCCTTCCGGCGCGTCTGGAACGATGCGGCGGTGCGCATCTCCGCCAAGGCCGACTACGCGGTGCGAGCAGCGATCGAGCTCGCGTCCCAGGGAACCGAGCATCCGACCAAGGGCGACACCGTCGCACAGGCCCAGGGCATCCCGCTCAAGTTCCTCGAGAACATCCTCGCCGACATGCGCCACGCCGGCCTCATCACGAGCCGTCGCGGCGCCGAGGGCGGCTACTGGCTGGCCCGCCCGGCCGAGGAGATCACCGTCGCGGACATCATCCGCGCCGTCGAGGGGCCGCTCGCGTCGGTGCGCGGCGGCCGCCCCGAGGACGTCGACTACGCCGGCAGCGCCGAGCCGCTCCAGCGCGTGTGGATCTCGGTCCGCGCGAGCCTCCGCGCGGTGGTCGAGAACGTCACGCTGGCCGACCTCGCCGCGGGCAAGCTGCCCAAGGACATCGAGGCGCTGGCGAAGGATCCTGACGCGTGGATTACGCGCCGATGAGCGTCGGCGGACGGCCGGAGGCGCCTGCGCGCGTCATCCCGGTCACGCGGCGCTAGCCGCGTCCGCCGCGGCGCTGCGCCGCCCGCCCTCCAGCACGTAGACGATGTCGCCGGCCGTCAGCTCGAGCTGCTCGGCCTCGCTGCGCGTCAGCTGCGCGGCGACGGCGCCCTCGCCGGCCAGCTCCAGCGCGACGCGCACCTCGAACCCCAGGTGCAGCACGCGCGTGACCTGCGCCTCGACCGCCCCGTCGCCCGGATCGTGGCGCAGGACCAGGTCGTGCGGGCGCACGAGGTCGGCGCCCAGCCGGGCCACCGGCCCGAGGAAGCCCATGACGAACTCGTTGGCCGGCGCGTCGTAGAGCTCGCGCGGCGGACCGGCCTGCTCGATCTGCCCGGCGTTGAGCACCACGATCCGGTCGGCCAGCTCCATCGCCTCCTCCTGGTCGTGCGTGACCAGGACGGTCGTGACGTGGACCTCGTCGTGCAGGCGCCGCAGCCACGCGCGCAGCTCGGCGCGGACGTTGGCGTCCAGCGCGCCGAACGGCTCGTCGAGCAGCAGCAGCTTCGGCTCGATCGCCAGCGCGCGCGCCAGCGCCATGCGCTGCCGCTGGCCGCCCGACAGCTGCGACGGGTAGCGCTCCTGGTAGCCCGCCAGCCCGACGATGCCCAGCAGCTCGTCGACCTTGGCGGCGATCTCGGCCTTCGGGCGCTTGCGCACCTTCAGCCCGAACGCCACGTTCTCGCGCACCGACAGGTGCTTGAACGCCGCGTAGTGCTGGAACACGAACCCGATGTCGCGGCGCTGCGGCGGCAGGTTGGTGACGTCGCGGTCCTCGAGGATCACGGTGCCCGCGTCGGGCACCTCCAGCCCCGCGATGACGCGCAGCAGCGTCGACTTGCCCGAGCCCGACGGCCCCAGCAGCGCGGTCAGCGAGCCCGGCGCGATGTCGACCGACACGTCGTTCAGCGCGGCGAAGTCGCCGTAGTGCTTGGACACGGACGAGACGGAGATCATCGGGCATCACCCTTGCGTTGCAGGACGGTCATGACGAGCAGCGTCGCCAGCGCGATCACGGCCATCAGCGCCGACGCCGCGTAGGCGCCGGCCAGGTCGAAGTTCGAGAAGCGGTTCTCGACGAGCAGGGGCAGCGTGATGGTCTCACCGGAGATCTTGCCCGAGACCACGCTGACGGCACCGAACTCGCCGATCGCCCGCGCGGTGGAGAGCACGACGCCGTAGGCCACGCCCCAGCGGATCGCCGGGAGCGTGATCCGCCAGAACGTCTGCCAGCGCGAGGCGCCGAGCGTCGAGGCGGCCTGCTCCTGCTCGTCACCGATCTCGCGCAGCACCGGCACGACCTCGCGGACGACGAACGGCAGGCAGACGAAGATCGTCGCCAGCACCATGCCGGGCACCGAGAAGATGATGCGGATGCCCGCGTCGCTCAGCGTCGGCCCGAGCCAGCCCTGGCGGCCGTAGAGCAGGAACAACGCGAGGCCGATCACGACCGGGGAGATCGCGAACGGCAGGTCGATCAGCGCCTCGAAGAGCCGCTTGCCGCGCATGTTCGAGCGGACGAGCGCCAGCGCTGCGACGATGCCGAACACGGTGTTCAACGGCACGGCGATCGCCGTGATCTCGATCGTCAGCCAGAACGCGCTGACGGCGGCGGGCGTCGTGATCGAGCGCCAGACCTCGTCGAGGCCGGGCTCGAACGTGCGGTAGAGGACGATCCCGATCGGGACGAGCAGCAGGACCGCGAGGTAGCTCAGCGCGGCGATCCGGATCGACAGGCGCCCGGCGGTGCTAGAGGTCATGGCGGTTGCCCCAGTACTCGATGAAGCGCAGCGCGATCAGCATGATCAGCGAGACGCCCAGCAGCACGACGGCCACCGCGGCGGCGCCCTGCGCGTTGTCGCTCTCGATCTGCTTGAAGATGAAGACCGACGACACCTGCGTGCGGAACGGGATGTTGCCCGAGATCAGGACGATCGAGCCGAACTCGCCCACCGCCCGCGCGAAGGACAGCGCGGCGCCCGACAGGATCGCCGGGAAGAGGTTGGGCAGGATGATCCGGCGGAAGATGGTCAGCGGCCGGGCGCCGAGCGACGCGGCGGCCTGCTCCATGTCGCGGTCGAGCTCGATGAGCACCGGCTGCACCGCGCGCACGCCGAACGGCAGCGTGACGAACAGGAGCGCGAGGCCCACGGCGACCTGCGTGTAGGCGAGGTTGACGCCGAGCGGGCTGGTCGGCCCCCAGAGCGCCAGCAGCGTGATGCCGGCGACGATCGTCGGCATCGCGAACGGCAGGTCGATCACCGCGTTGACGATGCGGCGCCCGGGGAAGTCGTCGCGCACGAGCGTCCACGCGACCGCCAGGCCGGCGACCGCGTTGATCACCGCGACGATCACCGAGACGATGATGGTGAACTTCAGCGCCGAGACCGCCTGGCGGCTGGAGACCGAGTCCCAGAACGCGCCGAGGCCGCCGTCCAGCGACTTGGCCAGCAGCGCCGCCAGCGGCAGCAGGACGATGATGCTGAGCCACAGCGTCACGAGCCCCAGGCCGACGCCGCCCACCCCGCCGGACCGTGCGACGGTCCGGCGGGACGAGCGGGGCGCGGGCGGCGCGGGGGTCTGCGCCGCAGGGGTGACGGCCGTCGTGCTCACTTGGCCGTGGAGACGCCCGCGTCGTCCTCGATCTTGGCCACGGAGCCCTTCTCGGGGTCGAACAGCTGGTCGTTGACCTTGGACCATCCGCCGTAGTCGTCGATCGTCTTGACCGTCGTCGGGTCGGCGAACTTGGACTTGTTGGCGTCCAGGATCTTCTGGTTGACCGGGCGGTAGCCCCAGTCGGCGAAGTGCTGCTGGGCCGAGTCGCCGAGCGCGAACTTCACGAAGGCCTTGCCCGCGGCGCCGGTCGCGCTGGTGGCGGCGATCGGGTTCTGGATCAGGAACGTGTCGTCGGGCTGGACCAACTCGATGTTCTTCTCGCCCTTCTTGACGGCCGTCGTGTACTCGTACTCATAGGAGATGAGCACGTCGCCCTCGCCGCCGGTGAACGTCTGCAGCGCCTCGCGGCCGGACTTCGGCTGCACGGGCACGTGGTCGGTCAGCAGCTTCTTGACGTAGTTGATCCCGCCGTGCTGGTAGGCGCCCATGATGTTCCACTTGGCGGCGCCCGACGTGAACGGGTTCGGCGTGACGACCTTGACGCCCGGCTTGAGCAGGTCGTCCCAGCCGTGGATGCCCTTCGGGTTGCCCTTGCGCACGACGAACGAGACGATCGACGTGGTGACGAAGCCGCCCTTGCCGCCGTCGGCCGCGGTCTGCGCGACCCAGTCGTCGGGGACCAGCTTGTCGGGGACGAGCTTGTCGACGTCGGGCGAGAGCGAGAGCGCGACGATGTCGGCCTTCTGGCCGGCGAGGACCGCGCGGCTCTGGTCGCCCGA
>DASYBY010000520.1:0-10550 GCA_036500525.1 Baekduia sp. | reverse complement strand
GCGGTTCAGGAACACCTGGTCGGGCAGGCCCTTCTCGACGATCTCGGCGTACAGCGGCGATTCGGTCAGCAGCTCCTCGTGGGTGCCCTGCGCGACGATCCGGCCGTCCTCGACCACGACGATCGTGTCGGCCAGGGCGATCGTGCTCAGGCGGTGGGCGATGATGAAGGTCGTTCGGCCGGCCATCGCCTCGCGCAGCGCCTCCTTGATCTGCTGCTCGGTGGAGGCGTCGACCGCGGAGGTCGCGTCGTCGAGCACGAGCACGCGTGGGTCGGCCAGCAGCGCGCGGGCGATCGCGACGCGCTGGCGCTGGCCGCCGCTGAGCGTCAGGCCGCGCTCGCCGACGCGGGTCGCGTAGCCGTCGGGCAGCGTCGCGATGAACTCGTGCGCCTGGGCGCGCCGGGCGGCCAGCTCGATGTCGGCCTGGTCGACGTGGTCTGCGCCGCCGCGCGCGTAGGCGATGTTGTCGGCGATGGTGGTGCTGAACAGGAACGGCGCGTCGTCGACGACCGCGATCGCCTCGCGCAGCTCCTCGGGATCGACCGACCGCACGTCGGCGCCGTCGATCAGCACCGCTCCGCGATCGACGTCGTAGAGCCGTCCCAGCAGCTGGATGAGCGTGGTCTTGCCCGAGCCGGTCGCGCCGACCAGCGCGACGGTCGTGCCGGCCGGGACGTCGAGCGAGATGTCGTGCAGCGTCGGGGCGGGCGTGCCGGCGTAGCCGAAGGTGACGTCGCGCAGCTCGACGTGGCCGTTGCCCTCGGGCAGCGGCTGGACATCCGCGGGCGCGACGATCGCCGCGTCGCGATCGAGGATCTGGAAGAGGCGGGCGCCCGAGGCGGTGGCGCGCTGGGCCAGGCCGAGCGCCATGCCGAGCTGGCGCATCGGGCTCAACAACATCAACAAGTAGCTGTAGAACGCGGCGAAGTCGCCGAGCGTGATGTGCCCGGAGACGACGCGCCGCCCGCCGATCAGCAGCACGGCCGCGAGGCCGATCTGCGGCAGGAAGCCGATCAGCGGCTGGTAGAACGCGCTGAGCTTGGTGGAGATCATCTCCTGGTCGAAGACGCGCGCGGTTGAGGTGGCGAAGCGCTCCAGCTGGCGGTCCTCGCGCGCGAAGGCCTTGACGACCCGGACGCCGCCGATCGACTCCTCGGCGGTCGCGGTCAGCTCGGCGATGCGCTGCTGGACGGCCTGCTGCGCCGGACGCGCGCGGCGCCCGTAGCGCGCGGCGATCACCACGACGAACGGCACCGGCGCGAGCGAGACCGCGGCCAGCACCGGATCGACCAGGAACATCGCCGTCGCCGCCAGGGCGATGGTCAGCGCCGACTGCAGGATGAACACCAGGCCGTAGCCGAGGAAGAAGCGCACGGCCTGCAGGTCGACGGTCGCGCGCGACATCAGCTGGCCGGTCTGCTGGCGGTCGAAGAACGCGAGCTCCAGCGAGAGCATGTGGCCGTAGAGGTTCTGGCGGAGATCCTGCTCGACGGCCAGCGACACGCGCCCGGCGACCAGCCGGCGCCCGACGGTGAGCACGAGGCGCCCGACGCCGGCGATGCCGATCAGGATGCCCAGGCGGGTGAGGTCCGACGAGTCGTGGTCGCGGATCTGGTCGATCGCGCGGCCGGTCAGCCAGGGGATCAGGACCGTCATGCCCATGGCGAACGCGGCCAGGATCGCCGACAGGATCACCGCGGGGCGGTGGGGTGTCAGGAAGCCGAGAAGTCGCCGGAACGTAGGCACGAACCACTCATTGTAGTTGCGCAGGAAACGAACGCGCCGGCAAGGTCTGCAGCGGGCCTGGCATGCTGCCGACGATGGCGACGGAACGGTTCGGCCTGTGCGCGGCGTGCGCGCACCAGAAGCTCGTCCGCAGCGGGCGCGGCTCGACGTTCTCGATGTGCACGATCGGCCTGCGCGACCCCGACTGGCCCAAGTACCCGCGCATGCCGGTGCTGCGCTGCCCGCGCTATGAGGCGCGACCGCCGCAGGACGGCGACGAGCGCTAGATCCGGGGGATGCCGAGCACCAGGTGCGGTGCCGCGGCGGCGGCGTCGCGCGTCTCGGATGCGTCGGCGGCGGGCGAGCCACCGCAGCGCGTGCCGTACTCGAGCTCCCCCTTGCACTTCGGGCAGGCGCCCAGGACCCGGAGTCCCTCGGCCATCGCCGGGGTGTTCCAGGTGAAGTGGCAGCCCATGCAGCGCACGGCGAAGTCGTCACTCATCACGCAAGAACATCGGCGCCTGCGGCATCGGCCTTGACTCGGCCGTTCGTCCAGGAACATGGCCGTCAGGTCAGGCCGGGAGACGTCGCCGCCGATCTCGCGCGCCCGCAGCGGGTAGGTTGCGCGCCCCATGGCGCGTCGCGTTCTCCCCGTCCTGATCGCCTGTTGCGCCGCGCTCGCGCTCGGGGCGGCGCCGGCCTCGGCGCTGACCACCCACGCGTGCGCGCACAACACCGGGTTCCGGTGCGCCACGGTGACCGTGCCGCTGGATCGCTCCGGACGGGTGCCGGGGACCGTGAAGCTCGCCGTGGCCGTGCAGGCGCCGCGGCGGGGCGCCACCGGCTTCCTCGTGGCGCTCTCGGGCGGGCCGGGCCAGCCGTCGGTGGCCTTCGCCGACTCCTTCAAGGCGTCGCTGGAGCCGGCGCTGACTCACCGCCGCCTCGTCCTGCTCGACCAGCGCGGGACCGGCGCCTCGGGGGCGCTCAGCTGCCCGCCGCTGCAGGCGCTCGGCACGCTCGACGTCGTCAACACGCAGATCGTCGCGCGGTGCGCGCAGGCGCTCGGCCCGTCGCGCCAGTTCTACGCGACGGCCGACACCGTTGAGGACATCGACGCGGTGCGGCTCGCGCTCGGCGCCCCGAAGATCGAGCTGATGGGCGTCAGCTACGGGACCTACGTCGCCGAGCAGTACGCCCGCCGCCACCCGGCGAGCACCGACGGCCTGATCCTCGACTCGGCGATCGGGCCCGACGGGATCGACCCCTACTTCCTCGACACCTTCGAGCGGCTCCCGCGGATCCTGGCCGATCAGTGCGCCTCGGCGCGCTGCCGCGGCGCGACCGACGACCCGCTGGGCGACCTGCGCCGCGTGACCGCCACGCTGGCGCAGCGCCCGCTGCGCGGGACGATCCCCGACGCGCTCGGCGCCCGCCACGCGACGGCCGTCCACGACGAGTCCGAGCTGTTGTTGATGATCATGTCGGGCGATCTCAATCCGTTCCTGCAGGCGGCGCTGCCCGGGGCGATCGCGGCGGCCGCCCACGGGGACGCCGCCCCGCTGCTGCGCCTGCGCCGCTACGCGCAGGGGCCGGCGTCGCCGCTGAAGGAGTTCAGCGCGCTGCTGAACGTCGCCACGACCTGCGCCGACGTCCCGTTGCCCTACACGTTGCAGACGCCGTTCCCGGACCGCTGGACCGCGTGGCGCCACGGCATCGACGCGGTGCCCGACTCGGCGTTCGCGCCGTTCAGCCGGCCGGCGGTCATCGACACCTCGGTCGCCCACGACTGCCTGAGCTGGCCGCTGGGCGACACGCCGACCGGCCCGTCGACCGCGCCGCTGCCCGACGTCCCGACGCTGCTGCTCAGCGGCCGCCTCGACACGCGCACGCCGACCGAGAACGCGCGCGAGCTGCTCCCGCTCCTGCCGCACGCGCAGCTGCTGACCGTCGCCGGGACCGGCCACGACGTGCTCGACAGCGACATCACGGGGTGCGCGGCGCGCGCGCTGCGGCGCTTCGCCGACGGCCTGAAGATCGGCACGCCGTGCGCCGGGCTCACCAACGCGGTCGCCGTGCTGCCGCGCCCCGCGCGGACGCTCTCGGCCTACCGCCGCGCCCCGGGCGTTGCAGGCGACCGCGGCCGGACCGTCTTCGCGGTGCTCGACACGGTCGTCGACGCGCAGATCTCGGCGCTGCAGGCGCTCTACGCCGGCTTCGCCCACCTGCAGGGCGGCGGCCTGCGCGCCGGGCGCTTCTCGGCGCCGCCCGACGGCGGCCGGCTGCACCTGCGCGGCTACTCGCTGCTGCCCGGCCTGAAGGTCTCGGGCGACCTGGACGCGGCGACCGACACCGACACCGGCACGGTCACCGTCGACGGCCCGGGCCACCTCGACGGCACGCTGCACCTCGCGGCCGACGGCGGCGTGACGGGCACCCTCGGCGGGCGCGCCGTGCGCTACCGGTCCAGCTCGGCGGCGTCGAAGTCGAACGCCTCCGCGGCCTCACGGCGGCGCTTGCCGCGGGAGCTGACGCCCACGCCGACGCCGATCACGATGCCCAGCAGGATCGCGAAGATGATCGGCAGCAGGACGCCGTCGCCCTTCTGAAGGCTGACCGTCGCGACGGCGATGGCCAGCCCGACGCAGAAGACGATGGCCCCGACCAGCGGGCGGGCACGGTAGAAGTCGACGACGGAGCGCACGGACTGGACGCTACACCGCGGCGATCTCCACGCGCAGCCGCTCGATCATCCCGTCCAGGCGGCGCGACACGTCGCGGACCGGCTCGCGCAGCGCCTCGGCGATCTCGCCGAGCGGCACGCCGTCGACCATCATCGCGAGGATCGGCAGGTCGGTCTGGTCGACGCGCTGGCCGGCGGCCTCCAGCAGCTCGCGCGGCACCGGGGGCAGCACGCGGTCGCCGCGCGACACGGCGCGCAGGGCGTCGTACAGCTCGGGGGCGGGGGCGCTCTTGTTCAACAACCCGTCGGCGCCCGCGAGGATCGCGGGGACGACCATCGAGCTGTCGGCGTAGGCGGAGTACAACAGGACGCCCGGCGCCGGCACCGAGCGCTTGAGCCGCCGGCACAGCTTCAGGCCGTCGGCGCCCGGGAGGTGGTAGTCGAGCAGCACCACGTCGGGCTTGGTGCGGTTCAGCGTCGCCTCCAGGTCGAGCTCCGACGACGCCGTCGCCAGCGGGATGATGCCCGGCTCGGCGCGCAGCACCGCCGTGAGGCCCGCCCGCATCGCGGGGTGGTCGTCGACGATGAGCAGGCGGATCATGAGGTACCTCCGGGGTGGGGGAGAGCGAGGGCGACGGACGTGCCGAGCCCTCCGGGTCCAGGACCGATCTTGAGCTTGGCGCCGATGGTCTCGGCGCGGCCGTGCATGGAGCGCAGCCCGTGGCCGCCGGCGCGCGGGCCGGTGGGCATGCCGATGCCGTCGTCCGCGATCTCCAGGCGCATGCCCTCGGGCGCGTCGGCCAGCGTGACGGTGATGGTCGAGCAGGCGGCGTGGCGCACCGCGTTGGTCAGCGCCTCGGCGGCGATGCGGTAGGCGTGCGCGGCGACGAGCGGCGGCAGCACGGGCAGCCGCCCGGTGACGTCGATGCGCGCGACGCCGGCCAGCGTCAGCTCGGCCGCGCGCTCGCGCAGCAGCTCGTCGACGGGCCGGCCGTCGAGCGGGGTGCGCAGCTCCGCGACGCTGGTCTCCATGTCGGCGGTCGTGGCCCGCAGCTCCGACAGCGCGCCCTCCAGCAGCTCGTGGCCCTGCGGGTCGAGGCCGTGGTGGTCCAGGGCACTGAGCATCAGGTGCGCGGCGTGGACGCGCTGCTTGGCGGAGTCGTGCAGCTCCCAGGCGATGCGCTGGCGCTCGGACTGCAGCGCCAGGCGCTCGGACTCGGCGCGCGCGGTGCGCAGGCGGCCCAGCAGCACGCTGGAGTAGGCCAAGGTGGTGGTGATGACGACCGGGACGAACAGGTGCGTCGCCAACGTCTCCAGGCGGATCGTGTTGGTCAGCGTGTCGGACGGCAGCTTCTCGGTCAGCAGCGCGACGACGCCGTAGAACACCGAGAACGACAGGCCCCACGCCACCGCGACGCGCCACGGCAGCGACGTCGCGGGCAGGATCAGCGTGGTCAGCGCGAACACGTAGAACGGGCTGCGCCAGTCGTCGCCGGCCAGGACGAGCCCGAGGGCCGCGAAGCCGTCGAGCGCCCAGACCGCCGGCGCCCACGGCACGTCCTCGGTGAAGCGCAGCAGCAGCAGGCTGAGCGCCGCCCAGCTCAGCGTCACCGCCGCCAGCAGCGGATCATGGTGCGTGACGGGGTGGACGAGCAGCAGCGCGACCCCGAGCAGCGCGCCCAGGATCCGCGTCGTCGCCAGCAGCGCGAACCACCGATGGGCGCGGAGGGCGCTCAGGGTGTTGCGGTCGATGGCACTGCGCGGCACTGCTGTGACCCTCTCACCCCCACCTCAAGGGAGCATGAACGGGGTCACACAGAAGTCACAGAGACCTCGACGTCGTCACCCCAGAACGAGACGTAGCCGGTGGCCGGCACGGCCTCGGGGAACGGCGCCTCGTAGCTCCAGACGGCGTCGACCAGCTCGGTGCCGTCCGAGAGGCCGAGGGTCCAGTAGCTCGCGGTGCCCTTGTAGGGGCAGAACGACGACGTCTCGGTCGGGCCGCTCAGCTTGGCCGTCACGTCCTCGCGCGGCAGGTAGTAGCGGTTCTCCAGCGCGGTCTCGCTCAGCACGAGGGCGCGGGCGGAGCGGGCGACCAGCTCGCCGCGGGCGCGGACCTCGACGTGGCGGCTGGAGGTGCGGACGTCGACGCGGTGGTACGGATCGGGGAACGCGGTGACCGTGTCCTCCTCGTCGTACCAGCGGTCGAAGCGGTCGAGGTAGACGCCGGCCAGGCCCGAGAGCCAGGCGGCGTCCGGGAGCGGCTCGTCGTAGACCCAGAGCGCGTCCTCGGCGACGCCGTCGCCGACGGTGACCGTGCGGTAGCTCGCGTCGCCCTTGAACGGGCAGTGCGTGGTCAGCGCGGTGCGGGTCATGGAGTCGGCGCGGACGTCGGCGAGCGGCACGTAGAGCTGCGTGCGCAGCCCGGTCTCGTGCAGCAGCTGCGCGTTGTCGGTGTCGATGACGACCTCGCCGCCCAGCTCGCCTCGGACACGGCGCTTGAGCGGGGTGAGCAGCAGCTTGTGCTTGGGGCCGTCGATCGAGAAGTTCGTGGGGCCGGGCGTGCCCGCCAGCGGACCGGGTGACTGGGTGAGGCTCATGCGCTCGACAGTAGCCGGATGCGCTCCAGCATCTCCGAACGCTTGGCGGTGAGCTCGCGCTCCAGCCGGGCGATCTCGGTGCGCCGGTGGGCCAGCAGCTCGAGCTGCTGCTCGACGTGGCCGAGCGCCTCGGCGAGGATCTCGCCGCGCCGGCCGGCGTCGGGGTTGCCGTGGTGCCACTCGTCGCGCAGGGCGCCGCGGGCCTCCTCGACCTCCAGCAGCGCCTTCAGCTCTTCGAGGCTGACGCCGAGCAGGGACTTCAGGCGCAGGGCCTCGCGGAGCCGCTCGACGTCGCGCGGCGCGTATAGGCGGTGGCGGCCCGCCTCGCGCTCGCCGCCCGGCGGCAGCAGGCCGATCTCCTCGTAGTAGCGGATCGTGCGCGGCGTGGTGCCGACGAGGCGGGCGACCTCGCCGATGCGCAGGCCGGTGGGCGCGGCGGTGGCGGTGCTCATGCCGCCACCGACGCGTCGCGGTCGCGGGCGGCCTGCGCCGCGGTCTCGGCCTCGCGCCCGGGGCGCAGCAGCGAGACGGCGGCGCCGGCGACCGAGGTCGCCGTCAGCACCCACAGCGCGATGTGCATGTTGTGGATGAACGGCTCCAGGGCGGCGTCGGAGAGCCCGGAGGAGACGCCGGAGAAGATCGACAACAGGACCTTGGTCGGCACCGCCGCGGTGATGATCGCCAGCACGAAGGCGATCGACAGGACCGAGCCCGTGTTCTGCAACATCATGCGCGTGCCGCCCGCGATGCCGCGGCGGTGCACCGGCACCGCGCCCATCATCGCGGCGGTGTTGGGCGAGTTGAACATGCCCGAGCCGAGGCCGGTGATCAGCAGCCACAGCGCCGCCAGCCAGTACGAGGTGCCGGTGCCGAGCGTCGTCATGCCGGCCATGCCGACCGCCGAGACGACCAGGCCGAGCGCGGCGAGCATGCGCGCGCCGTGGCGGTCGGCGTAGGAGCCGGCCAGCGGCGAGGCGACCAGGATCCCCACGGCCAGCGGGGCGAGCTTGACGCCGGCGAGGATCGGGTCGTCGCCCAGCGCGCCCTGGAAGTACAGGACGAACACGAAGGTCAGGGCGAAGCGCGAGAGGCCCGAGAGGAACGCAGCGCCGGTGGCGGCCGCGAAGCCGCGGTCGGAGAAGAGCGACAGGTCGAGCATCGGGGCGGGCGCGCGCCGCTCGATCAGCAGGAAGGTCGGCAGCAGGATCACGGCGACGATCAGCGAGCCGATCGTCAGCGTGTCGGTCCAGGAGACGATGCCGCCGCGCGAGATGCCGAGCGTCAGGCCGGTGAGGCCGATCACGAACGTCACGGTGCCCCACCAGTCGAAGCGCCGGTCGGCCTCGGGGCGCATCAGCTCCTGGAGGACGATGGCGGCCCAGAGCGTCCCGGCGAGGCCGAAGGGCACGTTGAACCAGAAGACCCAGTGCCAGGAGATCTCCACCAGCGCGCCGCCGAGGACCGGGCCGAGCACCAGGCCGACGCCGGCGACCATCACGTTGGTGCCCATCGCGACGCCGAGCTGCTCGCGCGGGAACGCGTCGGTGACCAGCGCCGAGGCGTTGGCGAACAGCAGCGCGCCGCCGATGCCCTGCACGACGCGCCAGAGGATCAGGTCGGTGCCGCCGACCGCGAAGCCGGCGCCCAGCGAGGCCAGCGTGAAGATCGCGAAGCCCGCGACGAACGCGCGCTTGCGGCCGAAGATGTCGCTGAGGCGCCCGAAGGTCAGCACGAGGACCGTCGAGGCGATCATGAACGCGAGGATCACCCAGACCAGCGTGAGGAGGCTGACGCCGAGCGCCCTCTCCAGGTCGGGCAGGGCGATGATCAGCGTGCCGGAGTTGACCGTCGCCAGGAGCATCCCGAGGCTCGTGCAGCTCAAGGCCCACCACTTGTAGTGCTCGTGGTCGGCGTCGACGCCGAGGCGGCGGCGAGGGCGCGGGGCGGGTGAGGACGGGGGCGTGGCAGCGCTGGTCATCTGGTTCGATCGTACGCGAACTTGTTCCTTACGTGAACGTCAGGTTCCACATGCCGGCTTGTCGCCGCTCGCGCGACGCCGTAGCGTCCGCGCATGAACGCTCGCGCGCTGCCCCGGGTCTGCGTCATCGGCGCGGGCTCCAGCGGGATCGCCACCGCCAAGGTGCTGCACGAGCGCGGCATCCCGTTCGACGTGTACGAGAAGTCCGACCGCGTCGGCGGCAACTGGGTCTTCGGCAACGTCAACGGGATGTCGTCGTCCTACCGCTCGCTGCACATCAACACCTCGCGCGAGCGCATGGAGTACTCGGACTTCCCGATGCCCAAGTCCTATCCCGACTTCCCGCACCACACGCAGATCGCCGAGTACTTCGACGCCTACGTCGACCACTTCGGCTTCCGCGACGCGATCCGCTTCGGCGTGGGCGTCGACCGGATCGCCCGGCGCGAGGACGGCGGCTGGGACGTCACGCTCTCGACCGGCGAGACGATGGCCTACGGCGCGGTCGCCGTCGCCAACGGCCACCACTGGGATCCGCGCTGGCCCGAGCCGCCGTTCCCCGGCCACGACACGTTCGCCGGCGAGCAGATCCATGCCCATCACTACCGCTCCGAGGAGCAGCTCGACGGCCGCGACGTCGTCGTGCTCGGCATGGGCAACTCGGCGATGGACATCGCGGTGGACGCGTCGTACCACGCGGCACACACGTACCTGGCGGCGCGCCGCGGGGCGCACGTCATCCCCAAGTACCTCTTCGGCCGGCCGATCGACCAGATCGGCGGCGCCGAGTGGGTGCCGGGTTGGGTGCGCTTCCCGCTCTTCCGGCTGATGCTGCGGCTGGCCGTCGGCTCGATGGAGACCTACGGCCTGCCGCGCCCCGACCACCGCTTCGCCCAGGCGCACCCGACGATCTCCGGGCGCATCCTCGACCGGCTCGCGCACGGGGCGATCACGGCCAAGCCGAACATCGCGGCGCTGGAGGGCGACCGGGTGCGGTTCGTCGACGGCACCTCGGTGCACGCCGACCTGGTGGTCTACTGCACGGGCTACCGGATCTCGTTCCCGTTCCTCGACCCGGCGGTGCTGGCGGCGCCCGACAACGAGGTGCCGCTGTACCGCCACGTGTTCCACCCCGACGTCGAGGGGCTGTACTTCGTGGGGTTGGTCCAGCCGCTCGGCGCGATCATGCCGGTCGCCGAGCGCCAGTCCGCGCTGATCGCCGACCACCTCGAGGGCCGGCACGCGCTGCCGCCGGCCGCCGAGATGCACCGCTCGGTCCGGCGCGAGCGTGCCCGCATGCGCCGTCGCTACGTGGCCTCCAAGCGGCACACGATCCAGGTGGACTACGACGACTACATGCGGGCGCTGACGCGCGAGCGGGAGGCGGGGGCGCGGCGGGTCGCTAGCCCTCTTGCGGGGCCGAGGTCCGCGGGCCCTCGATCGACAGGCGCGGCAGGCGCCGGTCCAGCCCACTCGGCATCCACCAGCTCGCCCGGCCGAACAGGTGCATGAGGGCGGGCACGAGGATCAGCCGGATCACGAAGGCGTCGAAGAGCACCGCGGAGGC
>DASYBY010000519.1:0-5828 GCA_036500525.1 Baekduia sp. | reverse complement strand
GGTGACCCCGGACGCCCTCCAGCCGACGCGCTCCGTGCGCATCCCGCTCGACGAGATCACGATCCGCGCGAGCCGCTCGTCGGGTCCCGGCGGCCAGCACGCCAACGTCACGGCGTCGCGGATCGAGGTGAGCTTCGACGTCGCGGCGTCCGCCTCGCTGAGCGAGGAGCAGAAGCGGCGCGTCATCGCCCGCAGCGGGCCGGTCGTGCGCGCGGTCGCGCAGGACGCGCGCAGCCAGGTCCGCAACCGCGAGCTGGCGCTGCGTCGTCTCGAGGAGCGCCTGAGCCAGGCGCTGCACGTGCAGCGGTCCCGCACGGCGACCAAGCCGACCAAGGGCTCGCGCAAGCGCCGCCTGGAGACCAAGGCCAAGCGCGGCGCGGTCAAGCGCGACCGCCGGCGCCCCAGCGGCGAGGACTGAGACCCGCGGCCGGCGCTACGCCGCACGCACGACCGGCTGCGCGGCGAACGGCGGCTGCGCGCCGGTCAGCAGCTCCAGCAGCTCGCTCGCGGGCAGCGGCCGGGCGAAGAGGTAGCCCTGGCCCAGCGTGCAGCCCAGGCGCCGCAGCGCCTCCAGCTGCGCGACGGACTCGACGCCCTCGGCCACGACCGGCAGCGCGAACGCGCGCGCCAGCCGGACGACGGCGTCGACGATCGGCGCGTGGCCCGTGGCGAGCCCGGCCACGAACGAGCGGTCGATCTTCAGCCCGCCGATCGGCAGCTGCGCGAGGTAGCTCAGCGACGACCAGCCGGTGCCGAAGTCGTCGAGCAGCAGCTCGACGCCGAGGTGGCGCAGGCGCTCCAGCAGCGCGAGCCGCGCGGGACGGCGGTCGATCAGCGTGCTCTCGGTGATCTCCAGCGCGAGCGCGGCCGGCACCGCGCCGGTCGCGGCGAGCGTCGCCTGGACGGTCTCGACCAGCGACTGGTCGTGCAGCTGGCGCGGCGAGAGGTTGACGTGCACGGGCAGCGGCGGGCGGCCGGGGCGCAGCGCGGCCCACGCGGCGGCCTGCGTGCAGGCCAGCTCCAGCACGCGGCGCCCGAGCGGCACGATCAGGCCGCTCTCCTCGGCGACGGGGATGAACTCGTCGGGCGCGAGCAGCCCGCGCTCGGGATGGCGCCAGCGCACGAGCGCCTCGACGGCGGCGATCGACCCGTCGTCGAAGTCGACGATCGGCTGGTAGTGGACCTCCAGCTCGTCGTCCTCCAGCGCGCGGCGCAGGCCGGCCTCGATCTGCAGGCGGCCGACGGCGCGCTCGCGCATGCGCGTGTCGAAGAGCTCGATGCCGCCGCGGCCGCGCTCCTTGGCGCGGTACATCGCGGCGTCGGCGTCGCGCAGGAGCGCCTCGGGATCCTCGTCGGGATCGAGCAGCGCGATGCCGATGCTCGCGCCCAGGCAGTGCTCGTCGCCGCCGCCGGCGAACGGGAGGTGGAACGCCTCGGCGAGCCGCCCGGCGATCGCCAGCGCCATCGCCTCGCCGGCGACGCCCTCGCAGAGCACGACGAACTCGTCGCCGCCAAAGCGCCCGACGGTGTCGCCCGGGCGCACCGCGGCGCGCAGCCGGTCGGCGACCTGGCAGAGGACCTGATCGCCCGCGCGGTGGCCGAGGCTGTCGTTGACGTTCTTGAAGTGGTCGAGGTCGAGGAAGACGAGCGCGACCTGGCCGTCGGCGCGGTCGGCGCGCTGCACGGCGTGCTGGAGGCGGTCCATGACCAGCGCGCGGTTGGGCAGCTCGGTCAGCGGGTCGTGCAGCCCGCGGCGCCGGATCTCCTCGTCGCCGGCGAAGCGGTCCAGGGCGTCGCCGAGGACGTTGGCCATCGCCTGCAGGAACGTGACGTCGTCGGGCGTGAACGCGCCGGCCGCCGCGCTGTAGGCGGCGAGCACCGCGTGCGGGCCGCCGCGGCCCTGGACGACGACCGTCGCCCCGCTGACCGCGCCCTGGCCGGCGACCAGCGCGTTCTGGACGAAGCGCTGCTCGGTCCGCGCGTCGTTGACGATCACCGGCTCGCGGCGGATCAGCGTGAAGCCCTCCTGGCTGTCGCCCCACCCGGCCGACACGGTCGCCGTGCGGACGAGCCCGTCGGGGAACCCGGCGCCCGCGCGCAGCAGCAGCGAGCGGCCGTCGCCGACCAGCTCCAGCAGCGCGGCGAGCTCGACCCCGAGCCGCTCGCGGACGGCCTCGACCGCAAGGTCCATGAGCGCCGCGGGATGCCGCGCCTCCAGTGCGCGCTCGCCCAGCTCGGCCACCGCGGTCTGCTGCGCGGCGCGGCGCTCGAGCTGGCCGATGAGGCGCAGCCGCTCGCTGAGGTCCTGGTAGACGGCGACCATCCCGGCGGCCGCGCCGTCGTCGTCGCGGACGACGACGGTATGGATGTGGCCGTCGAAGCGCTCGCCGTCGCGGCGGCGCAGCGCCCACTCGCTGGCGTAGCGGCCGTGGCGGAGCACCGCTGCGCGCGCCTGCGCGGTGCGCTCGGGCGTCTCGGCGGAGACCACGTCGACCGGCGAGCGGCCGAGGACCTCGGCTTCCGACCAGCCGAACATCCGCTCGGCGGCCGGGTTGAAGGCGGTGATGGCGCCGGCCGCGTCGACGGCGCAGACCGCGGCGTCGACGTGCGCGAGCGTGGCGGAGTGGACGCGGACGCGCTCGTAGAGGCGGGCGTTGTCGAAGACGAGGCCGATGCGGCTGCCGACCTCGACCGCGAGCGACAGGTCGCCCTCGGTGTAGGCCGGACGGCCGTGGTCGCGCGTCAGCGTGAGGACGCCGAGCGCGTGCCCGCGGCTGACCAGCGGGACCATGATCAGCGACGTGACGCCGACCTCGGCGAGGTAGCGCGCGAACGGGCCACCGGCGACGTAGGCGCTCTCGGCGTCGACGAGGAACACCGGCTCCTGCTCGCGCAGCACGAACGCGGCCCGCGGGTCGGCCGTGGCGGGCTGGACGTGGTGGCCGACCTCGTGGGCCAGCTCCTCGGCGCGGGGATCGCGATGGGCGTGGGGGCCGGGCTCCAGGAGCGTGCCGTCACGCGACAGCGTGCGCACGTTGGCCTGGTCGCCGAGCACGCGCGCGCACCAGCGGACGATGACCTCGAGGACCGCGGCCGGATCGAGGCTGGCCTGCGTCGCCTGGCGCAGGATGTCGGCCAGCGCCAACGTGCGCTCCTCCACGGAGGGATCTTGAGTGCGGGCAGGCAGGGGCGACACGGTCCAAGGGGTCCATCGGTCCGTGGGTCGGCGCTCTTGAGGGAGACCTGCGTCTCCGGACACGGTTTATGGGCCGGCCGGGGCGGGCAGGTGAGGAACCATGTCGTCCTCGACCATGCTCCGCGCCGACGCGGGAGAGACCCTCCGCGCGCCCCACACCGACGCCCAGCTCCTGGCCACCTACGCCGCGACGCGCGATCAGCGTCTGCGCGAGGCCCTGGTCGAGCGCTTCCTGCCGCTGGCGCGCTCGATCGCCAAGCGCTACCGCAAGGCCGAGGAGCCCTTCGACGACCTGCTCCAGGTCGCCAGCCTCGGTCTGCTGAAGGCCATCGACCGCTTCGATCCCTCGCGCGAGATCGCGTTCTCCAGCTTCGCCGTGCCCACGATCGTGGGCGAGCTGCGCCGCCACTTCCGCGACCGCTGCTGGTCGGTCCGCCCGCCGCGCGAGCTGCAGGAGCGCGCGCTGGAGGTCGACAAGTTCCGCACCGAGCTGACCTCGCGTCTCGGCCGCTCGCCGTCGGTCCGCGAGATCGGGCAGGCGCTGGAGCTGGCCGACGAGCAGGTCCTCGAGGCGCTGCAGGCCCAGCAGGGCATGCGCGCCGCGTCGCTGGACGCGCCCCGCGGCAGCGGCGAGGACAACGACGCGACGCTGGCCGACGCCCACGGCGTCAACGACCCCGAGCTGACCCGCGCCGAGCACCGCGCGACGCTCTCGCTGCTGTTCGAGCGCCTCGACGAGCGCGAGCAGCGCGTGCTGCGCCTGCGCTTCGAGGAGGACCTCACGCAGGAGCAGATCGGCGCGCTCGTCGGCGTGTCGCAGATGCAGGTGTCGCGGATCATTCGCGGCGCCGTCGCCAAGCTGTCGGCGGCCCGCGGCGATCGCTCCTGAGCAGGCGTCGCACGGCGGACCGCCGCGCGGATAGGGTCGGCGCATGAGCGGCAACCTCGCCACGATCCTGACCGACTCGGCCGCGCAGTTCGGCGACCGCGAGGCGCTGCGCCTCGACGACGCGGTCTTCACCTACGCGTTGCTCGACGAGGCCAGCGCGCGCGTCGCGACGATGTTGAAGGCCAAGGGGCTGCAGCCCGGCGATCGCGTCGGGATCATGCTCCCCAACGTCCCGTACTTCCCGGTGGCCTACTACGGCGTGCTGCGGGCAGGCGGCGTGGTCGTGCCGATGAACGTGCTGCTGAAGGGACGCGAGGTGGGGTTCTACCTCAAGGACCCGGGCGCGAAGATCGTCTTCGCCTGGCACGACTTCCTCGACGCGGCCCAGCAGGGCGCCGACGACGCGGGCGCGGAGCTGATCGACGTCGAGCCGGGCGCGATCGAGTCCATCATCTTCGCCCACGAGCCCGACCCCGAGGTCGTCGAGCGCGCCGACGGTGACACCGCGGTGATCCTCTACACGTCGGGGACGACCGGCCAGCCCAAGGGCGCGGAGCTGACCCACGACAACCTGCGCCGCAACGCCGCGGCGGCGGCCGGGCTCTTCTCGCTGGACGAGACCGTGGTCACGCTGGGTGCGTTGCCGCTGTTTCACTCCTTCGGCCAGACCTGCGGCATGAACGCCACCATCTACGCCGGCGGCTGCCTGACGCTCATCCCGCGCTTCGAGCCGGCCAAGGCGCTGGAGATCATCCAGCGCGACGAGGTCTCCGTCTTCGAGGGCGTGCCGACGATGTACGGCGCGATGCTCCACCTGCCCGAGCACGGCGACTACGACGTCTCGACGCTGCGGGTCTGCGCGTCGGGCGGCGCCTCGCTGCCGGTTGAGCTGCTGCGGAGCTTCGAGGCGGCGTTCAACGCCAAGATCCTCGAGGGCTACGGGCTCAGCGAGACGTCGCCGATCGCGTCGTTCAACCACCCCGACATGGAGCGCAAGCCGGGGTCGATCGGCACGCCGATCGCCGGGGTCGAGATGCGGGTCGTCGACGAGGACGATCACGAGGTCGCCCCGGGCGAGGTCGGCGAGATCGTCATCCGCGGCCACAACGTGATGAAGGGCTACTGGAACAAGCCCGACGCCACCGCCGAGGCGATGAAGGGCGGCTGGTTCCACAGCGGCGACATGGCCAAGGTCGACGACGACGGCTACTTCTTCATCGTGGATCGCAAGAAGGACCTCATCATCCGCGGCGGCTACAACGTCTACCCGCGCGAGGTCGAGGAGGTGCTCTACGAGCACCCGGCGGTCCGCGAGGCCGCGGTCGTCGCCGTGCCGCACGCGGACCTCGGTGAGGAGGTCGGCGCCGCGGTCGTGCTCAAGGACGGCGCGGACGCCGACCCCGAGGCGATCAAGGCCTACGTCAAGGAGAACGTCGCGGCCTACAAGTACCCGCGCCACGTCTGGATCGTCGACGAGCTCCCCAAGGGGCCGACCGGGAAGATCCTCAAGCGCGAGATCGACGTGCCCGCGTCCGCCGACCAGGCCTGACCGTCAACGGGAAAGCGGTCAGCTTCACGGTTCAGTCACGGACGGGATTGGCAGATCCTGGTACGTTGCCCGCGACCGGCCGGGGATGAGAACCGGCGAAGCAGGTAGTGGAGGAACGCTGATGGCCAGCGGAACCGTGAAGTGGTTCAGTGACGACAAGGGCTTTGGGTTCATCACGCCCGACGAGGGTGGCA
>DASYBY010000518.1:0-3786 GCA_036500525.1 Baekduia sp. | reverse complement strand
CCCAGCCGCGCCTCGACCAGCAGCCGCGCGTTGCCCGCGTCGACCGTGCCCGGCGTCATGCGGTGAGCCCCAGCGCCGCGGCCGGTCCCTGCGCCGCCGCCGGATGGCCGGTCAGCGTGCCGAGCAGCTCGCGGTAGCCGTCGATGCAGGCCGACTCGTTGAACAGCCGCCCCAGGCGGCGATGCCCGCGGCTCCCTAGCCGCCAGGCGAGCTCCGGGTCGCGCAGCAGCATGACCACCGCGCGCGAGAGCCCGTGGTCGTCGCCCGGCGGGCACACGACACCACAGCCGCGCACGACCTCGGGCACGCCGCCGACGCCGGTCGACACGACCGGGCGCGCCTGCCCCATCGCCTCGAGGATCGCCATCGGCAGGCCCTCGGAGATGCTGGTCATCAACACCACGTCGGCGTCGCGGACCGCGCCGTTGGGGTCGGCGGTCGGTCCCATGAAGCGGAAGCGGTCGCGGAGGCCGAGCCGCTCGTGCAGCGCGACGCACGACCGCGCGTAGACCTCCTCGCCCGCCGGCACCGGACCGTAGTGCAGGAACTTCGCGTCCGGGACCTGCGCGACCGTCTCGGCCGCGACCCGCAGCATCGTGTGAGCGTCCTTGAGTGGATCGATCCGCCCGACCGAGACGACCGTCTGCGTGCACGGCGGCGGCGTCGGCTCCGACGGCGGCTGCAGGCCGTTGTAGAGCACCAGGATCTTGCCGGGATCGATGCCGAGCCCGAGCTCCCAGCTGGCGTTCGCGTCGGTGACCGGCGAGACGACGTCGGCCGCCGCGTAGGCGGTCCGCGCGAGGCCGCGGGCCAGGCGCGTCGCGGCGAACCGACTGCCCGGCGAGCCGCCGTTGCGCGCCGCGGCCAGGTAGGCCTCGCGCACGTACACGCCGTGCTCGGTCAGGATCATCGGCGTCCCGTAGAGCGCGCGGTGCACCGCCGCCGGGATCGCCGCCCAGCCGGCCGCGGTCACGTGCAGGACGTCGGTGTCCGGCGTCGGCACGGCCGCGGTCCGCGCCACCCAGTACAGGCTCTGGTAGAGCGTGGCCGCCTCGACCAGGTCGAGCGCCGGCGGCGTCCCGGCCTCCGGCACGCGCTCGGCCAGCACCTCGCGCAACCCCACCAGGAACGAGGCCCACCCGCGCGCGGAGCGGAAGGCCCGCCGCACGCCCGCCGGATGGCGGCGGCACCACACCCACGCGGAGATCACCGCGTCGGCGTCGCCGTCCCAGCCCAGCAGATGGCGGACGAGGATCGACGGCAGCGCGACGCCCGAGCGCCGCTCCCCCACCCGTCCGCGCCCGCCCTTGGGCAGCTCGTCGGACCACACCTCGATGCGCCCGACCTCCTCGGCGTGGTCGGGCAGCTCGAAGGTCGGAGTGCGGCCGTCGGGCGCGACGATCGGCAGGACCTGCCAGTCGAACTCGGTGAGGCTGTTGACCAACAGGTTGCACCACGAGCTGACGCCGCCCATCACGTAGGGGTAGGTCCCCTCGGTGATGAGCAGGACGCGAGGGCGCGCGGTGCCGGGCGGCGCCAGGGGCGCGCCGGGCGCCGGGGCCGCCCACGCCTCGTCGGTCGCCCCCGCCGCCGCCAGCGGGTCGGCGAGATCAAGCAACGCCGGAGCCGTGGCCATGGTTCTGCTCGATCGGATGGACGATGTGCGGCGCGCGCGAGCGGCTGGCCGTGACGGCGGCCAGCGCGTTGAGCTTGGCCTCGAAGGCGACCATCGAGCGCTCGATCTCCTGGCAGATCTCCAGGAGCGACTCCCGGATCAGCAGCCCTTCGACGAGCAGCTGCTCGGTGTCGTCGCTCATGCTGTCGCGGTCGATCTCGGCCGAGGAGAGCGCGCGGGCGCGCCCGATCAGCCGGCCGATGTCGCCGCGCTGGTGCTGGGCGGACTTCAGCCGCGCGTTCTCCTCGCGCAGGAGGACCAGCTCGGCGTGGAGGGCCGCGAGTCCCTCGCGGTCGCCGGCGGCATCGTCGCCCCGGTCGCTGCGACGGCGAAACCGCCGGCGCGGCTCCCCGATGGTGTCGTCGGCTTCGGTGCGCGGTTCGGCATCGGTGCTCATCCCCGCGTCACCTCCCCCGGTGCTGCTGTCGTCCGTCCGTGTCCTGTCCACATGGTTCGTCCTTGTCCGTGTGTCGTCGTTCTCGTCCATGGCGCGCCCGGTCATCCGCGCACCACGCGGAAGGTGACCCGCCGAGGGCCGGCCTTCTCGTGCTTGGTGCGGGCGGTCATGGTCAGCCGGTAGCTGCGCGCCGCCATCGGCTTGGCGTGGAAGCGGCCGGTGAAGCGCACGGCGCCCGTGCCCTTGCGCGCGGTCCGCTTGATCGTCCCGACGGTCACCCACCGGGGGTGGTGCTTGGTGCCCGCGCGCCGCTGGAAGTCCAGCCGCACCGTCGCGGCCTTGGTGAGCTTCCACGTGATCCGCGAGCCGTCCAGGCGCGTGCCCTTGGGCTTGCGCCGATGCGACACCGCGAAGCGCTTCGGGCTCATCGTGACCTTGGTCAGCCGCAGCTTGCCGGCCTTGCCCTGGCGGGAGGTCCCGTTCTTCTGCTTGCTGCCCGGGCCGCCGCGCGGGACGCCCTCGGTGGCCGGCCGCGCGGCGACCTTGCCGGTGGCGCCCGAGCGCGCCTGGGTCACCGAGGAGATCCAGTTGCCGCCGGTGACGACGACGCGGAGCGTCGCGCCCTGGTCGCCGTCGGTGGGCGCGTAGGACCCGGCGGTGGCGCCGGCGATGTTGGTGCAGTTGGCCCCCGCGCCGTCGCAGTGCTGCCACTGGTGGCCGAACGAGATGGTCGGCGTGCCCTTCCAGCTGCCGTCACGCGCGTCGAGGATCTCGCCGACGCGTGCGGTGCCGGAGATGGTCGGCGCCGCCGTGTTGGTCGGGTCGTCGGGGTCGAGCACCTGCTCGGCGCCGGCCGGGATCGTCTTCCACCCCGACCGCTGGCCGCCGTACAGGTCGCCGACCGTCGTGCCGGTCAGCGGCACGTCGACCGGGGTGGTCCCAGCGTTCTTGACGTGGAGCTGCCCGTCCTGCAGCCAGGCCGTGACCTTGCCCGAGGCGACGTTGGCCGCCCACCCGCTCTGCTGCGCGAGCGTCGCCGCGATCTGCGCGCTGGTCAGCTGCACCAGCGGCGCCTTGGACCGGTCGATCGCGGTGTCGTAGCGGGTGAGCAGCCCGTCGACGACCGGGTACAGGATGCCGCCCTGGTTGACGTCGGTCTCCGGCAAGGCGGGGTTGTAGTCCGCCAGGTTGCTCTGGTGCATGAAGTGCGGCCGTGGGTCGTTGCCCATCAGGTGGCGGAACATGATGGTGTTCTCGCTGCCCAGGTAGTCGGTCCAGGTCGCGGGCGTGGTGCGACAGGTCGTGACGCCCGCGATCGGCACACACCCGCCGCCGTTGGCGGGCGCGACGTAGATCCAGTTGTACTCGTCGAGCTGCTGGCCCTGGCGCGAGGTGTTGTAGTACACATTGCTCGGGTAGCGCGGGACGGCCTGGACGGCGGTCGCTCCCGCTCCCTCGGTGAACGTCGCGCCGAGGAGCCACTGCGCGCCGGCGACGTTGAGCGGGTCGACCGGGTAGGTCTTGGACGCGTCTGTGGCGACGCTGCGGATGCCGGCGGCCTGCAGGCCTCCCAGGTAGTTGGGGTTCTGGCCGTAGGGCGCGAGCGCGGCGCCGTTGCTCGCCGGGAGCGTGGCCGTGGGCGGCGCGGCCTGGTTGTCGGTGACCGTGAGCGACAGCGGCGCCGTGCCGTTGTCGGTGGGGTCGTTGGCGCCCC
>DASYBY010000517.1:0-2991 GCA_036500525.1 Baekduia sp. | reverse complement strand
CTTCCGCGGGCTCGACGCCGAGGAGCTGCCGGCCTTCACGCTCGGCATGCGCGACTCGGGCCGCGTCCTGGACTGGTCAGACATCGACCGGCCGGTGCTCGACAAGCACTCCACCGGCGGCGTCGGCGACAAGGTGTCGCTGATCCTCGCGCCGCTGATCGCGGCCTGCGGCGGCGCGACGCCGATGATCTCCGGCCGCGGCCTCGGCCACACCGGCGGGACGCTCGACAAGCTCGAGGCGATCCCCGGCTACAACGCGACGCCCGACGCCGACACGATGGCCCGCGTCGTCCGCGAGGTCGGCTGCGTCATCGGCGGCCAGACCGACGACCTCGCCCCGGCCGACCGCCGGCTCTACGGGATCCGCGATGCCACCGGCAGCGTCGAGGCGATCCCGCTGATCGTCTCCTCGATCCTGTCCAAGAAGCTCGCGGCCGGCCTCGGCGGCCTGGTCATGGACGTCAAGCACGGCAACGGCGCCTTCATGAGCGAGCTCGACGACGCCCGCGCGCTGGCCCGCGCGCTCGTCGACGTCGCGGTCGCCGCCGGCCTGCCGACGGTCGCGCTGCTGACCGACATGGACCGCGTCCTCGGCGCGACGGCCGGCAACGCGCTGGAGGTCCGCGAGGCGATCGCGGTCCTCACCGGCGCGGCGCACGCCGACCCGCGCCTGGTCGAGGTGACGCTCGCGCTCACGCGCGCGCTGCTCGACCTCGGCGGGCTGCCCGACGCCGATCCCGAGCAGGCGCTGACCAGCGGCGCCGCGGCCGAGCGCTTCGGCGCGATGGTCGCCGCGCTGGGCGGGCCGGCCGACCTCATCGAGCGGCCCGACACCTACTTGGACCGCGCGCCCTACGTGCGCGAGGTCTTCCCCGAGCAGGAGGGCATCGTGATCGCGCACGACACACGCGGGCTGGGCATCGTGGTCATGGAGCTGGGCGGCGGGCGGGCCGTCGAGAGCGACGTCATCGACTTCGCGGTGGGGCTCGACGAGATCGCGGCGCCCGGCAAGCGGGTCGGCGCCGGCGCGCGCCCGCTGGCGATCGTCCACGCCCGCGACGAGGCGGCCGCCGACGCGGCGGAGCAGGCCGTGCGCCGGTTGATCACGGTGGGGGAGACCGCGCCGCCCGAGGCCGCGGTCGTCACGGAGGTGCTGCGATGAACGCCGAGGTCGCCGCGATCCCCAAGGCCGAGCTGCACGTCCACCTGGAGGGCACGGCGCCGCCGGAGCTCGTGCGCCGCCTGGCGCTGCGCAACGGCATCGCGCTCCCCGACGGCCTGTTCCTCGACGACGACACCTTCGCCTGGGTCGACTTCCTCGACTTCCTGCGCGCCTACGACGTGGCCGCGACGTCGATCCGCACCGCGCAGGACTACCGCGACGTGACCTATGAGTACCTCGCGTCGTGCGCCGCCGAGGGCACGGTCTACGTCGAGCTGATCGCCTCGCTGGACCACGGCAAGAACGTCGGCCTGCCCGACGACGAGCACCTCGCCGGCATCGCGCAGGGCATCGACGACGCGCAGGCCGCGCACGGCATCGTCGGCCGGATCATCTCGTCGGCCGTGCGCAACTTCGGCGTCGAGGCGTGCGAGGACGTGGCGCGCCGGACCGTCGCGCTGGACCACCCGTACGTCGTCGGCTTCAACATGGCCGGCGACGAGGCGAACTTCCCGGCCGCCGACTACACGCAGACCTTCGCGATCGTGGCCGACGCGGGCCTCGGTTGCTCGGTCCACGCGGGCGAGCACGCCGGCCCCGAGTCGGTGCGCGCCGCGCTCGCGCTGCCCGGCGTCGTGCGGATCTCCCACGGCGTGCGCGCGGTCGAGGATCCGGAGCTGGTCGCCGAGCTGGCGCAGCGCGGGATCGTGCTGGAGGTGTGCCCGACGTCGAACGTCGTCCTGGGCGTCTACCCCGGCTACGAGGACCACCCGCTGCCGCAGCTGATGGGCGCCGGGGTGCGCGTCACCCTGGGATCAGACGATCCTCCGTACTTCGGTACGACCATCGGACGGGAGTACGAGCTGGCCCACGAGGCCATCGGGCTGGACCTCGAGGATCTGCGCGACATCACCGAAACGGCGCTGGATGCGGCCTTTCTTGGTCCGGCCGAGGTGGTAAAGCTACGTGACCACCGACGGGACCTGTAGCTTTGCGCCGCGGCCAAGGGTCGGCCGCGCTGTCCCTCAGCAGTCCCGTCAATCCCAGAGGGAGTTCTCGTTGCGCGTACGTTCAACACGCCGTGCCATCGCCGCCATCGGCGTTGCCGGCATCCTCATCGCCGCAGCAGGCTGCGGCTCGGACGACGACTCGTCGTCCTCCTCCACGTCGGCCGGCACCAGTAGCACGGCTGCTGCCGCCCCGGCGGGGAAGTCCATCAAGGTCGGCCTGGTCACCGACATCGGCGGTCTCAACGACCGCTCGTTCAACTCGCTGGCCAATCAGGGGCTCACGCAGGCGGAGTCGACCCTGGGTGTCCAGGGCCGCGTCCTGACGTCGAAGTCCAACGCCGACTACATCCCCAACCTGTCGACACTCGCACAGCAGAAGTACGACCTCGTGATCGGGGTCGGCTTCCTGATGGCTGATGCGGTCGACACCGTCGCCAAGAAGTTCCCGGACACCAAGTTCGCGATCATCGACGTCGACGCCACGACCCTGAAGGGCAAGCCCACGAACATCGAGGGCCTGCTGTTCAAGGAGCAGGAGTCCGGCTACCTGGCAGGCACGCTCGCGGGCCTGTACGCCAAGGACAACAACATCACCACGATCTCGAGCGTCGGCGGTCAGAAGATCCCGCCGGTCGATCACTACATCGCGGGCTATGACGCGGGCGCCAAGGCGGCCAACCCGTCGATCAAGACGCTGAACGCCTACTCCCAGGACTTCGTCGACCAGGCGAAGTGCAAGGAGATCGCGCTCAGCCAGATCGCCCAGGGCTCCGGCATCGTGTTCCAGGTCGCCGGCCAGTGTGGCCTCGGCGCGCTGGA
>DASYBY010000516.1:0-3022 GCA_036500525.1 Baekduia sp. | reverse complement strand
GGGCTCGTCCTGCTGCGCTCGTGGCTGGGCGGCGGGCCGGCGCGGTACGAGGAGCTGGCGCGTGCGCGGTTCGGGGGTGAATCGTGACACCGCGTGCGCATTTCGGCACACGAACGTGCGTACGGTTTGGTCCGTCGGAGTTCCGTCCGACGCGACCCGCACACTGGTCCGACTTCCGCGCAAGAGAGAGGTTTCACCCCGCATGCCCGCCACCGACGAAAAAGCCATCAAGGCCCGCGACACCGCCCTCGCCGGCGCCCTCACGCAGATCGAGCGCGAGTTCGGCAAGGGCTCCGTCATGCGCATGGGCGACCCGGGCGCGCAGGTCAAGGTCAACGCCATCCCGACCGGCGCGCTGTCGCTCGATCTCGCCCTCGGCATCGGCGGCATGCCCCGCGGCCGCATCGTGGAGCTGTTCGGCCCGGAGTCCTCGGGCAAGACGACGCTCGTCTACCACGTGCTCGCCGAGGCCCAGAAGCTCGGCGGCGTCTGCGCGTTCATCGACGCCGAGCACGCCATGGATCCGCTGTACGCCCAGGAGATCGGCGTCAACATCGACAACTTGCTGGTGTCACAGCCCGACTACGGCGAGCAGGCCCTGGAGATCTGCGACATGCTCGTGCGCTCCGGCGCCGTCGACGTCGTGGCCATCGACTCCGTCGCGGCCCTGACGCCGCGCGCCGAGCTCGAAGGCCAGATGGGCGACCAGACCGTCGGCCTGCAGGCGCGGATGATGAGCCAGGCGATGCGCAAGCTCGCCGGCAACCTGAACCGCACCCAGACGCTCTGCCTCTTCACGAACCAGATCCGCGAGAAGATCGGCGTCATGTTCGGCTCGCCGGAGACGCAGCCGGGCGGTCGCGCGCTGAAGTTCTACTCGTCGCAGCGCCTGGACATCCGGCGCATCGAGACGCTGAAGGACGGCACCGAGGCCGTGGGCAACCGCGTCCGCGTCAAGGTCGTCAAGAACAAGGTCGCGGCCCCGTTCCGCCAGGCCGAGTTCGACATCGAGTTCGGCAAGGGCGTCTCCAGCTCGGGCTGCATCCTCGACCTCGGCATCGAGCACAACATCGTCACGAAGTCCGGCTCGTTCTTCTCCTACGGCGAGGATCGCCTCGGCCAGGGGCGCAACAACGCCAAGGGCTTCCTGGACGAGCACCAGGAGATCGCCAAGGAGATCGAGGCCAAGGTCTACGACGCGCTCGACCTCAGCCGCGACCTCGTGGCCGAGATCGACCGCGACGCGGTCCCCGAGGGCGTCGATCCCGTGACCGGCGAGATCAAGGCCGCCAAGGGCGCGAAGGCCGCGGCCTAGCCGGCAGGAGCTCCGCCGTGACGACCGCCGAACGGGCCGTCGATCCTGAGGCGCGTCTGCAGCACGCGCTCGACCTCAGCTACCGCTACCTCGGCTTCCGTGATCGCACGGTGGTCGAGGTGCGGCGGCACCTGGAGGCCAAGCGCGTCGAGCCCGACACGATCGAGCAGTCGATCGCCGAGCTGCTGGAGCTCAACTACCTCGACGACGCGCGGTTCGCCCAGCGCTTCGTCGAGGATCGGCGGGCGCTGGACCACTGGGGCAACGAGCGCATCGAGCGCAAGCTGCTCGCATCGGGGGTCGCGCCCGACCTCGTCGCGGCGGCGCTCGCCGCCCGCGACGACGGGGGAGAGCTGGAGGCGGCGCTGACCGTGCTGGCCCGCCGCTTCCGCGAGCCGCCCGAGACCGATCGCGACCGCGAGCGGGCGCTCGGCTTCCTGGTCCGCAAGGGCTACGAGCTCGAGGTCGCCTACGACGCGATCCGGGCCTACGCCCGCCGCTGACCGCGACCGGCAGGGCGCGCACACGTGCCGGGAGACTTCGGGATCGATCGCGTCGCGACCGCGCGGCTCGTCGGCCGCCGGCCCGAGCCGACCGACGGTGCGGCGCTGGCGCGCTGGTACACCGACCCGGCGATCGACGAGGCGGCCTGGCCCGAGCATCTGCGGACGACCGAGGACGCCCGCACCCACGCCGAAGCCGCGATCGCCCACTGGGAGCGATGGGGCTTCGGCCGCTGGACGGTCTTCGCCGACGGCACGCCGGTCGGCCAGGTCGGCCTGTCGCACACGTCGGTCGACGGCCGGCCCGAGGTCGAGGTCGGCTGGTTCATCGACCCGGCCGTCTGGGGCCGCGGCTACGCGACCGAGATGGCCCACGAAGCACTCCGCGTCGCCTTCGACGTCCTGGAGCTCGACTCCGTCGTCGCCTTCACGACACCCGCCAACACCGCCTCCCTCGCCGTGATCGCCAAGCTCGACATGACCTACGAGCGCGAGATCATCCACGCCGGCCTCCCGCACCTCCTCTACCGCGTGACGCGCTGAGCGCCATCACACCGCGCCGGCGCGCTGGACGCCGTCACGCCGCGGCTGTCCGCCTTGCCGCCCGGCCGGCGTACCGGGGCGCTGCTTCGGTGCGCCGGCGCGTCACACCGCGGCCGACCGCGCGGCGGTGCCCTACTGCGCCGTGCAACAGCGCCACTCCTACCTGCGCCCGCGGCCCGGCGCCGAGGTCTCGCCGAACGCGACCGTCACCGCCGACGACGACCTCTTCGACCTCTGCGCGAGCGAGAACGTCGGTCTGCTCGGCTACTCAGCGCTGCTCGGCGGCGCGTTCACCCGTGAGGACCGGCCGGTGCCCGACGCCTACCGCGGACCCGACAGCGACGCCCGCCTGGCGGTCCTCCGCGCGGTCGCGGCCGACCACGGCGCGACGCCGAACCAGGTCGCGCTCGCTTGGATGATGGGGTCGACCCCGGCCGTCGTCCCGCTCGTGGCGGCCAGCTCGGAGGCCCAGCTCGCCGAGCTCGTCGCGGCCGCCGACATCACGCTCGACGGCGCCGCGCGCGCCCGCCTCGACGCGGCCGGCGCGTAGGTCGCGCAAGCGCACCGCAACCCCGCGCCGGATGCGGTGTTCTGTACCCCAACCTGTCTGACCAGGCCGAGTCGCGCCCTCTCCGGAGGGCGCGAACGGGGGAACCATCGG